>JAGNNV010000001.1:11722-50310 GCA_017990495.1 Vicinamibacteria bacterium
AGGCGGAACGCGGCGCCCGCGGGGTTCACGGGATCGAGTGGCCCGGTCGCCCCTTGCAGCACGCCCAGGATGGCGAGGAACAGGATGGTCCGCATGGCCCCGGTGACCAGGATGCCGCGGATGGCCGCGCTGTCGAAGTCGCGGATCGCGTCTTCACCCTTGAGGCCCGAAGCGAGCAGTCGATGCGCGCCGGAGAAGGTGATGTAGCCGCCCACCGTCCCGCCCACCAGGGTGAGGATTGAACCGGTGGGGAGCTCGCTTGGAAGAATCGCGCGCTGCGCGGCCAGGAGATAGTCGGGATGGGACATCACCATGATCGAGGTGGTGAGGGCGAGCATCAGGAAGCCCAGGACCTGGACGAAGACATCCACCGGACGCATGGCCGCGGGACGCGCCAGAAGCGCCAGGGCGAGAATGGCGGAGACCGCGGCCCCGGCACCCAGGGGAACCCCGAAGACGGCGAGACCCAGCGCGCAGCCGGCCAGATTGCCGACATTGAACACAAAGCCGCCGAACACCACCAGCACCCGCAGCAGGCCGCTCAGGAAGGGGTGGATGGCCGCGGCGATGGCGGGGCCGGAGAGGCCCGTCACGCCGATGACTCGCCACACGTTCCACTGCACACCGATGTCGATCAGCACCGAGGCGAGGATGGCGAAGGCCATGTCCGCTCCGTGGATGCCCGTGAAAACCGCGGTTTGGGTGAGGAAGCCCGGGCCGATCGCCGACGTGGCCATCAGGAAGGCCGCCGCGGTGAGCGCCCGGCGTCGGGAGGAGGAGAGGGGCGGCTTCATTCGCGGGGACAAAGGATTCTAGGCCCCGCTTGACCCTAGAATCACTGTTCATGGTCGCGACCCCCGAACTTCTGCTCAAGTCTGCCGAAGGCGAGCGTCGTATCAAGGTCGAACGCGCGCGCACCACGCTTGGAAGATCTCGGGACGCGGATATCTTCATTCCCGACCAGTGGCTTTCGCGCATGCACGCGGAGATCCGTCTCGACGGCGGCGGGTTGACCATCGCCGATCTCGGCAGCAAGAACGGAACCCTGGTGAACGGCACGCGGATCCAGGGCACCACCCCGCTGCGCCGGGGCGACCAGATCAAGCTCGGCGATCACACCGTCACGGTGCAGTGGAACCTCGCCGACGAGGAGGCCGAAGACGACATCCAGGCGGTGGGCACCCGCGTCTTCTCCGTGCGCACCTTGCAGGAAGGCGTGCTTCGCGCGTCCACCAGCGCCGACGACCTGGCCCGCAAGAACCGCATCCTGACCGTGTTGTCGGGTGCGGCCGCGGCACTCCTCGCCCACAAGCCCATCGCCGAGACCTTCGATCAGATCCTCGACATCCTCTTCGCCGCGGTGGCCGCGGAACGCGGGGCCATCGCCTTGTTTGAAGGGCCTCCAGGCGCGCAGATCGCCGAGGTGAAGGCCTCGAAGACGCGGCGCGGCGAGCCCATCCTCAAGGTCAGCCGCACCATTTCCCGCCGCGTGCTCAAGGAGCAGGTGTCGATCCTCCTGCCCAACGTGCTCGAGGACGACGTGCTCAAGGCGGAGCAGAGCATCGTGACCACGGGCATCCGGTCGGCCATGTGCGCTCCGCTGTGGCACTCCGACGGCGGCAAGGAGTCGGTCATTGGCGTGGTCTATCTCGACTCGCGCGAGCGCACCCACATCTTTTCCGAAGAAGACCTCGAACTCGTCACCGCGCTCGCGAGCGTTGCCGCGGCCAAAATCGAGAACGCGCGGCTGCTCGAGGAGAGTCTCGAGAAGCGCCGCCTCGAAGAAGACATGCGGGTGGCCGCGGAGATTCAGCGCAGCATGCTGCCCAAGGCCTCACCCTCGATCGCCGGATACGACGTGGCCGCGGGCACCGAGCCTTGCCGAGCGGTAGGGGGCGACTATTTCGACTTCCACGTCACCAAAGACCGCCTGACTTTCGTGATGGGCGATGTGTCGGGCAAGGGCACGGGGGCGGCTCTGATCATGACCATCCTGCGCGCGGCGGTGCGGGACTACTGGCTCGAGGACAATCTGAACGGGGCTCTCGCGGAGATGAACAATCTGGTCACCCAGAACGTGCCCGCGAACAAGTACGTCACTTTCTTCCTGGGCCGGCTCGATCTGAACACCGGCCACCTCGACTACGTGAACGCCGGTCACAACGCGCCCATCCTTTCCAAGGGCAACGGGGAAGTGGAACGTCTCCAGCAGGGCGGCATGGTGCTCGGGCTGTTCGAGGACGCGCCTTACGAGGCCGGAGCTACGAGGATCGATCCCAACGATCGGCTGGTGGTTTTCACCGACGGCTTCTCAGAAACCTGGAACAGCAAGGGCGATGAACTCGGGGAAGAGGGTCTCACCCAATTCGTGCTTGGTGTTCAAGGAACCTCGGCCACGGAGATGAAGGATCACCTGCTCAAGAAGGCCGACGAGTTCGCCGAGGGCCTGAAGGCCACCGACGACCGCACCATCATCGTGGTTTGTCGGAACGCTTCGTAACCGCCCGCTCGGCGCGCAGCCTCACGATCTCCGCTTCCAGGCTCGACGCGTGCGCGCGCAGGCGGGCCACATCGTCCTTGAGCCGGGCGATCTCCGCGGGATCGGCGACGGCGACCGGCTCGGCCGTGCGCAGAAGCAGCCTTGCCGTGAGGCCACCGAGGGTGCGGATTCTCGAGAGCGGCGCCGCGGCGAACGACCAGGCGCGGGAATGTCCAAGGACCAGGCCGGCCGATAGAAAGTCCGGCGCCTCGACGCGCAGGACGAGGAGTGAGGTCAGGCCACGAGGGGGCAACAGCCCCCGCTCGCGGAACTCAGCCGCGGTGTCGAGACGGAGCGTCTTCTCTCCCTCGATTCCCTCGAGGGCGGTCAGGGCGTGAAGGCCGAGATCCCCCAGACCCGGGGCGAACACGTGATGTTTCACCCCGTTCTTCGTCCGGACCACCAACTCGCCGCACTCGAAGGTTTCGAAGGCGATGATGCGCGCGCGCAGCCGTTCGAGCAGGTCCTCCGCTCGCGGGCCGGCCTCGGCGATGGCCAAGACATCCTGAATGATCTGCTGGAACATGTAACCTTGCCTGCGGCGTCCTTTCGGGGATTTCCCGCCCGCATGTTGCCACCAAAAACACCCTCATGATCAATATCCTCCTTATCGGCGACATCGTCGGCTCTCCGGGCCGCGCCATCCTCAAGCAGGCGCTGCCGAAAATCATGCGCAAGCGCGCCATCGACTACTGCATCGCCAACGCCGAGAACCTCGCCGGAGGAAACGGAGTCACGCGTGAATTGGCGGAAGAGCTTCTGAGCCAGGGCGTCAACTGCCTGACTTCGGGCAACCACATCTGGGACAAGCGCGAGATCATTCCGATCATCGACATGTTCCCCCAGCTCCTGCGGCCCGCGAACTACCCGGTGGGCCAGCCCGGCAAGGGCTGCCATATCGGAAAGAGCCGCACCGGGGTGAAGGTCGCCACCCTCAATCTGTCGGGGCGCGTCTTCATGAACGGCGCGATCGACGACCCCTTCACCATCGGCCGGAAACTCGCCGAGGAACTGCGCAAGGAGACGCCCGTCATCCTCGTCGACATGCACGCCGAGACCACGTCGGAGAAGGCGGCCATGGGTTTCTTCATGGACGGCCTGGCCTCGGTGGTGGTGGGCACCCACACCCATGTTCCCACCTGCGATCACCGCATCCTGCCCAAGGGGACGGCTTACTGCACGGACATCGGCATGACCGGTCCGTACGACTCGGTGATCGGGGTCGAGAAGGACATCATCATCAAGCGGTTCGTCGACGGCCTGCCCGCCAAGTTCGAAACCGCGAAGGGAGATCCGCGTTTCGCCGCGGTGGTGGTGGCGATCGACGAAGACACCGGCCGCGCTTCCTCCATCGACCGGATGTTCCTGACCGAAACGGAAGTTTTGTCGCTCTGATCGCACACCTCTCCAGCGACGTGCGGCCATGACCACCAGGCGCCCTTCCCCTCCAGCCAAGGCCGCTGCCGCCACGCGCCCGCTGAGCGAGCGACTGCAGTCGACCCTGTTCGAGTCACCGGCCCCCGCGGTGGTGATGCCCGAGCCGAAGGCGCCGGAGCGTGCTCCGATCTCGATCAGCGAACTCACCGATCGCATGGGCCGTCACCTCGCCGCCGCCTTCTCCTCGGTGTGCGTGATGGGCGAGATCTCCAAGGTCACCATCGCCGCGAACGGTCATACCTATTTCACCCTCAAGGATGCGGGTTCAACCCTCGATGCGATCCTGTGGGCGAGCAACCGCGAGGCCATGGGCGTGCAGCCGAAGCTCGGCTTGCGGGTGGTGGCGACCGGCGCGATCCGGGTCTTCAACTCGCAGGGCCGCTATTCGTTGCACATCGACACCCTCGACCTCGTCGGCGTGGGCGATCTGCAGCGCGCGCTCGAGGCCCTCAAGACGCGCCTGCGCACCGAGGGCCTGTTCGCCGACGAGCGCAAACGCCCGCTGCCCCGCATGGTGCATACGATCGGCGTGGTGACATCGCCCACCGGCGCGGTGCGCCAGGACATCGAGCAGACCCTGGCCCGCGG
The DNA here is from genome assembly GCA_017990495.1 of Vicinamibacteria bacterium. Lineage (GTDB taxonomy): Bacteria > Acidobacteriota > Vicinamibacteria > Fen-336 > JAGNNV01 > JAGNNV01. The sequence continues at coordinate 16,287 of JAGNNV010000001.1, forward strand.
CGGGGCCCGTGTGCGCGTGCTTCTTTCGCCCACCAGGGTGCAGGGCGAGGGGGCTTCGGCCGAGATCGCTGCCGCCATCGACCTGCTGGCGCAGCGCGACGACGTCGACCTCATCATCGTGGCGCGCGGCGGAGGCAGCATCGAGGATCTCTGGCCCTTCAACGAGGAGGTCGTGGCCCGGGCCATCGTCGCGTCCCTGCCGCCGGTGATTTCCGCGGTGGGGCATGAGAGCGACTTCACGGTGTCGGATTTCGTGGCCGACGTCCGCGCCGCGACGCCTTCGGTGGCCGCGGGGATGGTGGTGGACATCAAGCGCCGCGCCACCGAACGCACGGAAGCCGCAAGCGTGGGCCTGCGCCGGGCCATCGACACGAACCGCGACCGCTGGCGTCGTCGTCTCGACGCGGTGTCGACCCACCGCGTGATCGAGCGCGAGCGCAACAAACTCGACAAGCTGCGCGGCCGTCTCGCCGCCACGCTGACGAGGGCTCGGGTGGCCGTGGATCGCCGCCAGGCCGCGCGGGCCGCCGCCTTCCGCGACCTTGCTACCCGCTGCGAGGCCCAGGCGCCCACGGAGATCTTCGCCCGCGCCCACGCGCGCGTCGATCGCGCGGTGGCGACGATGGTTGCAAGGATCGACGCCCGTCTCGGGGTCGTGTCCACGCGGTTCACCGAGGACGTGAGGCTCCTTGTGCGCGGCATCCGTCCCCTGCTCGACCGAAGACGGTCGCGTTTCGGAGGAGTGGTATCCAAACTCGAAGCGCTTTCGCCCCTCGCCGTCCTGAGCCGCGGCTACGCTCTCGCCACCACCCCTGAGGGGCGTATTCTCCTCCGGGCGGAAGACGTGAAGGTGGGCGATCCAATGGTGGTCCGGCTATCCCGGGGGCGGGTGAAAGCCACCGTGACCGACCGAGAAGAGGAGGCGTGAGCAGCGTGGCCGCAAACGAAGAAACGAAGGAATCGTTCGAGACCGCGCTCAGCCGTCTCGAACAGATCGTGGGGTCGCTCGAGAAGGGCGATCTTTCGCTTGAAGACTCGCTGAAACTCTACGAGGAAGGCATCGCCCGCGCCCGCTTCTGCCAGGAGCGCCTCGAGGCCGCCGAGTCGAAGATCGAGGTGCTCTCCCAGGACGCGCGGCGCGTTCTCGACCGGGCGGCCAAAGCCGAGCCCTCCCGCTGAAACGAGTGGAGCCAAGGTTGGATCCAACCCACGATGAGTTGAGGTCGGTGGTCGATCAGGCGCTCGACCTTCATCTTCCTCCAGCGTCGCAATGGCCCACCCGGGTTCACGAGGCCATGCGCTACAGCGTCTTCGCGGGCGGGAAACGCATCCGCCCCGTGCTGGCGTTGGCCGCCGCTCATGCCGTGGCCGGCCAGCAGGGGCGGGCGCGCGCTCTGCCTTTCGCCTGTGCCGTCGAACTGATCCACACCTTTTCGCTCATCCACGACGATCTTCCGTCCATGGACGACGACGATCTGCGTCGCGGTCGGCCGACCTGTCACAAAGCCTTCGATGAAGCGACCGCCATCCTTGCCGGCGACGCACTGCAGACACTTGCCTTCGAGATCGTGGCCACGGGTGAGGGCGCGACCGAGCGGAGCGGCCTCGTGCTCGCCGCTCTGGTGGTGCTCGCGCGCGCCTGCGGCACCGCCGGCCTCATCGGCGGACAGATGGACGACCTCAAGTACGAAGGTGTGCCCGCGACCCCCGCCGACCTCGAACGGATCCATCGCACCAAAACCGGGGCCCTGATCGTGGCCACGGTGGTGGGCGGCGGCTTGCTCGCCGGGGCCTCGCAGGTTCAGGCCGAGGCGCTGCGGACGTTCGCCGAACCCATTGGCCTTGGCTTTCAGATCGTCGACGACATACTCGACGTCAGCGGGGACGCGGCCTCGCTTGGCAAAACACCGGGCAAGGACGCACAGGCCGGCAAGGCCACCTGGGTGGCCCTTCATGGACTCGAGGCGTCGAAGCAACACGCGATCGCCCTTCACACTCAGGCCCTCGCCGCACTCGCGCCCTTCGGACCCGAGGCCGCCCTGTTGCGCGACCTCGCGTCCCGGATCATCCACCGGGTCTCTTGAGTCTCACCCGTCGCCGGCTCGACCTCGAGATCGTGCGCCGGGACCTGGCTCCCTCGCGCGAACGGGCCCAGGCCCTGATCCTGGCCGGCCGGGTCCGGGTGGCCCAGGTTGAGCGGCCGAAGGCGGGCTCGCCGGTTCACGAGGAGACGCTCATCGAGGTGGATGGGGAAGAGCCCTGGGTTTCACGCGGGGCTCTCAAGCTGATTGGGGCCCTCGACGCCTTCGGGATTTCCTGCGAGGGCCGCGTGGGCATCGACGTGGGGAGCTCCACCGGCGGCTTCACCGAAGTGATGCTGGCTCGCGGTGCGTTGCGGGTGTACGCCTTCGACAGCGGCGTGGGCCAGTTGCACGAGCGCCTGCGCCAGGACCCGCGGGTTGTCCTCCACGAGCGCACGAACGCGCGACATCTGAAGAAAGACTCCATCCCGGAACGTCCGACACTCGCCACCATGGACGTCTCCTTCATCTCCATCCTGAAGATCCTGCCCGCCCTTGCCGACGTTCTCGCCGAAGGGGCCGATCTCATCTCCCTGGTGAAGCCGCAGTTCGAAGCCAGCCGGGGCGAGGTGGGCAGCGGCGGCATCGTGCGCGATCCTCGGGTGCACACTCGGGTGATGCTGGGGGTGTGCGAGGGCGCCCTCGCCCTCGGCTTCAATGTCCGCGCGGTCGCCCGGTCGCCGATCGACGGCGTGGGCGGGAACCGCGAGTTCTTCCTCCACGCGGTGGCACCCCTTCGCTCCGTCTGACATGATGCCTCCATCGTGCCGAGCCTGAGCCTGTTCCGAAATCCGCGCGCGGAGTTTTTCGCGTGAAGGTCGCGGTCGTCACTCGCGAGGATCTCGCCGAGCAGGATCCCACGCGACTCAAGGTTCTCGACGTGCTGAAGTCGCTTGGCTGCGAGACGGTGAAGGAGAGGGCCCGCGGCCCCATCGACGCGGTGGTGGTGCTCGGCGGCGACGGCACGCTCCTGCGCGCGGTGCAGCGTGTCCTCGACGAAGAGACTCCGATCCTGGGTGTGAACCTCGGATCGCTCGGCTTTCTCACCGAGATCACGAGCGAGGAGGTGGAGGAGGCGCTGCGCAACCTCGTTTCCGGCCACTACGCGTATTCCTGGCGATCGATGCTCCGCGCCGCCCTGGTGCGGGGCGAGGAATCCACGGGTTATGAAGGCCTGAACGACGTCACCATCGCCAAGGCGGCCACGGTCTCCCGCATCGTCGAGTTCACGGTTTCGGTCGGCGACCGGCTCGTGTCGGACTTTCGCGCCGACGGCCTGATCGTCTCGTCGCCCACGGGCTCCACCGCCTACAACCTCGCCGCGGGCGGCCCCATCCTGCATCCAGCGCTCGACGCGGTGGTGCTCACTCCCATTTGTCCCCACATGCTCTCGAACCGGCCGGTGGTGATCCCCGCGGCCACCCCGGTGCGCATCCAGGTGCGTTCCTCGGGGTCGCCCGTGCACGTCACGGTGGACGGCCAGTGGAGCCGCGAAGTCACCCCCGACGATGCGCTGGTGGTGAGCCGGGGCAGCCGAAGGGTGAAGCTCGTCACCTCCGGCGCGCGTGACTACTTCGAAGTTCTCCGCACCAAGCTCAAGTGGGGCGAGGCGCCGAAGCTGCGGCAGTAGGACGACCGTTTCGCTCAGCGCACGCTGAGACGCGCGAGCCGCAGTTCGCCCACAGCTGCGCGCACGAACACATCTTCGCCGGCCTCGAGCACGAGCGGAATCTGGAGGTCGAAGTCGCCGGCAAGCGGTGTGTTGATCGAGCCCGACCGCGTGTCGACGGCAAGTGTGCCCTGAAGCGAGCCGACAAGATGCAGAATCCGCGACCCGCCCGTTTCCGCGCGGACGGCCACCGCGTCGCCTGGGTGAGCGAGAGTGATCCAGGCCGACGAGAGCCGCGCGCCGCGTTCCAGCCGAACGTCGCGCACGAGGCCGGGCCCGCTGATCCTCAAGCCTTGCGGCGTGCCGTCGATGATGGAGCCTGAAACGCCGAACGGTGTGGATCGATGCAGAGCCAGGCGCAGGCGACGTCCCTCCATCACGGGGATTCCCTGCACCACCACACCCTCGCGAAGAGCGAAGGCGATGGGCGAGTCGCGCCACGACCACAACGCGGCGTTGAACTCGAGCCCCCGCTGGTGCAATCGCTCCCAGCGGTAGTCGTAGGTCCATCCGCCGAGGAGCTGAATCGCGACCGAGAGACCGCCAAGCAAAGCGCCGGTCTTTGGTGCGACGAGAAGCGTCTCCGGCAGGAAGAAGAACAGGGCGGGGAGGAAATCCGTGAGGAGTCTGGGCCCGAAAGACTCGCCCCCATGCCACTCGTTCCAAAGGCTCATGAAGACGAAGTGAAGCGAGGCGGCGGCGAGCAGGGCGCGAGCGAGCGCCGACCTGCGGGACTCGCGGGCCAGGCCCCACAAGGCGAGAAGGGCGATGGGAGTGAAGATGAACAGCCCGCGCGCCGGCGAGACGAGGAGCCCCGCGAGTGATTCCGGGAAGGCGGCGCCGAAACGTCCGCTGAGAGGCGGACCAAAACGCCAGGGCGCGCCGAAAAACAGTGTGTTGTATGCGGCCAGGGCCACGGCGGGCCCGGCAGCCATGGCCAGCAAGCGAGGTGCGTGCGAACGTGCGCGACTGAGCAGGAAGAGGAACAGTACCGCGCACATCGGGATGGTGGCCGGTCGTGCCGCGGCGGCGAGGGAGAGGGCGAGTGCGGCGACGAGGCCGGGCCGGAGCTTCTCGGCGTCGGTGCTGGCGGCTTCCAAGCGAGAGAGCGCTTCGATCGCGACCACGAGGAGAAGCACGACCGCGGGGTGCTGCCACAAGGCCTGGCTGGTCGAGAAGACGCTGGTGCCGAGGCCGAAGAGAAGGGCGGCGAGAAGTGCCGGTCCCGCGGGGAATCGTCGGTGGAACGAGGCGGCGAGCAAGGCCACGGCCAGCGCCGAAAGCAGGGCCGCGCTCAACTTGCCGGCGATCTGCATTCCCGAGGGTGTGAGGTCGAAGAACCCATTGAACCCGAAGAACACGGGGGCAGCGAGCAGAGCGGGAAGCGGGGAGTAGATCGAGATCCGTCCGCCGTCCACAGGCCGGGTGAAGGGGTCCGCCGCCTCGTCGGCGGGAAGAATCACGCTTCCGCGTTCCGCCAGGGCCGCGGCCGTCTTCTCCACGGCGTTCGTGTCACCCGATCCGATGGCCCGACCGTTCGCGAGCAGCAACACGAGCGAGAAGACGAAGCCGACGAGGGCCACCCGCGCGCCGCTCGAGGGGACGCTCACTGGACCGGAGTGGTGGCTTGGGGCGAGGGGGTGCCTTGAGGAGTCGGGGTGGCGGGCGCCTTTCGGCGTCTCCGCTGGAACTCGTCCACCGCACGCTCGTGATCACGCAGATTGCTCGAGAAGATGTGAGTGCCGTCGTTCCGGCTGACGAAATAAAGGTCCGAGGTCGTCTCGGGCTGGAGCACGGCGAGAATGGCCGAGCGTCCCGGCGATGCGATGGGCCCGGGGGGCAAACCCGCCACTTTGTAGGTGTTGTAGGGCGAATCGCTCGACAGATCCACTTTCCGGATGTTGCCGTTGTACCGGCCTGTGAGTTTGAGGGCGTAGATGACGGTGGGGTCGGTCTGCAGGCGCATTCCGATGCGCAGCCGGTTCAGGAACACCGAGGCGATGCGCGGACGCTCCGCGGGGGCCGCGGTCTCGAGTTCGACGATGGAGGCGAGGGTGACGATCTGGCGCAGGGTGAGGTCCTGGCCCGCGATGGTTTGTCCGGCGGAGGCAAGCCCCAGCCCCTCGAACAGGCGGCGTGAGTGTTTCACCATCTCCGCCACCAGTTCGGCCTCGGCGCCCGGCTCCGGTGTCTCGTAGGTGTCCGGGAACAGGTATCCCTCGAGTGATGTCGCGAGCGGATCGAGATCGGTAATCAGACCAGGGTCTGTGGCTGCGGCCAGGAACGCCGCCTCGCCCAGCCCCGCCCGGGCCGCGATCTGCGCCATCTCGAAGATGTTGCGGCCTTCGGGGAAGGTGACTTCCCGGCGCTCCACGTCGCCGCGCACCAGCTTTTGCTCGACGTCGAGCAGTGAGTACGGGCCCTCGAAACGATAACGTCCGGCCTTCATGCGCGCGCCATCCCCGCGCAGCCGAACCAGAAGGGTGAAGGTCCAGGGCCGCGGCACCACGAGGGCTTCGGCCAGGCGGTCGGCGATGACCTGGGTCGAGGCTCCAGGCGGCACCACCACCTCGGCGGGCGGTCCTCCCAGGGGCGATTCGGTCTCCACCCTCCACCACAGGCGCAGGCCGAGCCCGGCGAGGAGGAGCAGAGCGAGGAGACGGGTCTTCATGAAGCGGGCGGTCTGGAGACGCCGTGGGCGCGCGCGTCGAGGTAGGTCTGGAGGATCAGGACCGCGGCCATCTGGTCGATGATTTCCTTCCGCCGCGACCGCGACATGTCGTTCGCGATCAGTGTGCGCTCGGCTTCCCTCGTGGTGAGGCGCTCGTCCCACATCTCGACCGGAACCTTCAGCCGCCGCTTCAGCACCTCGACGAACTCCGCCACCTTGGCGCTTTGCGGCCCGGCCTCGCCGCGCAGGGTGAGGGGGAGTCCCGCGATCACCCGCGAGACACCGCGTTCGCGCACAAGGGTGTCCACGCGAATCGAGTCGGCCTTGGGACCCCGACGGGCGATGGTCTCGACTGGAGAGGCCAGGACAAGTCCTTCGTCCGAGCAGGCCACACCGATGGTGCGGTCACCGATGTCTAGAGCCATGATCCGCATCGAGGTTTTAAGTTCCGGCAGTATACGGGGCGGCGCCGTGCGTAGAATGCTCGACGGTCCAGGGAGAAAGAAGCGCGCCAATCATGCCAAGCAAGTACGTCCTCGAGCAGGAACTGGGAGCCGGAGGCATGGGCAGGGTTTACCGCGCGCGCCTGGTGGGTGAAGCGGGTTTCGAGCGCCCGGTGGTGATCAAGAAACTGCTCGACGGCACCGACCTCGGGCTCATCTCCCTCTTTGTCGAAGAAGCCCGGCGGTATGCCGTGCTCGACCACGAGAACATCGGACGCATCTTCGACTTCGAACGCATCGACAACGACCTTTGCATCGTCCTCGAGTACATCGACGGCTGGAGCCTGTCGGAGTTCATCGACCGCCACCTCATCCTCGACAAGCTGCCCCCCGCGGAACTCGTGGTCTTCATCGTGAGCCGGGTCTGTCGCGGTCTGCAGTACGTCTACGAGCGTGCGGCCATTGTGCACCGCGATATCTCGCCCTCCAACATCATGATGACCCGCGAAGGCACGGTGAAGCTCATCGACTTCGGCATCGCCGCCCGCAGCGGCACGCGCAGCGAGAACCTGGTGGGCAAACCCTCCTACATGGCCCCCGAGGTCATCGCCTCGATGCACATGGACAACCGCAGCGACATCTTCTCCCTGGGCTCGGTTTTCTACGAGATGCTCACCCTCGACCGCCTCTTCAAGGCCGACTCCGCCGAGGCCACCCTCATCGAAGTGGTGGCCGGGGTCATGCGTTCGCCACTCGAGGTCAATCCCGATGTGCCTCACCCGGTGCTCGAGATCCTGGGCAAAACGCTCGAGCGTCGCCTGGAGAAGCGCTACACCAGTGCGGCCGAGCTGGGCGCGGCCTGTGAACACTGGCTTTACGACAAGGGCTACGGTCCCACCAACCTGACCCTGAAGGAATACCTGAGCGCGCTCTTCGGATCGAATCCCATCACGCTCACCCTCGAGCGGCCCCAGTTCCCGGTCATCGAGTTGTCGATGTATCCGATCGCCGACGACGGGAAAACCCGCCGCCACTCCTGAACCCTTCGGCCCTGCCGGCTTCCCTGGGCTACTTCTCGACCACGCAGATCAGGCCCTCACCCGAGGTCTGGCTCTCGACCGCCCCGCGCCGACCGGAGACGCGCCAGCGGAAGGTCCCCAGCCAGTTCAGGCGCAGGTCGTGACCTTGCCCTTCGATATCGAGTGAGATCACGGGCACGTCGCTGTCGATGGAGAGGACTTCGAGGTGGAAGGTGGGATCGTCACCCGTCCAGGTGAGGCGAACCACTTCTCCCGGGAGCACGTAACGCGGATCGGAGGCCGGCGAGACCACGCGGGGCGCGGGGCCGAGGGGCAGAGCGGCATCGGGCGGTTGACCCGCCCGCACCGCGGTTCCCTTGTTGATGCCGAGGCGAACCGCGACGTCCCGGGCTTCGACCACCGCGCCGCCGCTGTAGGACGCCACGAAGGTGGTGGTTCCTTCGCGACGGACCAGAGTGCGTCCCGAACCGCTCACCGTTGCTTCCGGAGTCAGCACCCGGAGCAGGGTCTGCTCAGGGTCGAGGTCGATGCGGCCGCTTTCGAGCTGAAGGGTGAGGACGCCGGCCTTGGGCAAGGAGACTTCCGAGGAATCCCCCATGGCGATGGCGGTCCAGGGAAACTCGATGCGCAACGTTCCGCCAGGCAGGGTGCGCACGTGGTCGCCGATGGAAAGGGGCTGGTCCTCGACCGCTGCCGTCCAGTCGCCCCCCGGACGCTGCACCTCGGCGCCGCCCTCCACGAAGCCGATGCGCGCCACTTCGACGGCGGGCACGGGGGTGGGGGTGGCGCGGGGGCGGGTGCGGGCCACCTGGGCGTGGGCGGACGACGCGCCGAGGACGCAGAGTACGACGAGAGCGCTGCAGAACAGGCGACGTGTTCCGACTGCGGTCGCATTTCGCTGCTTGATCACCATCGTGCGCATGCCTCGAGCTTACGGTCGGTCGACGGGACGGCGCCAGAAGGTCCGGATCGTGAACTTCTGGGCGGGCGAGAGGAAACCGTCGAGCCCGCTCGCGCTCACCGCGGCGACCCGCCAGTACAACACGCCGATGGGAAGCACGCGCGGCGTCCAGCGCGTAAGCGAAATACCAGAGGCGCGGTCCACGAGTTGGCCGCAAGAGACGTCCCGGCAGACTTCGACGGTATAACTCGTGGCTCCTGAGACGGGCTCCCAGTCGAAAGTGGGATTGGAGAAATCGAAGGTATCGCTCTCGTTCGGACTGAGGGGCCTGGGTGCGCCGAGCAGGGACTCCGGACCGTTGTGCTTGCCCTCGGCGGTCACCGCGATGCCCATGCCGCCGGGGACGGGCACGCTGCGACCCGCCGCCGTGACCTCGCCGTCACCGTCGTAAACCATGATCCGGCTGCCGCCATCGGCGGAGCGGCGAGCCCTGGAGGCTCCGTTGCCCGAGGACCCGGGTCGTGCCGTGCCGGTGGTGTCGCCGATGTGAAACTCGATGGCGTTGGGCGCCCCGGTGGGCTTCTGTTTGAGGTCGAGGTCGGCCTGTCCGGCTCGGATTTCGATCGAGCGTCGGCTCACGTTCTCCGGGGTGGGCGTGGGTTCGCGCAGGAACACCACCGATTCCTCCGACACCACCATGCGGGTGTCGTTGTCGAACTGGAGTTCTGAAGAGGACTTCTCGAAAGTGCGGATGCCGTCTCGCGGCTGGAGCACCCCGCCCACCGAAGCCGGGGTCCAGGGTGAAGGAAAGGGCATCCGCTCAACCTGGCGGAAAACCTGCTGAATGGTGGCGCGTCGGGCGCTGATCCCCTCGGCGATCCGGATCTTCGAACCCGGGCGCAGGAAGTACGGGTCGCGATCTGATTCAGGATTGGCCGCCTGCAGCTCCTGCCAACGGTTGGCCGCACCCAGGAACTTGCGCGCGAGAGACTCGAGCGTATCTCCGGGCTGGACCACGTATTGCCCCGACGGCGGGATGGCGTGCGTCTGCGCTGACGCCCAAAGGGGCGAAAACACGCAACAGGATGCGAGGGCCAGCGCCGACAGGTTTTTCACGGGAAGGGGAGATGTTATCCGAGCTGACCCGGCATCGGAATGGCCGCGGTGGGGGATTCCGGTCCGATCGCCGCGGGCTCGCCCAGAAGAGCCGCCGGCACCGTCCACTTCCAGCCGTTGCGGTCGGCGATGGCCTCGAGCTCGTCCGCGAGTTCGCGAGCGCTCACCGGATGCCGCCTCTTCGGGTCTTTTTCGAGAAGACCGAGGATGATCTGGTCCACCGCCGGGGGAACCGAACGGTTGATCTCGCGGACCGAGACGGGAGCCATGGTCACCGTCTTCACCAGGGTTTCCTGGGGGTTCTTGCCCATGTGGGGAGGGTCGCCCGTGAGCAGTTCGTAGAACATCGCCCCCACGCCGAAGAGGTCGGCCATGGGCGTGAAGGCGGCGGAACCCAGGGCTTCAGGGGGTAGATATCCCGGGGTTCCGAAGGTCCCGGAAAGACTCCCGGTGTTCCGCACCGCCGAGCGGGCGATGCCGAAGTCGGTGACCTTGATGCCGCCGTCGCGTCCGAGCAGGATGTTCGCGGGCTTGATGTCGCAGTGGATGACTCCCGCGTTGTGGGCGGCCTCGAGGCCGCGACTGATCTGAACGATCAGAGGCAAGGCCAGTTCGAGGCGCAGCGTGCCCGTGCGCGCGAGCAGGCTTTCAAGACTCATCCCGTCCACGAACTCCATGGCCAGGAACGCGGCCTGCTCGGTGTCCTCGACGTCGTAGATGGCCACGATATTGGGATGGTTGAACTTGGCCACGGTGATGGCCTCGCGCATGAGGACCTGACGCTGTTCCGCCGCGGTGACGCTGGCCCGGGCACCGCTGTCGAGATGCACGGTCTTGATGGCCACCGGTCGTTCGAGTTTGGGATCCCAACCGCGGAAGACCGACCCCATCCCGCCGCTGCCCAGGATGTCGAGGACCAGATAGCGCGAAAGGAAGACCTTGCCGATCGCTTCCCGGTCCAGGGTCTGCCGGCGCATGGTGGCGAAGGCTTCCTTGAGCTGGGTGATTTCGTTCCCCGGCGCGGGCGCTTTGTCGCGACGCCTGGCCGCGCGCCATTGCGAACGCGCGATCTCGTCGATGGGGCGTATGACCGCGAAGTAGCCGAGGGCGGAGAAGAGCAGGGTGAGGAAAAGCGCCACCACCACGGATAGCGAACCGGTGCGGCGCATCTGCGCGGCTACCGCCTCCGCCGAAGTGGCGGGCTGGATGGAGGCCACGAACCAGGGCGCGCTCTGCACGCGGCTGTGCGCGCCCGCGATCACCGGATCACCATCGTCGTAACGGGCCGCGCCGGAGGTGGCGCGCGCCCGACCCGCGGCGAGCAACGCCTTCGGGAACCGGGGTTTTTCTCCGGTGATGTTGGACTCGGCGATCATCTGCTCGTTCAGGTCGAAAAGGCCGATGATGGCGTCGAGGCCGATCTCTTCAGTGGTGAGAATTTCCGAGAGGGCGGAACCGTCGACCATGATCCGGAGTTCGCCCTTGCCCTCATCGAGGGGCGCGGCGATGCGCACCCATAGCAGAGATCCCGGAATCACCGCCACCGGAGCCGCGGTGGGAGCGGCCAGGGCCGGGTTCACCATTTCGGCGAAACCCGCACGCGTGGCCCCGCCCACTTCGATGCCCAGGGCGTTCACCACCACCGCTCCCTTGATTGCGGGATCAGCTTGCAGGAGGCCTGCCACCATCTCCGCCACCTGGTCGCGGCTGGCGCGGAGCAGAAACGGGTTCGAGGACAGGGTCTGCGCGGAAATGCGCAGGGAGCGGATCCACGCGTCGACCCGGGCCGCGGTGGTGCGCGCGGTCACCGAGTGGGTGGTGAGGATCTGGTCCATCACCGAATCGCGGGTGAGTTGAACCAGCCAGGGGATGATGATCAGCGGAATCAGACTGACCGCGCCGAGCACGAGGATGAACCGTCCGAGCAGGCCGGTGCGCAGAAGACGGCCGAGCCGCAAGAGCCTCCTGCCCAGTGAGGGCGGATGAGTGGACGTGCCGCCTTGGGCGATCATTCGAGGTCGGGGAAGGAGATTGCCAGAAGGCTTCGGGTCAGAGCTGCGGGTTCTGCTTGCAGGCGGCGAGGGTGGGCGCGGGATCCAGCGCGTCCTTGCCCTTGAAGATCGCGGTGATCCGGCCGGTCTCGTCGATCACGAAGGTGGTCCGGTTCGCCCACAAAGCTCCCTTCACTCCGTAAGCCGCGGCGGTTCGCCCGCCCTGGTCGGCCAGCAGGGGAAACGTGAGCTTCAGGCTTTCCGCGAACTTCTTCTGGGTGTCGCGGTCGTCCATGGAAATGCCGAGGACCTGCGTCCCGGCGTCATCGAACATCTTCTGGTGATCCCGCAGCCCCGACAGTTCGCGGGTGCACCCGCCGGTGAAGGCCTTGGGGAAGAACGCCAGGACAACCTTCTTCTTGCCCTTGAAGGCGGAGAGCTGGATGGTCTTGCCATCCGAGCCGGGCAGGGAGAACCGCGGAGCTTCTTCGCCCACCTTGAGTTGCGGCGAGGTCTCCGCGGCGGCGAGGAGCAGGGTGAAGGCCAGCGCGCTGATCATGGCCCGCGAACCTAACACGGAAACCGCCCCGCCCTCCCTTGACACGAACGAGCGGAACCGCCTAAAAAGTGCGAGCCTGAGGTTCCACCCAAAATGAGCGAGAAGCCGAGATCGAAATCCGACGAACTGCACGCCCTGTTGAGCGATCTTGGCCGCTGTGTGCAGGAGGCGGTGACGAGCTCAGCCGAAGTCTCGGCCGCCCTCGACCGCATTCGCGAGCGAGGCTACGAGCCCTCATTCGTGGTGGAGACCAGTGTCGCTTCCGCCGCCAACGCCGCGGAGGGCGAAGGCGGAGTGGAGATGAGCGTGGGCGTCACCCACAGCCCTGAGCCCGCGGACCCCGCCATGACCCCGCTCGACAAGAAGTTCCTGAGGTCGCTGAAAATCAGCGTGGAGTAGATGACAGCTGCGGCCGAGCCAGCGCCAAGCAAGTTGGACCTCTCGTCACCCCGGTGCAGCCACTCCGTTTGACGTGCGGAAACCGGGGCCTAGCGTGAGAACGCCGTTTGGTGACCGCGAAACCTAGCGGATCGTCGACCCGCCTGCGAACCTGGCGGCCGGGCCCAACTCCTCCTCAATCCTCAGAAGCTGGTTGTACTTCGCCACGCGGTCGGTGCGGGAGGCCGAGCCGGTTTTGATCTGGCCGCAGTTCGTGGCCACCGCGAGGTCGGCGATGAACACGTCTTCGGTCTCTCCGCTGCGGTGCGACATCACCGACGAGTAGGACGAGCGGGTGGCGAGAGCCACGCATTCGAGGGTTTCGGTGAGGGTTCCGATCTGGTTCACCTTCACCAGGATGGAGTTGGCCACGCCCTTGGCGATGCCCTCGGCGAGGATCTTCGGATTGGTGACAAAAAGGTCGTCGCCCACGATCTGGCACTTCGAGCCGAGTGCGTCGGTCAAAGCCTTCCAGCCTTCCCAGTCGGCCTCGCCCAGTCCATCCTCGATCGACACGATGGGGTACTTCTTCACCCACGACTCGTACATGGCGATCATCTGGTCGGAGGTCTTCTCCGTCTCTCCGGACTTCTTGAACACGTACTTCTTGCCCTCGTGCAGTTCACTCGCGGCCACGTCGAGGGCCAGGGCGATGTCCTTGCCCGGCTTGTAGCCGGCGGCGGAGATGGCGGTGATGATGGTTTCGATCACGGCTTCCGAGGATGGCAAGTCGGGAGCGAATCCGCCTTCGTCGCCCACCGAGGTGGCCATGCCCTTCTTCTTCAGGATGCCTTTGAGGGTGTGGAACACTTCGGCGCCCATGCGCAGGGCCTCGGCGAAAGATGAAGCCCCCACCGGGACGATCATGAATTCCTGGGGGTCGAGCTTGTTGTCGGCGTGGGCGCCGCCGTTCACGATGTTCATCATCGGCACGGGCAGAGTGCGGGCCCCGGGGCCGCCCAGATAACGGTAGAGGGGAAGTCCCACGCTCGCCGCCGCGGCCTTGGCGTTGGCCAGCGACACCGCGAGGATGGCGTTGGCGCCCAGGCGCGACTTATTCGCGGTGCCATCGGCGTCGATCATCAGTTGATCCACCACGATCTGTCCGATGGCGTCTTCGCCGCGCAGGATGTCGGCGATCTTGCCGTTCACCGCGGCCACCGCCTTGAGCACGCCTTTGCCGAGGTAGCGCTTCTTGTCGCCATCGCGACGCTCGACCGCTTCACGTGAGCCGGTGGAAGCCCCCGAGGGCACAGCGGCGCGGCCGAAGCTGCCGTCCTCGAGAGTGACTTCGGCTTCGAGGGTGGGGTTTCCCCGCGAGTCGAGGATTTCGCGAGCGTGGACATCGGTGATTTCGGTGCTCATGGTTTCTCCCGTTTTGGGTGCGTTGATGCGTGGGGCGCCCGCTTAAACATAGCAGCGGCGCGAGCGGTCCCCAATCTGGTAGCGTCGCCCCTCCACAAGAGCCTCATGGCCCTCAAACGATAAGGACTCCACCGCAAATGACCAGCGGATCGCCCGTTCACGAAGCGCTCGCCCACCTTGAATCCAACTTCGATGGCTTCAAGAAGACCCTGATCGAGCTGTCGAAAATCCCCAGCATTTCGGCGGCGCCCTTTCCCAAAGAGGCGGTGCAGAAGTCCGCTGCCGCCGTCGCCGATTCGCTGCGCGCGGCCGGGGTGGAGAACGTCCAGATACTCAACATCGAAGGCGTGCACCCTTACGTCTACGGCGACTATCTTCACAAGAAGGGCGCCCCCACCCTTCTCCTCTACGGCCACCACGATGTGCAGCCCGTGGGCAACGAGGCCCGCTGGGCCACCCCTCCCTTCGAGCCGGTGGAGAAGGGCGGCAGGCTTTATGGCCGCGGCGTGGCCGACGACAAGGGTGGCGTGATGACCCACGTGGCTGCGGTCGCCTGTTATCTCAAGACCGTGGGCTCGCTGCCGTGCAACGTCAAGTTCGTCATCGAAGGTGAAGAGGAGATCGGCTCAGAGAACCTGGCCACCTTCCTCAAGAAGTACCGCAAGATGCTCGATGCGGATTTCATTGTTCTCTCCGACACCTCGAACTTCGACACCGGCGTGCCCGCCCTCACCTACCAGCTTCGCGGCATCGTCCAGGTGGACGTGGAGGTCGAGACCCTGAAGCAGCCCCGCCATTCCGGGATGTGGGGCGGTCCGGTCCCCGACCCCGTCCAGGTTCTCTCCCGCATGATCGCCGACCTCACCACCGCCGATGGCAAGATCAACGTGCCCGGCCTGTACAACAAGGTGGCGAAGACCGGGGCCAAGCAGCTCGCGCGCATCCGCAAGCTGCCCTTCCGCGAGGCCCAGTTCAAGAAGGAAGCCGGTCTCCTGCCGGGCGTCCGCCTCTCCGGCGAGGCGCGCTACTCGGTGTACGAGCGCCTGTGGACCCGCCCTTCGCTCACCGTCATCGCCATGGAGTCGCATCCGCTCAAGGGCGCCTCGAACCAGATCGTGAGCGCGGCGCGCGCGCGCCTTTCGCTGCGCACCGTCCCCAACATGGACGGCGCCGACGCGGGCCGCCTTCTGGTGAAGCGTCTCACCAAGAACCCGCCTTTCGGCTCCAAGGTGACGGCCAAGGTCACCGGCAACACGCCGTGGTGGACCACCGACCCGGAAGGTCCCGCGTTCGAGGCGGCCCGTCGGGCGCTCAAGGCCGGCTACGGCAAGGAGACGGTGATGATGGGCGCGGGCGGCACCATTGGCTTCGTCGGTCCTTTCGAGAAGACCCTGGGCGGCGTGCCCTGCCTGCTCATGGGCGTTGAAGATCCGTACTGCAACGCTCATTCGGAAAACGAAAGCCTCGACATCGCCGACTTCAAGAAGTCGATCCGCAGCGCCATCTTCATGTACGACGAACTGAGCCGCGTCACGACGTAGAGCCGCTGATGACCCGCGATTTGATCCGGGCCCTTTGCCTTTCGGGCGCAATCGTTTCATCGACTCCGGGACTTTCGGCCGCGGCCGACGTGCTCAGGATCGGCGATCTCAACACGCGTCAGATTCAGGCTCTCGATCGCAGCAAGACCGTGGTTTTTCTGGTCGGCGGGATGCTGGAGGAACACGGGCCCTACCTCCCCGCCAATACGGACGGCATTCTGAGCGAGAAGCTCACGGAAGTACTCACTCGTGATCTCCTGGCGAAGCACCCGGAATTCACGGCGCTGGTCTTTCCGACCGTCCCTCTCGGTTCGAGCGGGTCGAATGAAATCGGCGGACGTTTCTTCGTCCACGAGGGCACTTACGCGGTGCGGCCCCGGACCCTCCGCGCCATATTCATGGATCTCGCGACGGAACTGGGAGAACAGGGATTCAAGACCCTCATGATCGTTCATGTCCACGGCGCGCCCCTGCACAACCGCGCCCTCGACGAGGCTTCCGATTTCTTCCGCGACACTTATGGCGGGAACATGGTCCATCTGTGGGGCCTGGTGCCGGTTCTGTCCGGTTGGGGCAACGCCCTCGGCAGCCTCCCGGCGGCCGAAAAGAAGGAGGATGGCGTGTCGCTGCACGCAGGCCTCGACGAAACAAGTTTGATGCTGCACCTGCGGAAAGACCTCGTGGCCCCTGACTACAAGGAGGCGCCGGCCGTCTCGGGTTCGACGCTCTTGGAGAGTTTCGCCCTCCCCAAGAACCCGGCCTGGCGCGGGTACTGGGGTTCTCCCCGACTTGGGTCCGCGGAACTCGGAAGGAAGATCTGGGACGGTTTTTCCGCGGCGGCATCCCTTCACATGCTGAAGATCGTTGAAGGCGCTGATCCCAGGCAATACGTTCGCTACGCCGATCTCCTGGAGAAGAACCCTCTCTACAAGACCTGGTTCGAGTCATCGGAACAACGCGACGAGGCGCTCGGAGCAAGACAACAGAAATGGCTCGACGCCCGCCGGAAAACTCCCTGAGCCGCGAAAGGCTCCAAGACTGGGCGACCTTCACCAGGTCGGAAATCGCCGCCATGTCGACGCAGCCACGGCCCGAGGCGCGCACCCTACCCAGGTGAATCGTCGAGGAGCACTTCCAGCACCTGCAGCTCGCGCTTCACCAGCAGACGTTCGGCGATGGCGATGAGGACCGCGTACGTCGCGAAGGAGCCGAGGCCGGCGAGGGCCAGCATCGGCATCGAGTAGGCGCCGTCGGCGAAACGCGGGCCGAGCCACACCAGGAACAGGAACGGCGATGCGATAAGAGCGGTGGCCAATGTGGCGAACAGGCTCAGCAAACCGTTGCTGCCCTGACGCGCGTCCACCCTTTGCGCGAATGGGTTCAGGCGGTCGTGGGGCAGGGCGAAGGGCCGCAGGATCGAGACAAAGTGCTGTACGCCCATGCTGGTGGGGATGAGAGCCAGGACGACGGCGGCCATTCCAAAGGCAGCATCGGCGCCGGCCCGCCACCCCATCACCGCGATGATGGCGAGGAGCGGCGGCAGCCGGAACAAGAGACTGGAAACGTCGCTCGCGGCGAGCAGCGACCAGCGCGGCGCCGGAGTGCCGAGGATGAGCGCCACCCCGCGGCCGATCACGAGGAACGCGTTCCCGCCCACGAGGCTCAGGAACACCACCATGCCCACCGGGCTCACCAGGGTTCCCGGACGCGACAAGGAGAAGGCGAGAAACCCCATCATCAGCGTGGGCATGAGCAGCGCCATACGCGCGGCGGGAGTGCGCAGCTGAGTGCGCAACTGTGTTTCGATCAGCGCGCCCAACGCCCCGGGGAGGAAAACGCGGGCGGGTCGGACCTTCGCGGCCTTCCGTACTCGATCTTCGCCCTCGCCGGCGAGGATGCGATTCAGCAGCGTCATCGAAAGGATGGCGATGCCGCCGAGCAGAAGCACGGCGGGGATCGCGTACCGGAGACTCGCGGCGAAGTCGCCCGCTCCCGCGTACACCGCGGCCCGGGCCGCCCAACCGAGAGGCGACAAAACCGCCAGCGGTTCGATGAGAGGACGCAGCGCCTCCCGGGTGCCGCGATAGTTGAAGAGCGAGGGCAGGAAGAAGATCGAGAAGGCCAGCACGCGGGCGAGGTCGGCCACCCAGGTTCGGCGGGCCATCAGGACCGCGAGCAGTGACATGGCGTGGGCGCCGGCGAGCAGAGTGAGGTGGGCGAGAAGCGCGAGGGGAAGGGTGACGAGGATCAGCGCGGGCGAAGACGCAGCGCCAAGAGCCGCGCCGATCAGCACCGGCGATTCAAGAACGAGAGGCGCCACCACACCGGTGAGGAGCGAGTACACCAGCAGTTCGCCGCGGCGGATAGGCAGATGCAGCAGGTTCTGCAGCGACGCCCCGGAAAGATTGGTGAGGATGAGGGGCCGGGTCAGGAAGAACACGCCGAACATGGTGACGACCAGGGCGGCGATGTCGGCGAAGCGGTCGACCCGCTCGCCCCGGCTCTGCGAGAGGACGAAGTAGGCGCCCACTCCCATGGCCGACGTGAAAGCGAGATAGAACAGGCCGGTCAGTGCGATGAAGATCGACGAGGCGCCCGCCGACACGAAGGCGCGTAATCGGGTGCGCAGCGACAGCCCGAGGAGGAGGAGAAGGCGGGTCACGCGCCGAGGAAGGAAGGCGGCAGCTTCGGCTTCTCCGCGCCCACCACCTGGAGGAACACGTCTTCGAGCCGCGCGTCGGCGCCCATCTGACGCAACCGCCTTATGTCGTCCAGCGTCCCCGAGGCCACGAGCTTGCCCTCGTGGATCACGCCGATCTCGTCGCACAGACGCTCGGCCACGTCGAGCACGTGGGTGGTGAAGAAGATGGTGAGACCCGAGGCCACCAGGGCGCGGAGCAGGTCGGCGATCGACTTCACCGACACGGGATCCACGCCGTTCAGGGCTTCATCGAGGAAGAGGACGCGGGGCTTGTGGATGAGTGCGGCGGCCAGGGCCAGCTTCTTCTTCATGCCCAGCGAGTACTCCATCACCGCCTGGGCTCGCGCCTCGGCGAGATCGAAGTAGTCGAGGAGTTCTTCGCTGCGTCTCCTCGCCTCCGCGGTGGCGAGGCCGTGGATTCTGCCTATGAAGAGCAATGTCTCCTCGCCGGTGAGCCGATCGAAAAGCGGAAGGTCGTCGGGAACGAGGCCGATGGAAGCCTTGACCGCCATGGGATCTTGATCGATCGACTGTCCGAGGATCAGCACGTCGCCGCTGGTGGGCTTTAGTAGGCCGGTCAACATGCGCAGCGTGGTGCTTTTCCCCGCGCCGTTGGGTCCGAGAAACGCGTACAGCACCCCCGGCCGGACAGCGAGGGAGAGATCGCGCACCGCCGCCTTGTTCTTGTAGGTCTTGACGAGGTGACGGGCCTCGATGGCGAGAGAAGACATCAGCTGCCGATCAACCGCGAGTAGATGGAGCGCGCGCGACCGAGGTCGGCGGTGCCCTTGATCAGGGCCCGGCCGTCGCGGAAGAGCAGCATCTCGGAGTTGGCTTCGCGCAGGCGGACCACGTGTTCGGAGAGAGTGACGTCGCCGATGGCCCGCCAGGTCACTGCGAAGTCGTCGATGTCGAGAGAGAGGCCCCGCGCGGGCGGACGGATCTGCACCGCGTCCCGTCCGCACAGGAACGCCTCGCCGAGAGCGGCTTCCCGGGAGACGAACACCCCATGCACGCAAGCCTCGCAGGAAGGGGCGGTCTGCCCGAGATCGATCCGGTCGAACTGCGAGGTCCACACGTCGATGCTGACGAGACCAACGCTCACCGCTTCGGGATGGCCGGAGAGAATCTTCAGCGCCTCGGCGCCCTGGAGGCCCGCGATCACCTGCACGATGGGTGCGATCACGCCCGCGGTGTCGCAGGTGGGCGAGGAGCCGGCGGGAGGCGCGTCACCAAGGACGCAGCGCAGACAGGGCGTCTTGCGCTCGCCGCGCAGGACGGGCAGCACCAGTCCGTACGAGCCCACGCAGGCTCCGTAGATCCAGGGAATCGAGGTTTCGATGCTGAGGTCGTTCAGCACATAGCGCGTGTCGAAGTTGTCGGTGCCGTCGAGGAACAAGTCGATGCCCGCAAGCAGCGCGCGCGCGTTCTCCCAGGTGAGATCGTCGACCACGGGCTCGATGGTCACATCGGAGTTCACCGTGCCGAGGCGGGCGGCGGCGGCGAGGGCTTTCGGCCGCAGGGCCGCGGCATCGGCCTCGGTAAAGAGGGTCTGGCGCTGGAGGTTCGACTCTTCGACGATGTCGCGGTCGATCAGCCGGACCACGCCCACGCCCGCTCGCACCATGGTCTCGGCGAGCTGCGACCCGAGCGCGCCGCAGCCCACCACGGCCACACGGGACGCGCGCAGTTTCGCCTGCCCCGCGGGACCGATGGGGGTGAAGATCTCCTGGCGGGAGTACCGCAACGACCGCGACGGGGGCACTAGGTGCTGCGCGCCTGCGCGTGGAACAGAGCGGCCGCGCGCATGGCCTCGAGCGGCGCCTCGGCGCCCGTCCACACCTCGAACTGCGCGCCCGCCTGGGCCAGCAGCATCTCAAAACCGCTGATGGCCACGCAGCCCGCCTGGGTGGCTTCGCGCAACAGGCGCGTTTCCAGCGGGTCGTAGATCATGTCGAGAACCGTGGCCCCCTTCTTGAGCAGGGCCATGGGCACAAGTGTCTGTTCGGCAAGCGAGCCTCCGCCCACCGGCGTGGCGTTGATCAGAATGTCCCAGTCGGTGTTCAGAAGCACGGAGAGGTCGCCCGCCGCGCAGCCCACCTCGGCTCCGACCTGCGCCGCCTTCTCGCGATTCCTGGCCAGAATGCGCACCCGCGCCCCGCGTTCCTCGAGGGCCACCGCGGCGGCGCGCGCCGCGCCGCCCGCGCCGAGGATGATCGCCGACTTGCCTTTGATCTCGCCGCGTTTTCGCAAGGGCCGCACCACGCCGATGCCGTCGGTGCTCGAGCCGTGGAGCTGGCCGGTGCTTTGCACCACCACCGTGTTGACGCTGCCGCTCTGGGCCACCGTGGCGTCCACCGCGTGCATCCGGCTCACCATCTCCACCTTGTAGGGGCGGGTCACCGAGAAACCGGAAAGGCCGAGGTGGGGGTAGGCCTGAAAAAAAGCGGCCATGGAGTCGGACTGCAGAGGCACGAACACCGCGTCGATGGAGGCCTGGGAGAAACCGGCGTTGTGCATGGTCGGGGAGAGACTGCGCAAGACGTCGCCTCCCACCAGGCCGTAAACGCGGGTCTGAGAGTTGATGGCCTTCACGTTGTAGATCGTGTCCATGTCGTCGGCGGGGATCTGGCCCGCCGCGGCCTCGTGACCTCTCCCGGTGGAGGCGTAGACAAAGGGCGCGCCGTACTTGGGGGCCACGATGCGGGTGATGGCGCCGAGCGGTCCAAGAGCGATGGCGATGAGCGGGGTGGGGGAGGCCGCGTGTTTGCGCACCAGTTCCATCAGGCGACCCACGTCGGTCATCGAGCGTGGACTCACCGCGATCTTCACGATGTCGGCCCCGGTCTTGCGCATCCCCTCGTAGAGCAGCTCGAGGTCCTGGGGCGTGCCGGTCATGTCGTGGTACGAGACGATCAGACCTTTGCCCGCCTTCTCCGTGATGATGTCGAAGAAGCCGCTGCGGTATTCGACGTCAACGTAGTCGTACCCGCGGCGCACCGCCTCGTGCAGCAAGGCGTGGCGCTTCGGATCGTCGTCTCGCAGCTTGCCCCCTTCCGAGTCGGGGCGCGCGGTGAAGATGAGGGGCTTGTTCTTCACCCGCAAAATGGTGAGCAGGTCGAGATCGGTGACGAGGTCGCCGCGGATCTCGAACATGTCGGCCACGCCGGATAGGTCGGTCATGCGGTCGATCAGATCGACCATCAGCCTTTCCGTGAGAGAGATGCAGAGGGAGGCCACGCAGACGGTAGTCTAGCCCCGCCCTCCCATGCAGGATGTTCTCCTCCTCTCCCGCACCGACCTCGAGCGGACCCTCGATTTCCCTTCCGTTCTCGCAGCGTTGAGCGAGGCCTTCATCGCCGAACATGGAGGCTTCTTTGATACCCCGAAGCGAATCACCGCTCATACCAAGGCCGGAGGCTTGCTGGCCATGCCCAGCGGGGGCGGATCGCCCGAGGCCCTGGGCGCCAAACTCGTGACCATCTTCAACTCGAACCACGCCCTGGGCATGCCCAGCGTGTCCGGGCTTTATGTCCTGTTCGATCCCCGGTCCGGCGTCCCTCTCGCGGTGATGGACGGGACGTTCCTGACTCTGATCCGCACCGCCGCGGTGTCCGCACTCGCCACCCGTCTGCTGGCCCGGCAAGACGCCCGCAGCTTCGGCGTGATCGGGGCGGGCGCGCAGGCGGGGATCCACGTCCGCCTCATCGCCGCGGTGCGTCCCATCGATACCGTGGTGATCTGGGCGAGGCAAAAGGCCAGGGCCGAAGCGCTTGTCGATTCTCTTCGGAACCGGTCGGAGCTTGGTTCGATCACATCCTGGATCGCCGCGGCCGAGGTGGCGGAGGCCGCCGTCTGCGACGTGGTGCTCACCGCCACCGCCGCCACCCAGGCCGTGTTGCCGGGCGAGAAGTTGCGGCCGGGCGCTCATCTCAACTCGATCGGAGCCCATACCCGGAACACGCGCGAAATCGACACCCGCGCCGTCACCCGGGCCACCATCCTCGCGGTGGAGAGCAAGGACACTTTGCAGGAGGCGGGAGACTTCCAGATGGCCGAGGTGGAGGCGGGCGGGGTGGTGCGACGTGTGGTCACTCTGGGGGCCCTGCTCGAGCCGGCCGCTCGCGAAACGCCCTCTCGCGATCCCTTGGCGATCAGCATCTTCAAGTCCACCGGCGTCGCTTTCGAGGACCTTGCCGTGGCCGCCCTCGCCTTCCGCCGCGCCCGGGAATTGGGTCTGGGCGCGGGCTTTTCCTTCCACCGCTGATTCCCCCTCCGCTGACTTAGACTGGCTTTTCAAGGAGACGTCGAGATGACAAAACACTTCAAGCTGCTCGGGTTCTATTTCTGGCTGCTTGGCCTCTTCACCATCGGTCGCTGGGTCCTGTCCCTGAACGGCGCCGACTACGCGAAGACCACACACGTCTTCAGTCTGGTCACCCTGGCCCTCATCGCCTCGGCGCATCATGCCGCCTTCGCCCGGGTCTTTCAGGCCTATCGGCTGAAGGATGCCCTGGTCCTCGGCGCCACCATCGGCGTGGTCACCCAGCTGGTGGTGTTCATCTCCACGCTCCTCTCCTACCTGCTTGGCCTCACCACTTTCTGGAACACGCCCGCGGCTTTGAATCAGACCGCCGATGTGCCCTTCGCCGCCGCGATGGTGGCGCGGGTCGGTGGTCTGGTCGTGAACACCATCCTGAATGTCATCGCCGCCGCTATTGGCTTCGCGATGGGTGGAAGTCTCAAGCCCGGGAAGTAGAACGGCTATCGCTTGAACGAACGGGACCTCCTGCCCGGTTTCACCGCCGCGGCTTTCGCTGGCGAGGCGGAGGAGAGGGCCTTTGTCGAGGCGGCGCGGGCCTTGAGGCCCGCCGAGGCGCTGAAGCTCCTCGAGGTGGTTTCAAACCGCGTTCTTTCCCAGAAGGATCCAGGCCGTCACACCAAACGCCTGAAGCTCTTCGCCGCGGTGACGGAGGGTTGGACGGACAAGTCTCTCTTCCTTCACTTCGTGCGAGCGTTGCGAACCGCGGACGCGCCCCTGCGGAATGTGCTGGTGGAGGCGCTCCCCAGGGTCAATAGCGTCGAGGCGCATGGCGAACTAGCGGGTCTTCTGCGCGCTCCCGAGCCTCTGCTTCGCGGAGCCGCGGCCAAAGCGCTCGGGCGGCTCGGCGGACGCACCGTGTTCGACATGGTCGGGAAGCTCATCGCGGAACCCCCCTTTCCCGGCCGGATCGAAGCCATGGATGTCCTTCTGGCCATGGCTCCCCAGCATGCGGCGCCCCATCTCAAGACCGTTCTGAGTGTGGGGAACCCCGCCGAGAAACTGCGCGCCATTCAGCATCTCTCGTCGCCTTCCTGCGCGGAGAAAGATCCGCACGGCGCCGCCGCGGTGCTCGCTCCGCTGATGTCCGATGCGAACGAAGCCCTGGCGGTGGCGGCCGCCGCCGGCTTTTGCGCTATCGCGAGCGAGGATGAGTACTTCGAAAAAGCCGAGCCGCTTCTCGACGACAACCGCATCGAGCTCGGACGCGTGGTGCTTCAAGCCCTTTCAAGGTTCAACAGCGCGCGGTCCACCCGCGTGCTCTCCCGCAAGCTGCGCGAGGGGCCAAACTCCCTGCGCCAGTGCGTCCTGGGCGTTTTGGAGATCCGGCGGGATGAGAGCGCCGTGCCGCTGCTCGTAGAAGCCCTCGGACTCAAGAACCCGCTGCTCCGGAGCGCCGCCGCGAACCTGCTTTCCCAGCTCGGCCAGGAAGGCCGCGCCGACCTTTCTCGGACCGTCTTGTGGCTGCTCAAGAGCCGCGATCCCGATGTCCGACGCTTCGGCGTCGAGCTCGCGCGGTCGGCGGGCAAGCCCGACGAACTGTGGCCGCAACTTGTCGAATATCTTCGCGACGAAGACTGGTGGGTGCGAGAGCGCGTGGGTGATGTGCTGGTGGAGATCGCCGCCGATTCCATTCTGCGGCCGGTGGCCCAGCTCCTCTCGGATGCGGATCCGCTCATCCGCCGCTTCGGCACGGACATGCTGAGGCGGCTCAAGAGCCAGGCGGCGCTGGGGACGCTCGTTCGCGTGGCCGATTCGGACAACGACTGGTGGGTGAGGGAGGGCGCGGTGGAGGCGCTTGGAGCCATCGGCGATCCCCGCGTGGTTCCCCATCTCGTCGACATGATGAGTCGCTCGCCCGAAATTCAGGTGGCCTGCCTGCGCGCCCTGGGAGTACTCCGCGCCCGAAATGTCGCCCCTCACATCGCGGCCATGCTGGTCTCGCCCGACCCCGATGTGCGCGGCGCGGCCATCGACTGCCTCACCGAATGCGAAGCGGTTCAGGAAGTGCCAAGCGTCCAGGCGGTGCTCGAAGATTCGCATCCGAGGAACCGCCTGCGGGCCCGCGAGTTCCTGCTCCGGTTCGCCTCGCAGAACCGGACCGGGAATCAGACCGTCGCGGGCAGCGTGCTCGATCAACTCCTCGTTCAGACCGTGGAAATGGAAGCGGACGATCTGGTGCTGCTCTCCGACCGGCAGCCCGCGATCAAGCGGTCGGGACGCATGGAGGAGATGCCCGGTCCGGTGCTGCCCGGCGAGCAGCTGCGCGCGCTCCTCCTTCCGAGGCTCTCGCTTCAGCAGCGCGAGGATCTTGCTGAGCTCAAAGACGTCGACTTCTCCTACGAGGTGCCGGGCCGCGAGCTGCGTTTCCGCGCCCACGTCTTCACCGAGATGGGCGGCCTCGCCGCGGTGTTCCGGACCATACGGAACACTCTGCTCGACATCGACAAGGCGGGTTTTCCCGAGATCGTGAAGACGTTCCAGACCTTCAAGGATGGCCTGGTCCTGGTGGGCGGGCCCACCGGATCGGGGAAGTCCACCACCCTGGCCGCGATCATCGACGCCATCAACCGCAGCTCCAGCCACCACATCCTGTCGATCGAAGACCCGGTCGAGGTGGTTCACGCCAACAAGAAGAGTCTGGTCAATCAGCGGGAGATCGGCGCGCACGTCTTCTCCTTCGCGGGTGGGCTCCGCGCCGCTCTGCGCCAGGACCCCGATGTGCTCCTCATCGGCGAGGTCCGGGATTTCGAGACCATTTCCGCGGCGGTGAGCGCGGCCGAGACCGGGCACCTCGTGTTCGGCTCGGTCCACACCACGTCCGCCGCCTCCACCGTGGATCGCCTGGTGAGCGCCGCGCCCTCGGCGCAGCAGGATCACATGCGAAGCCTGCTCGCGGGCAGCCTGCGCGCTGTGATCTGCCAGTTCCTCCTGCGGCGGCCCTCGGGCGGCCGCTGCCTCGCCGTCGAGGTGATGATCAACAACGACGCGGTGGCAAGCCTGATCCGCAAGGGAAAGGGCTTCCAGATCCCCTCGGTCATCGCCACCGCCCGCGAACAGGGCATGCAGCTCATGGACTCGGAACTGATGCGGCTCTTCAAGGAGGGCCAGGTGAGCGCCGAAGAGGCGTACATGAAAGCCGCGAGCAAGAAGGAATTCGAGAATCTCGACCCGGCGGCCTCGGCCCGCCCGGGAGCCTGACCACCATGGCGCGTCTCGATTCCTTCCTGCGGCTCGTGGCGGACCAGAAAGCGAGCGATCTCCATTTCCATTCCGGAGCGCCGCCCACCATCCGGTTCGACGGCGATCTCCTTCCCCTTCCTTTTCGGACCCTCTCCGAAGTGGAGGCGAAGCGTTTCCTCGAAGAGATCCTGACCTCGGAGCAGAAAGAGATCCTGAACGCGCAGGGGCAGGTGGACATCCTTTACTCCCTGCCGCAGGTGGGGCGTTTCCGCGGAAGCGTCTTCAGTCAGGCCCGAGGATGGAGCGCGGTGTTCCGCGTGGTTCCAGGCTCCATCCCGAGTCTCGAGGACCTGGGCCTGCCGCCCTCCATCGAGAAGCTCTCCCGTCTGCAGAACGGGCTGGTGCTCGTGACCGGGCCCACGGGTTCGGGGAAGTCCACCACCCTCGCGGCGCTGGTCCGCCAGATCAACCAGACCTCCTCGCGTCACATCATCACCGTCGAAGACCCGATCGAATACGTGCATGAACCGATCCAGAGCCGGATCACTCAGCGGCAGGTCGGCAAACACGTCGAAAGTTTCAGCGCCGCGCTGCGTTCGGCGCTGCGCGAGGCGCCCGATGTCCTGGTCATCGGTGAGATGCGCGATTCCGAGACCATCCAGCTCGCGCTTTCGGCCGCGGAGACGGGCGTCCTCGTCTTCGGCACCCTGCATACGAACACCGCGGCTCGCGCGGTCGACCGCATTCTCGACACCCTGGCCGAGGAGGTGCGCGAACACGCGCGAGGAGTGTTGTCGGTGCTTTTGCGCGCGGTCCTCGCTCAACGCCTTCTGCGCCGCTCGACCGGGGACGGCCGGGTGGCGAGTGTTGAAGTGCTCTTCGGCTCGATCGCGGTGGGGAACATGATTCGTGAGGGCAAGACCCATCAGATCGAGGGCGCGCTGCAATCGGCGAGCGACATGCACGGGACCATGGGCTTCGATAACTGCCTGTTCCGTCTCGCCAAGGAGCGGCTGGTGACCTCGGATGAGGCGGTCGCGTTCGCCCGGGCCCCCGACGCCCTGCGCCGTCGCCTCTCGGAAATGCCCCGGGACGACCAATGAGTGAGACCCCGTGACTGAAGAGCGCAAGGCCGCGCGGGAAGACGAGTCGGATGCGAGGAGAGTCAGCCTTCTCGCCCAGGTCCAGGAGCTCGAGGCCGACTCGCGGTTCCTCGACGCGGCCTCGCTGATCGCGATCAACCTTCCTGCGGGAACCGATGAGCTCCCGAAGGCGGACCTGAGCCTGGCCCGCCGCGCGGTTGAGCTGTTCGCGCGGGGCGGGGAGGTTCGATCGGCCGCCCAGATCATGGTGCGTTTCCCCGTCGACCTCGCGCTCTTCGTGGCCGACGAATGCGGGCAGAGTGTCGGCCTTGCCGCCGCCGCCCTCGCCGAGTTCGGCGGACGGCCGGAGATGGCCCTGCGCCTCCGGTCGTGGCTCGGGCACTATTCCGAGGCGGCCAGGCTTGCCCGCCAGCTCGAGAGACACATCGAGGCCGGAGGGTTGTTCGAGCGAGCGCACATGCCGATCGAAGCCTCGCGCTCGTTCGCCCACGGGGGCGACCGTCGCCGCGCGATCGACGCCATCATCGGGATCGAGCCGGGCCATTCGTCGTATCGCTCGGCTTGCGTGAGCGCCATCCGCCTCGCGAGCGAAGAGGGTGACATCCCCTTCTCTCTCGACCGCTTCGTCATTCCTTTCCTGTCCACGCGCGGGCATGACGCGGCCGAGCTCGACGCTCTCACCCTGCTGGCGCACCTGTACTTGAAGAAGGGTCTGCGGGAGAACGCGCGGGAGGTTGCAGACGCGCTTCTGGCCGCGGATCCATCCCACCCCATCGCCGGCCAGATCCGGCACACCCTCAAGCTCTTCGTGCGTGATGACGTGGGGCTTCTTCCCGATCTGCCCGCCGCGCCGAGCCTCCCCGATCCGGAGGATCTGATTTCCGCTCCCGGCCGGGCTCCCCTGGCCGGCGTGTTCGCGGTGGGGGCCCTGGTTGAAGGCCGCTACCGGCTGGTCGAGAGAATCGGCCGCGGCGGCACCTCGGCCATCTTCAAGGCCCTCGACACTGTTCTCGGCGATCACATCGCGCTCAAGGCCTTTCTTCAGGCGGTCCCCGACGAGAACGCCGACCGGCGCATCCGGCGCGAGTTGAGAATGGCCCGCGAACTGACCCATCAGAACATCGTTCGCGTCCATGAGCTTGGGTCCCACCAGGGCTTTCGCTACATCACGATGGAGCTTCTGGAGGGAATCGACCTGCGCGACAGGATGAATGCGGGGCTCTCCAAAGCGAAGGCGATCGACTACCTGATCCAGATCTGCGACGGCCTCGGGGCCGCTCACGAGAAGGGCATCGTCCACCGCGACATCAAGCCCGAGAACTGTTTCATCACCCATACCGACATCGTGAAGCTGCTCGACTTCGGCATAGCGAAGGTGGTGAGCGCCCCCGGCGCGACCCAGAGCGGCGCCATTCTGGGGACACCCGGCTACGTCTCGCCGGAGCAGATCACGGGTTACAGTGACGTGACCCATCGAGCCGACCTCTACTCGCTCGGGATGGTCGCCTACGAGATGTTCACGCAGCACACGCCCTTCGGCCTTCCGGACCTGATGAGCCTGATCCGCATGCACATGGAAGTCGTGCCACCGGAGCCGAGAACGCGCACTCCTGACATTCCCGCGCCCCTGTCGGAGGCCATCATGAAGCTTATCGAGAAGAATCCCGCGAACCGGTACGCGAGTTGCGCCGCCCTGAAGACCGACCTCATGGCGATCCGCCCCCTCCTCATCCAGGGCGAGGGGTTTGCACTTTCAGGGTCGGGTTCCTAAGATCGCTGTCACGTTCCCTCCTAAAAGACCCCGCACCCACCCCGCCTGTCTGTCGCGCCGGCCGCGTTGATCGCATCGATCCGCGGACCTTTCCCGCGAGCCCGAAAGAAAAAAACGATGTCCGACGAACACAAGCCCAAAGGGTCTGACGACCCGGGGTCGGCCCCGCCGTCCCTCGATTCGCCCGCCGGCGAGTCCGGTGCGGTCGATCGCCCGAAAGGGGATCGTGGACGCGGAGGCCGGGGCCGTCGAGGTCCGCGGCGCACCCCGACCGAGAGCCCGGCCGGAGTCGACGCGCAGACTCCGCCGACGGAATCGGCCGACGCGCCGGCCGAGCGCAAGCCAAAGCCTGAAGGCGGAGGCGGGGGAGGCGCTCGTCACCCCAAGCCCGCAGCCCGGGAAGGGCGCGGCAAGCAGCGGCGTGAGAAAAAGTCGGGCGGGGCTCCGGGCCGCGCCGCGCCAACCGGTCCTCCGAAACATCGCGAACCCAAGCGCCACCACGATGTGCGCACCAAAGACGGCCGGCTGATCGACGTCGAGGACGATCCCGATACCGCTCGCGCTCTGGCCGCCGCCGCCGCCGCGGCCGAGGACGCCAAGCTCGATCTGGCCCAGCTCAAGGAAATGCCTATCGGCGACCTCGCCTCGGTGGCGAAGGACCTCGAGATTCCGGGCGCCCTCAACATGAAGAAGCAGGAACTGGTCTTCCAGATCCTGCGCGCCCAGGCCGAGAAGCTCGGCCTCATCTTCTCGGAGGGCGTGCTCGAAATCCTGCCCGAGGGCTTCGGTTTCCTCCGTGCCCCCGAGTACTGCTATCTCCCCGGCCCCGACGACATCTACGTGTCGCCTTCGCAGATCCGCAAGTTCAATCTGCGCACCGGCGACACCATCAGCGGCCAGATCCGCGCGCCGAAGCCCGATGAACGCTACTTCGCGCTGATCAAAGTCGACGCGATCAACTTCGAGCCGCCCGATCTCACCCGCGACAAACCCCACTTCGACTCCCTCACCCCGCTCTACCCGCAGGAGCGCCTCAAGATGGAGACGGGGCCCGAGCAGATCTCGAACCGCGTGCTCGATCTGGTGGCTCCGCTCGGCAAGGGACAACGCGCCCTGATCGTCGCTCCGCCCCGCACCGGCAAAACCGTCCTGCTCCAGCAGATCGCGAACGCGGTCACCCGCAACCACCCCGAAGTCGTCCTCATCGTCCTGCTCATCGACGAGCGGCCGGAGGAAGTGACGGACATGCAGCGCTCGGTTCAGGGCGAAGTCATCTCCTCGACCTTCGACGAAGCGGGCGAGCGTCACGTGCAGGTGGCCCGCATGGTTCTCGAAAAGGCCAAGCGCCTGGTCGAGCAGAGGAAGGACGTTCTCATCCTCCTCGACTCGATCACCCGTCTCGCTCGCGCCTACAACACCGTGGCCCCGCAATCCGGCCGCGTGTTGTCGGGCGGCGTCGACGCCAACGCGCTGCAGGAACCGAAACGTTTCTTCGGCGCCGCGCGCGCGGTGGAGGAGGGCGGGTCGCTCACCATCATCGCCTCGGCTCTGGTCGAAACCGGCTCGCGCATGGACGAAGTCATCTTCGAAGAGTTCAAGGGCACGGGCAACGCGGAAATCGTTCTCTCCCGCAAGCTCACCGAGAAGCGCATCTACCCTTCGATCGACATCGAGAAGACGGGCACGCGCAAGGAAGAGCTGCTGGTGCCGAAGGACGAACTGAACCGGGTGTGGGTCCTGCGCAAAGTGCTTTCCGCGATGTCGCCGGTGGAGGCCATGGAACTGCTGGTCGAGCGGCTGTCGAAGAGCAAGTCGAACGGCGCGTTCCTCCAGAGCATGGGCAACGGCGGCTAGGCGGCTCCGATGAACGCCGAGGCCGGGCCGGAGCGACCACCAGCCCGATCCAGTTTCGTGGAGGTTCTGGCCAAGGGAGCGAGTTCGCTCGTTCCCGACGCCTTCTCCATCGCCTCGGTCCTCACTTTCGCCACCCTCGGGGCCGCGGTGTTGTGGGCCGGAGCCTCACCCGAAACCGCGGTGCGGGCCTGGGGGCAGGGCATCTGGACCCTGCTCCCGTTGTCGATGCAGATCGCCTTTGTGGTGTTCGCGGGGTATCTCCTCGCCGTCTCCCCGCCCATGGCCCGACTCATCGACGTGATCGCCGCGTGGCCGAAAACCCCGGCGCAGGCGGTGGGTCTGGCCGCGTTCACCTCGATGGGAATCTCGTGGCTCAATTGGGGCGTGGGCCTCGTGGCCTCGGCCATTCTGGTCAAGTCCATCGCCGCGCGTCGTCCCGACGTCAACTACCCGCTGCTCGTGGCCGCCGGGTACCTCGGCATGGGAGTGACGTGGCATGCCGGGCCGTCGGGCACGGTGCCGCTGCTTTTCGCCGGCCGCGATTCCTTCATGGTGCGCGACCGTCTGCTGGCCGCTCCGGTGGCGCTCAGCGAAACCATCTTCAGTCCCGGCAATCTGATCTTCACCGCGGTCGCAGCCCTGGTTCTTGGGTTCGTCGCGGTCATGCTGGCGCGAAAGCCGGGGGTGTTTCCGCCCCCGCCCCTCGAACCGCCTCCGCCCCAGGCGGCCGACACCAGCGCGAAGCCCGCCACCTTCGCCGAGGGGTTGTCGCGCACGCGTCTCGTCACTCTGGCCCTCGGTCTCCTCGGCCTTTTGTTCCTGTTTCTCGAGTCTCGCGCGGGGACGTTCTCGCTCTCTCTCGACATGGTGAACCTCATCGTCCTCGCCCTGGCCCTGATCCTGCACCGGAACGCCGCGGCCCTGCTGGCCCATGTGGAGGAGGCGGCGCGTCCCCTTCACGGTGTGGTCCTGCAGTTCCCGCTCTACGCCGGAATCTACGGGGTCATCAAAGATACCGGCCTCGCCAACCGGCTGGCCGAGGTGTTCCTCTCTGTCGCCACCACCGACTCCCTGCCCACCGTGGTGTTTGCGTACTCGGCCTTTCTCAACTACTGGGTGCCGTCGGGAGGGGCGAAGTGGGCGATGGAAGCGCCTTATCTGCTGAAGAGCGCGGCCGCCCTCGACGTCTCGCCCGCGCGCATCGCCATGGCCTATTCCTACGGCGACATGGCGACGAACCTGATTCAGCCGTTCTGGGCCATTCCCTTGCTGGCGGTGGCCCGGCTGGAGTTCAAACACATCCTGGGTTATGAGTTGATCTTTTTTGTCGTCTACTCAGCCCTGGTGGTCGGGGCGCTGCGCCTGATCTAGGGCCGATCAAAAGCAAAACGCCCGCGGCGAGCGCGGGCGTCTGGCGACCAGAAGGAACTCCCTGGTCAGCGGCGAGGCATTCCGGCGCGGCGGCGTTCGTCTTCGAGGTCGATGAGCGACTGCTTCAAGGCGGCGAGCTTCTTCTTGTCGGCCTCGATAGCGTTGGCCAGATCCTGGCGAGCCGGTGTGATGTTGATGAGCGAGGCAAGGTTGCGCTCGTTCTTCGAGATCACGCCCTCAAGCTCGACGATCTGGTCCTGGGCCGCTTTGACCTTGTCGGCCCACGCCTTCTGGCGCTCGGCGGCAAGCTCCTCGGGCGTCTTTTCCTTCTTTCCCGAGGGACTGGTGGTCGGGGGCACGGGCACAGCCACTGCGTCGCCTTCGGCGGGAGCAGCGGAAGCCGTGGCGGTTCCGGTGCGGTCACCTTCGGTGTAGACCTTGGCCGGGCCGTCGGCGGCGCGCAGCTTGGCGCGGCGCTGCTTCTCGAGTTTGGCGAGCTCAGGCAGGCTTTGTGCCTGGGCGACGCCCACAGAGGCCAAGGCCACGGCGGAAACGAGACACAGCAGACTCTTGATGTTCATCGGATGTCTCCTCCTGGTTAGAGAACTGAACCCGATCAGTATAGATCGCAAAGCCCTTCGGAGCCTGCGTGTTAATGTCCTGGCCTTGACCGTGACGAACCCACAGGGGGCACCCGCCTCCCCCAAGGAGGCGGAGCGAGGGGGGGCGGCCCGGAACGCCGACGTGGCGGCGTTCATGACCTTCGCCGCGTTCCTCGGCCTTGGTTTTGTCCTCCCGTTCCTGCCCCTCTTCGTTCAGGAGCTGGGGGTCCACGATCCACGCGACGCGGCCCAGTGGGCCGGATTTCTCATCGGGGTGGGCCCGCTTCTGGCCGGAATCCTCGCCCCTTTCTGGGGCGGACTCGCCGACCGTCACGGCTACAAGCGCATAGCGCTTCTGGCCCTCGTGGCCCTTGGGCTCAGCCAGATTGTGGCTTCCGTCGCCCAGAACCCCATGCACGTCCTCATCTCCCGCGTGTTGTCCGGTCTCTTTGGTGGAGTGGGACCGCTCGGGCTGGCCATGGCTTCGGGCGCCACCCACAAGCCCAGCGGCGCTTCAACGGCGATCGGGAAGATCCAGGCCGCTCAGATTCTGGCCGCGGGTTTTGGACCGCTGCTTGGCGGAGCCCTGGCGTCGACGCTCGGGATTCGCGCAGCCTTCTGGGGCGCTTCGGCCTGTTGTCTGTTCGCCGCGGGTGTGGTCGGCCTCTACTACCGGGAAGAGGCGAGAGTGGAAGGGGGGCACGCGGCCGCCGCGACGGCGCCTGCGGTCTTGCCCGCGCCTGCGTTCTTCGTCGCGCTGGTCAGCCTGGTGTTCTTCGTCAACTTCGCCGCTCGCTCCTTCACCCCCATCCTGCCCGGGCAACTCGCCGCGCTGGGCGTGGCCGCCTCGGGGTTGGCTCTGGCCACCGGCATCCTGATCTCGGTTTATTCGGTCGCCGCCGCAGCCTCGTCGTTCATGTTCGGACGTCTGGCCTCGCGCATCGATCCCGCCCGTCTGCTTGGCGTGTCCCTTATCCTCTCCCTCTTCTCCGCGGCCGCCATGGCCTATGCGCCGAGCTTCCCGGTGTTCCTGGGCATCGCCCTCGGATTCGGTCTGGTGTCGGGCGGTTCACTCACGCTTGGCTACAGCATCGGGTCGAGGAGATTCGGCGACGCGGCTCGGGGCGCGTTCTTCGGACGCCTCTCGGGCGCGGCTCTCATCGGCGGCGCCATCGCCCCCGCCATCGCCGCGCTCGTCGCCCGCTCCTCGCTCGCGAACGTCTATTGGATGAACGCGATCATCTACGCCCTCCTCCTCGCGATCACCCTGCCGTTGCTTCGTACCCCGAAACATCACTGACCG
>JAGNNV010000001.1:50410-55237 GCA_017990495.1 Vicinamibacteria bacterium
CGCGGGGTTCCGGCGAGGGACGTGCGGTTGCGGCCGGTTTCCTTCGAGGCGTACAGCGCTTCGTCGGCGGAGTGGATCAGCGTTTCCGGCGTGCCGTACCCGAGGTCGGTAGCCGACACGCCGCAACTCGCGGTCATGCGCAGCTGCTCATCCCCGGCCTTCACCACGCGCTCGGCCAGCGCCTTGCGCAGACGTTCGGCCATGCGGAAGGCGGCGGGGCCGTCGGTGTCGGGCAGGATCACCGCGAACTCCTCGCCGCCGTAACGCGCGCCGAGGTCGCCCGCGCGCACCTGGTGGCGGATCTCCGCGGCCGCGGCCTGCAGCGCGGCGTCGCCGATGGCGTGACCGTAGGTGTCGTTCAGGCGCTTGAAATGATCGAGGTCGATCATCAGCAGCGACAAGGGCTGACCCGCGCGCGTGGCCTGGGCCACCGATCGCTCGAGCGCTTCGTCGAAGGCCCGGCGGTTGAGCAGGCCGGTGAGACCATCGTGCAGAGCCAGTCGCATGTTCGTCTCCAGCAACTCGATCAGATCGATGGCGGCCGCGGCCTGGTTCGCGACCAGGGTCAACACCCGGTCGACATGAGGGCTGAACGCGCCGCGCTCGCCCACGGCCACGAGCGCGCCCTGCAGGCGATTGCGGAAGCGCAGGGGATGCACGAGCAGAGTCTCGCCGGGAAGTCCGCCCCCGGGCCGGAAGAGCGGCAAGCCGCGGTCGCGCGGCGTGTCGATGGACAGACGCTCTGCCGAAGAGTTGAAGTACCAGGCCATCCAGGTGCGATCGGCGGTGGTGGTGCCGGCGCCCATCCACTCCGCGAACTGCTCCGACATCCCGGGCAGGCCTTCGATGACGGGAGGGTGCCAGCGGACGATGCCCGAGTCGATGGTGCCCGGAGCCATCTCCTTGATCGCGCGGGTCACGAACGCGTGGATGTCCTTCACCTCGATGATCTCGGCCAGACGCTGGGAGGCGTAGGCCGCGGCCTCGAACTCCACCTCGCGTTCGGCATGGGCCTGGGTTTCCCGCTCGTTCTCCACCACCTGCGCGATCAGGTGCGAGAGCCGTTGCAGCACGGGCTCCGCGGTGGCGAGGGCCTGGCTTTCCTCGTGATCCACCACCAGCACGCCGCTGATCACGCCCCGCACCCGCACCGGCACCGCCAGCAGTGTGCCGATGCGCACCGGCGTCTTGTAGTAGGGCAGCGCCCAGAGCAGGGTCCGGTATTCGGTGGCGTAGAAGGCCCGACCGCGATCCATGACGAAGCGCACCGGATCGTCGTTTAGAGGCAGGACCGCGGCATCGAAGATTTCCGGCGGGCCGTCGTAAGCGCGCAGGAAGGCGCCGTCGCGCGACTGGTCGATGTCGAAGAACAACGCCGCGTGGGCGTTGTTCATGCCCCGCGCCAGTTCGAGGAACGGGGCCAGCGTGCGGGTGAGATGCGCGGAACGCTCGAGGTCGCGAACGGTGCGGGCCTCCGCGCTCACCTTCTTGAGCGTGGGGGCTTCCTTGACCCGCGGAGCGCCGCGGAAGTCCTGCTCGGGATCGAACTCGGCCTCCAGGAATTCGGCCCCCTGCTTCATCTTGGTGATTTTTTGTCCCAGGTTCAGGGCCTTGAGCTTGAGCCGGTCGAAGGCGACACAGGCCGCGTACGCCGCTCCACCCACTCCGATGGCGGGAGAGAGGAAGTCGACCGCGGTTCGCGCCCCCTGCGCGCCGCCCAGGAGCAGGCCGGATCCGATGCCGAGGGTCACCACCCACGTCCTCGACTCCGTGCTGGCCACGTAGAGGGCCAGGATGGTGAGCAGAAGCCAGCCGGGAATCACCGGCGGCAGGACGCTGATGCCCAGGCAAAGCAGCAGGGCCACCAGAGTGTGCTGGGCGGCGCGCGCGGTCCAGGGCGAGCGCGGCAAAGGCACCACCAGCAGGCTTGTCAGCAAGGCGGTCGCCGTGATCAGCACGAACACCGCGCCCAGGGCGCTGCCCACGGTCAGTCGGGGAATGAAGGGGGCGGCGAGGAAAAGCGCGGAGAGAAGCAGGGAGAGGATCCACAGACTGCGCGCGATGGCCGGAAGTTTCGATCGCTGCGCGGCCCGTGATTGCATTCCCGTCCTGTCTCCCCCGAGACGACTACTTTAGTTCGGGCCCGAGCACCAAAGCGTAGGAGACGAGGTCTTCCTCGGTCAGACCGAGGTTGTTGAGATTCGAGTAGTACTGGCGGATTTCTTCGGCGTGGTCGGCGTTGCTGGCGCGCCGCTCGCGAATGTCCTTGATGAGCTTGAGGAGGACCTGCACCAGCCGGGGCGAGATCTCCACCCCGCTGCGCTGCAGCTTGGCCTCGTTGCGCTTGAGCACCGCTTCGATGGCCACCGCCCCCGAGTGTTTGCCGAAGAGGAACCGGAGTTCGCCGCCCACCATCAGCGGCTCCACCACCTGGTAGATCGCGGGATGAATGGTGATGCCCGCGGTGTGGATGCCGGTCTCGTGGGTGAACACGTTGTGTCCGATGATGGGCTCGCCGCCCGCCACGGGCAGGCCGCTCATCTCCTCGACCTTGCGCTTCAGTTCCCACAACATGTCGTAGCGGAAGCCGGGGATGGTGACGCCGTACAGCTCCTTGAGGATCATCACCGTGGTGTGGAGCGGCGCGTTGCCCGCGCGCTCGCCGATGCCGTTCACCGTGACGGTGGGGATGGTCGCGCCGTGGTGCAGGGCGCGCACGGTGTTGTAGGCCGCGAGGCCGAAGTCGTTGTGGAAGTGAATGACCAGGGGCTTGTCGGGGAAGGCGGCCACGATCTTCGGGATGTAGAAGTCGACGCCCTCGGGCGCGAAGTAGCCCACGGTGTCGGGATAGGCGTAACGCGCCCCTCCCGCCTTGTAGCAGGCGCCCGCGAGTTCGATGAGGTAGTCGACGTCGGCCCGTGATCCGTCCTCGCCGCCAAACTCGACCACCTGCACCCCGCGGCTTCTCGCGTGAGCGATGGCTTTGGTGGCCATGCGGATGTTGGCTTCCCGGTAGAAGGACACGGGCAGGTCAAGCCACTCTTCGGGCTGACGCCCCTCGAGACCGAGCAGGGTTTTCCCGATCTTGTACTTGAGGTGCAGGTCGGAGCCCGAGGTGAAGACGAACAGGCTCACGTCCTCGGGTTTGGCCCCGATGCCGGCCAGGAAGTCGAGGGTGATGTCGATGTCCCGGGCGCTCGACCGGCACATCACCACGATCTCGCTTCGGATCCGGTCGCGCTTCTTCGCGTCGAGGATGAGCTGAAGCGACTTGCGTTCCGAGGGCGCGGCTGACGGGAAACCCACGTCCAGCATGTGCACGCCCGCGTCCGAAAGCATGCAGGCGAGTTCGAACTTCTGCTCCGGGGTGAAGGCCACGCCGGGTGTCTGCTCGCCGTCGCGCAGTGTTGTGTCGTAGAGCCGGATCTCGTTCGCCCGCGGGAACGTGGTGCCGGCGGTGAACTGCCTGGGCGAGTGGATCAGTTGGTCAAGGGGTTCGCGCAGTTCAACCATGGACTTACGATGATAGCCGGGCCTTCGATTCGGCCGCGTTCCGGGCGTCGTCGAGGGTGTCGATGGCGGTCTTCAGGAGAAGGATCAACGCGCCCTTGTCGTCTTCACTCAGGACGAGGGGCTGCTCTTCTTCCTCTTCGGCGGCGGCCATGGCCGCGAGCACGGCCACGAAGATCATGGGCTGCGGGGTGAGTTTGCGGATCGCCGCTTCGTCGATTTCCTGATCAGCGTTGTCCAGACTCATCAGCGACTTCTCGTTCTCCTCGAGCTTGCGCTGGATGGCGGCCGAGGTGATGGGCTCGAGCTTGCCCCGGGTCTGGCTGCGGAAGATCCTCCAGAGCACGAAGGTCACGAAGCCTGCGAACTCGCTGGTCCTCTGACCCAGGCCGTCGCTCGTGGCGAAGATGAAGCTGATCAGGTCGGGCTGCTCGCGGGAGAGCCGTTCCATCTCCGCCCGCACCCGAGTCTCGGGCAGGGTCGTGACCTCGTCCCAAGCCGCCTCGATGACCGACTGGTCGATTTCGCTCATGAGGTTTTCGAGAATAGCCCTACTCTTGCTTTGCGGGCAGCAGGCCCAGTTGCCTTGCGAAGCGGGCGTAGGTGAAACCCGCGACCACGTCGTAGATGAAGTGCACGGCCATGGCCACGTAGAGCGAACCGGAGACCATGACCAGAACGTGGAAGGCCGCGGCGATGGCGGCGATGGCGAGGACGCTGCGCGGGCCCTGGATGGCATGGGCGAGGGCGAAAGAGAGAACGCTCAGGGCGACGGCGATAGCGAGGCTTCCCGTCACCGCGGCCAGCAACGTGGGAAGGACGCCGCGCCACACGAGCTCTTCGCCTACTCCGGCGCTGCAAGCGAGGACCACCCACATCCTTCGCTCCGTCCGGTTGGTGGGAGCGAAGAGTCGCCAGGTGGGCTTTTGCTCTTCCACCGAACGCCGCCAGTGCCGCCAAACCAAAGCGAGGGCCACGGCCAGGAACGCGGCGCCGGCGAGCCACGAGATCGCCGTTGGTGCTCGAAGCGGGAAAAGCTCGACCCCTTCGATCAGTCCGATGACGAGGGCCAGAACGCCCAGGATGATCTGGGGCAAGAGCATGGCGTAGAAGCGAAGGGCGAGGGGGATGTGGGCCATGGCCAGCGCGCTCTCGCGATTGCGCAGCACCGCCCACGGCACCACCACGGCCACGAAGACCACGAAGGCCCAGCCGGCAATGGAGATCGCGCCGAGGTTCAATGGGGACCTCGACCGACCGTCAACCTTTGTATTCTTCGCAAGTGCGGCGGATTGTAGGCGAGAGAACAAGCTCGGC
>JAGNNV010000334.1 GCA_017990495.1 Vicinamibacteria bacterium
GGACCGTTCGGGAAAGCGACGCCCATGGCGTCGTGCCGGCGCCCCACCGTGGCCCCCGGAAGCGAGGTTCGCACGAGCACGCAGGTGATTCCAGGATGCGGACCTTCACCGAGCAGATCCTGGGGATCGTCCAGCACCACCGCCAGACCCAGCAGGGTGGCGATGGGGGCGAGGGTGATGTAGCGCTTGCGCCAGTTGAGTTCGATCTTGAGTTCGCCGTCTTCGCCCCGGAAGACCCGACCGTGGGACAGGATCGACCCCGCGTCTGATCCGGCCCCCGGCTCAGTGAGCGCGAAGGCGGGCATTTCGTCGCCGCGGGCCAGCGCGTCGAGGTAGTCGGTCTTCTGCGCCTCCGTTCCATGGCGCTCGATCAGTTCACCCGGTCCCACCGAGTTCGGGATCAACACCGCCACCGCGAGGGGCATCGAGTGGGATCCGAGCTTGGCCACGATGGCAGTGAAGCCGAGAGCCGAGAAACCGCGGCCCCCTCGTTCTTTGGCCAGGGTGAGGCCGAAGAAGCGTTCCTTCTTGAGGATCTCCCAGGCTGTGGCCGGCAGGTCCATGACCTCCTGGGACAACCACGGGTTCACCGCGCGGCACACCGCTTCGCAGGGTCCGTCTATGAACGCCTGCTCTTCGCTGGTCAGCGTCGGGTACGACTCTCGCGCGGTCTCGTCCCAGTTGAGACGTCCCGCGAACAGGCCGCGCTCCAGCCAGACCGTTCCCGCTTCCAGAGCCTGTCGCTCGGTAGCGGAGATCTTCGGCGCGAATCGATCGAACAACATGCTGTAGAGGCGGCCGCCTTAGTGGCCGCCCTCCACATCCCCGGCCAACCGCCGCCCGACCTTACCCGCCTCGAACAGACGTCGGTCGACTCGGGAGTACGTCCGGATGGCGGCAGGCGTGGCGATCTTGGTGTGGGGGATCACCACGAGGTGATTGGGGATGTCCCACAGATCCTCTTCGGCGGTCATCCAGTGGATCGGGTCGAACCGCGTGAGATCGACGGGCCGGGAATAGGCGCGGAGGGTCTTCTCCCGGCGCAGGTTGAAGTAAGACTCGAAGTACGTCATCACGAGTTCGCGGATGGTCCGGTACACCGGCTCGCGAAAGCGCAGCCCCGAGTAGTTCGATCGACCGATGGCGCCCCAGCCATGCGCACCCTTGAAAACGGCGAGGACGTGATCGTCGTCCTGCTCGGCCTCGAGGTCGAGGATCAGAGGGGGGCGGCCTTGAACCCGGAGCGCCGCGGCCGCGAAGAGCGCGCCATCCATACACTGGCAGAGGCCATCGCGGATGACCCGGCGCGGTGAGCGGCACGAGCCACCTTTGGTGTCGTAGCTCAACCTGGTGTCGAGGTATTCCTGAATGCGCCACTCGGGAGTCAACGACGCGAGGAGCCGGGACTCGGCGCGGGTCAGGTCGAAGGCAGGCGCCCCTTTGGCCGTCATGCCTTCTACGATACGGGAGTCCCCGGGGTTTGACGCAGGGCCCGTCCTATACTCGCCAGGCAATGCACCGAAGAATCTTCGTAGTCATCGGCGCCGGTCTCGCCGTCTGGGGACTGGGCTCCGTGGGTTTGAACCAGGGGCTCGATCTGCCCCGCGTGAGCGCCGATGATGGCGTGAGGATGATCGACGCTCACGCCCTCGCGGTCCGGGCCGAGCGAGGCCCGGGCACCGACTACGCCTCCCGGGTCATCGTCCAGTTCAAGGACGTCGTCGAAGACCGCTGGGCCGAGTCCCGTGTGCGTGACGCCGGCGGCGGGCGGGCCTCGCGCAGCGCCTTCGGGAGTCGGTATGTGGTGGAGCCCATGGCGGGCATGGACGCACAGATGCTCACCAGCCGGTTCCGCTCGATGCCCGAAGTCGAGTTCGCCGAGCCCGACGGCGTGGTGCGCGCGCACTTCTCCCCGAACGACAACCTGTTCAGCCTGCAGTGGCACCTCAAGATGATCGGCGCCGAGCGGACCTGGGATATCCAGCGCGGCGATCCTTCGGTGGCGGTGGCCGTGCTCGACAGCGGTGTGGCTTACGAGGACTTCGGCCCTTACCGAAAAGCGCCGGATTTCGGGGGCACCGTGTTCCTGCCCGGGTTCAACGTGTTCACCCGCGATGCCCACGCCAACGACGACAACTTCCACGGCACCCACGTGGCCTCCGTCATCGCCGAGGCCACCAACAATGGCTCGGGCGCGGCCGGCATCGCGCACTTGACCGCCATCATGCCGGTGAAGGTTCTCGATGACGAAGGCTTCGGTTCGAACTCCGGCATCGCCGAAGGCATCGACTACGTGGTGAACTTCCGTCAGGGCGGCGTCAACCCGGTGAAGGTGATCAACCTCAGCCTCGGCGGCACCACACGATCTCAGGCCATGGAAGCGGCGATCACGCGCGCGGTGGCCGCGGGCATCACCGTGGTGGCCTCGGCTGGGAACGACAACCAGAGCCCCGTTGATTTCCCCGCCGCCTTTTCGAACGTCATCGCGGTGGGGGCGGTCGATGGACGGAAGGTGAAGGCGCCTTACTCGAGTTTCGGCGCCGATCTCGACGTGATGGCTCCCGGCGGCGACAACCGGCGGGACGACAATGCCGACGGCCGGCCCGACGGCGTTTTGCAGCAGACCTTCGATCCCGCACTCGCCGCGGTTGGACGCTACGACTCTTTCGCCTACTACTTCGTCACGGGCACCTCGCAGGCGGCGCCCCAGGTGGCCGCGCTCGCTGCGCTGCTCGCGCGGCAGGGCATCAAGGATCCACGGGCCATTCAGGCCATCATCGAAAGAACGGCGGAGGACCTCGGCGCTGCCGGCCGAGACGACCAATTCGGTCACGGCCTGATTCGTCCCGCCGAGGCGCTCAAAGGTCTGGGGTTGAACAAATGAAGAGTCTGCGTTTCGTCCTTGTCCTTGCGGCCTCGTTCCCGCTTTCCCTGTTGACGCCCGCCCCGGCCCAGGCCGGTTCGTTCGCCCTGATGTTCGAGGCCGGCCTGCGCACCATGTCGCGGTCTCCTGACACCGAGAAGGCGATCTTCGACCAGAAGCGTGGCATCGGTGTGGGCGGGGGAATCACCTACGACCGCGGCTCACGCTGGCGTTTCGGGATCGATGGCCGGCGGATCAGCCGTGAGGGCGAACGGGCCTTCGCCTTCGATCGCACCTCGGAAGCCTTTCGCCTTGGGCATCCGCTCACCTTCACCATGACTCAGGGTGTGGCGTCGGCGGCGTTTCGCTTCGGGAAGATCGGCCCGATTTCGCCGTACCTTGGCGTGGGTGTGGGCATGGCGTCCTGGAAGGAACAGAGCAACATCGCCGGTCTCATCGAAAAGGCGAGCGGCACCTCCGCCCTCTTCGAGGGGAGGCTCGGACTCGAGCGGCAGCAAGGACCGGTGCGCATCGGCGTTGAAGGCGGCATCACGATTGTTCCGAACGCCATCGGCGTGGGCGGCATCTCCCAGACCTATGAAGAGAAGGATCTGGGCGGCCTGTTCGTGGTGGTGCGGCTCGGCTTCTCCCGGAGATAGCCGGAGATGCATCGCTACCACCGGCTGGGCCAGGTCCCGGCGAAACGGCACACCGCGCTTCGCAACCCCGAGGGGCTCCTCCACTACGAGGAACTGATCGGCAATCGGGGCTTCAGTGGACCGTCGTCGCTGCTCTATCACCTGCGCATGCCCACCTCGATCCTGTCGAGCGAACTGCTGATGGACGCGCGACCCGAGGCGGAACCGCAGCGCGATCTGCGCAACCGGCACTTCGATTCCAGCAAGGTGCCCTGCGGGCCGAGCCTCACTCTCGACCGCGTGCCTCTGCTCTTCAACTCCGACGTCACCCTGTCCCTTGCTCGCCCCACCGTGACCGACACCAGCTTCGCGCGCAACGGCCAGGCCGACGAGATGGTCTACGTGGCCGAAGGGCACGGATCCTTGGAAAGCGCGTTCGGCGATATCGC
>JAGNNV010000335.1 GCA_017990495.1 Vicinamibacteria bacterium
CAGCGATGAACCACGGCGGTCCGTATCCCTCGACCGGCCACCCCGGCTTCACCGCCGTGGGCATCCCCGCCTCGCTGCGCCGCTTCGCCATGCTCCAGTGCTACGACCAGGTCCGCCCCGACCGCCTTCCGCCCGTTCTGCGCGACGTCCCACCGCACGACCGCGCGTGGCGTCTCATCGACGGCGAGTGGAGGCGCGGCCCGGCTACCGGCGCCTGACCTGTCATTCCTCCTTCCCCTCGAGACGATCGCGAACGGGGCGACGAAGCGCACGAGAAAGTT
The DNA here is from genome assembly GCA_017990495.1 of Vicinamibacteria bacterium. Taxonomy (GTDB): domain Bacteria; phylum Acidobacteriota; class Vicinamibacteria; order Fen-336; family JAGNNV01; genus JAGNNV01. Next base: position 282 of record JAGNNV010000335.1, read on the forward strand.
CGGCGGCAAGGCATGGTGCGGGCGAGCGACCGCGAGTAACCGGAAACTCGGGCGAAGGCGGCGCTAAGGGGTAGACTCTCGGGTATCCCCCCAACAGCCGTTCCCCTGACCGCGCGTCCGCCCGAGCCTCCAGGATCAGACAACCATCCAGATCGATGACTCTTGTGTGTCCTTCATGCGCCGTGCCCATTGAACACGGCGCAGAGGTGTGCCTTGCCTGCGGTCGTTCGCTCAGCGCACTCGCCATCGGATCGGTGCTCGCCAATCGCTATGAGTTGCGCGCCGTCCTCGGCAAGGGCGGCATGGGCCTCGTCTATCGCGCCTTCGATCGCCTCCTCGAGGAAGAGGTTGCGATCAAGGTCCTGCGAACCGACCTTTCCGCGAACCCCGACACGGTCCGCCGCTTCCGGGGCGAGATAAAGCTCGCCCGCAAGGTCTCCCACCCGAACGTCTGCCGCATTCACGACTATGGCGAGCAGGGACCGCTCGGCTACATCTCGATGGAGATCCTCGCCGGGCAGGATCTCCAGAAGACGATCAAGGAAAACCCCGCAGGCCTCCCCGAAGGCGAGGCGATCTCCGCGATGCTCCAGATTGCCGCCGGCCTGCAGGCCATTCACGATGTCGGCATCCTCCATCGCGACCTCAAGACCGCGAATGCGACACGGGACGAGCGAGGGGTCGTCCGCCTCGTCGACTTCGGGATCGCCAAGGACCTGCTTTCGGAGGGCCAGACCGCCGCGGGCGAAGCGTTTGGAACCCCTGAGTACATGAGCCCCGAGCAATGTCGCGGCGACGCGCTCGACTTTCGCAGCGATGTCTACGCGCTCGGCGTGCTCGCGTTCGAGCTCTTCACCGGCGAACTCCCGCTCAAGGGGTCCACGCCGATAGCGACGCTCTACAAACAGCTCCAGGAGTCGCCGTCCTTTGACGCGGGGGCCGGGTTGCGCGTCCCGCGCGGCTGCGTTCCGGTTCTCAAGAAGGCCCTCGCGAAGGCCGCCGCCGATCGACACGCCTCAGCCCAGGAGTTCGCCCAGGCCCTGCGCAACGCGGCGATCGCCGACCGTCCGGCCACTTCGCCCACGCCCCGGCCCGAGCCGACGGCGTCGGACAGGCCCTCCACCGAGGCTCATATCTGGGTGCCGGGCCAGACCGACGCCCGCCGCGACGAACGCATCTATCTGCCCACCGACGTTCTGCTGAAGAAGCTTGGTCCCGAGGGCTCCCCGCTCAAGGAAGAGAGGACAGTCGCCCACGATCTCTCGAGAAGCGGCATGCGGATCCTCACCAGTTGGTCCGACCTCGAGAAGGGAGACAAGGTGAAAGTCGTCGAAGTGGGCGGCGACTTCTCCACCGGGGCCATCGTCCGGAACGTCAGTCGCGGCACCGATCACATCACCCGCGTCGGCATAGAATTTCTCGACCAACGCGCGCCGGACCGGCTGGTGGGCACGGGCAACACAAGCAGCGGCGGTCCCAAAGCAGCGCCGCCCGGTTCGCCGGCCCGACATTCCGGTCCCTCGCCCGCGGTCGCGGACTCGCAGCGCTTCACCCCGGGCGCCCGATCGGCGATTCCAACGCCGAACCCTCCGGCTCCGCGCCCTTCGGGAGACCGCCCTTCAGGGGAACGCGCCACCTTCAACCCGCCACGCGGCCCGAGGGGCGTTCAGGAGGAGATTACAAGGGCCAGGCAGCTCATCTCCGAATCGCGTTTGTGGGAGGCGCTTCAAAGCCTGACCATCGCGCAGGAACTGGCCCAGGGGACAAGGGAAGGCATGCAAATCCGGATCATGATCGCGGAGACCCAGGCCTTAAACCCCGCGCTCATCCGAGCCGCGCAGTTGAATCTTGAAGATCTCTCACACCACGAGCCGAAGGAGCCTCTGGTTCACGCGGCGCTTGGCCGGATCTACCGCTCCGCCGGCCTCATCAGGGAAGCTCACGGCGCTTTCGACCGCGTTCTCTCCCTCGATCCCACCAATCAGGAAGCGGCAAACGCCATCGCGGAGTTGAAGCGCGCGGCCTCGGGCCCGAGATAGACGGCCACGCTTACCTGTCGGTTCGATCAGTGGCCGTACGTCTTGCCCGGCCAGCCGGCCCACCACTGCTGGAAGAGCTTCAGCTGCGCTTCCGCGTATCTCCGTTGGCTCGGCAAAAGCTCATCCGATTCGTTCAGGTGCAACGTGTAGTCGGCGTCGCCCAACAGGACCAGCAGATACTTGTAATACAACACGAGATCGGGCCCCTCGTCGAAACGCGACAATTCGGCGAGAGCATCCTCGAGTTCGCGAGCCAGTCGCCTCGCTTCGACATCGCCAGAAGCGGCCTGACGGCAGAGTGCGACCAGGTGCAGCACTTCGCGAGGCAGGCAGTTGCCGATTCCGGTGATCGCGCCCACGGCGCCGCATCGAATGTAGCCGTGACAGACCTGCGAATCGACTCCCACCAGGAGCAGCAGATCGGGGTCGGCGTGGGTGATGTGCTCGGCGGCGTAGCTCAGCGAAGCCGCGCCTCCAAATTCCTTGAAGCCCACCAGATTCGGAAACTCGCGACGCAGTTCGAAGAACAGGTCGGCCTTGGTTTCATATCCATAGTAGGGGCTGTTGTAGATCACGGCCGGAATCTTCGGAGCCGCGCCGAGAACAGCGGCGAAATGCGCTCGCTGAGCCGCCACGGACGTGCCGCGTGAGAGAACCCGCGGAATCACCATCAACCCCCGGGCGCCGACGCTCTGCGCGTGCGCGGCGTGGGCGACGGCGCGCGCGGTGTTCTGGGCGCCCGTTCCCACGACCACCGGCACGCCGGCCTCGGCGAGTCGCCGCACTCCTTCCTGACGCTGCTCATCGGAAAGCAGCGGCCAATCGCCCATCGACCCGCAATAGACGACTCCACTCATACCGGACGCCACCAGGGCCTGACCCTTCTTCACGAGCGCGGAGAAGTCCGGCGTGCGATCCGGGCGACACGGCGTCATCAGCGCCGGCATGCAGCCTTGGAAAATATCTGAGTTCATAGGTCCTCTTTTTCTGCGGAACGACGTCCACCACCCGAGTGGCCGCCGTCAGCAGGGCCATGGTGGAAGGTTTGCGATGGAAGATGAGTGATCACATGCTACCGGGGGGCGCGACGCCTGGTGACAAGTTCCGTCGCCAGCGCGGACGCCAGCACCAATGCGCCGGTGGCGACATCCTGCCAATAGGTTGAAACGCCGGTCATGGAGAAGGCGTTGTAGAGCAGAGCCAGGAAGGACAGCCCGAGCAACGTCCCCCCGATCGAACCGGACCCGCCCTGGAGACTCGCTCCGCCGATCACCACCGCGGTGATCACGCGCAGTTCAGCGTTCTGACCGAAACCCGCGCTGGCGCTGCCAAGCGTCGCCGCTGCGACCACCCCGGCGATGGCGGCGCACAGCGCGCTCATGATGTAGACGGCGCCGAGCACGAATGGAACCTTCACCCCCGACGTCCGGGCGGCGCGCGGGTTTCCGCCGATCAGGTACGTCTGCTGCCAGAATCGATGCCGCTTCAGCAGCTCGGCGAAGGCCACGGCCATCAAGGCGAAGAGGACGAGGGGAAACGGCATCCCCAGAAGGCGCCCCTGGCCGATCCACGCGACATCGGGAGGGATCCCCGTGATCGGGCCGCCGCCGGTGAGCACCAG
>JAGNNV010000072.1 GCA_017990495.1 Vicinamibacteria bacterium
TGATCTCGATCGCGGTCGGGGCCCTCGCCTGGAGCTTCCTGCGCAAGGAACTCCGGACCAAGGCCATCCTCTATTCCTCGTTCCTGATCGCCTGCTTCGTGTCCATGTGGCCGCTGCAGGAGAAGCTGAAGCTCGGACTCGACCTCAAGGGCGGGATGCACCTGATCCTCAAGGTCGTCACCGACGACGCGCTGCGCGCCACCATTTCCGACGGGGTCTCGCTCGCCTCCACGGAACTCGGCCGCGCCGGCATGCCCGGAGCCAAGGTGATGGGAAGCGGCATCGACGAGTTCACGGTCGAGAGCATCGAGCCCGCCCGGGCCAAGGACGCGCGGAACACCTTGCGCGACTTCTTCCCCTCGACCGAATGGAACCTCAGTGAAACTCCCGCGGGCTTCAGCCTGAAGATGACCGATCCGGCCAAGCGCGTGGTCCGGGAGCGAACGGTGCAGGATTCCATCCGCACCCTGGAGCGCCGAGTCAACGCTCTGGGCGTGGCCGAGCCCGTCATCACCGCGCACGGCGCCTCGGGCGACCAGATCCTTGTTCAGCTCCCCGGCGTCACCGACGTGGTCCGGGCCAAGGACATGATCAAGCGCACCGCCCAGCTTTCCTTGAAGCTGGTCGAGAACGAGGCCACCACGCGCGAGATGCTCCTCGCCCCCGGCCAGACCGAACCGCCTCCGACCATGGAGATCGTCACCGGGCCCGGAGCTGAGCCCGGGAGCCGCAGCTTCTACCTGGTGCGCAAGGAAGCCGTGATCACCGGCCGCGACCTCAAGAACGCTCGCCCGAGCGTGAGCGGAGAAACCGGTCTTCCCGACATCCAGTTCTCGCTCACTCCCACCGGCGCGCAGAAGTTCGGCCAGGCCACCGGCGACAACGTGGGACGTCGTCTCGCGGTGATCCTCGACGGCACGGTCGAATCCGCCCCCGTCATCAACTCGCGCATCACCGACACCGGCGTCATCCAGGGAACCTTCTCCCAGGAAGAGGCTGACACTCTGGCCAAGGTGCTCCGCGCCGGCGCGCTGCCCGCCACCTTGAACTTCCTGCAGGAGCAGACGGTGGGCGCGTCCTTGGGCAAAGACTCGATCCGCTCCGGCGTGATGGCCTCCGTGGCCGGCATGGGCTTCATCACCCTCTTCATGCTCTTCTACTACCGCCTCTCCGGTGTGAACGCGGTGGTGGCGCTGCTCGCGAACCTGCTGATCCTGCTCGGAGCCATGGCCTACGCGGGCGCTACGCTGACCCTGCCCGGCATCGCCGGCATCATCCTGACCGTGGGCGTGGGCGTCGACACCAACGTCCTGGTGTTCGAGCGCATCCGCGAAGAACTGCGGTCGGGAAAAACCGTGAAAACCGCGGTGGCGAACGGCTTCGACCGGGTCTGGATCACCATCCTCGACACCCACGCGACCGCGCTCATCGCCGCCGCTTTCCTCTTCCAGTTCGGCACCGGCGCGATCCGCGGCTTCGCCATCACCCTGGTGTGGGGCCTGATCGCGAACGTCTTCGCCTCCTACTTCGTGAGTAAGTTCCTCTTCGAATGGGTGCTCGGCGAACGCAAGGCCGACACTCTCTCCATCTAACGGAATCGCAACAAGAAGACAATGCTCGAGATTCTCAAGAACCCCAATTTCGACTTCCTCGGCAAGACGAAGATCTTCGTCGGCCTGAGCCTGGCCCTCATCCTGGGCGGCTTCGCCTTCATGCTGGGCACCGGCGTGTACCTCGGCGAGGGTGCAAAAGGTTATGGCGTCGAGTTTTCCGGCGGCACCCAGCTGATCCTCCACTTCGAGAAGACGCCGGAAACCGATCGCATCCGCGCCGCCGTTCCCGACGCCACCATCCAGACCTACGACGACCCGGCCAAGAACCAGGTCCTGGTGCGGCTGGCCGCGGCCGACGAGAACAACCTGGATAAGGCCGCCAACGATGCCAAGGCCGCCATCGCCGCCCAGTACAGCGAGAACCGGATCCTCGAATCATCCGCGGAAATCGTAGGCCCCACGGTGGGTGCGGATCTTCGGCAGAAGGCCATCCAGTTGACGGTTTGGGGCCTCGTCTTCCAGCTCCTCTACATCACCTGGCGCTTCGGGGGCGCGATCTGGGGCGCCGCCGCCACCATCGCGGTGTTCCACGACGTGCTCGTCACCCTCGCCGTCCTGGCCTTCTTCAAGTATGAGATCACTCTCAACATCATCGCCGCCCTGCTGACGCTCGTTGGCTACTCGGTGAACGACACCATCGTGATCTTCGACCGCGCGCGTGAAAACCTGAAGCTCAAGAAGAAGGACTCCCTGTCCAAGATCCTCAACGATTCACTGAACCAGACTTTGACCCGCACCCTGATCTCGAACGGAACCACCTTCCTCGCCGTCCTCGGCCTCTACCTCTTCGGCGGCGAAGTGCTCAAAGGCTTCGGTTTCACCATGGTGATCGGGATCCTGGTCGGAACCTATTCCACGATCTACATCGCGAGCCCCATCGTGATCTGGTGGCAGAACCGCCAGGCCACGCGCGTTCCCTCGTCCTAAATCCTCTGGACGCCCGCGGTCCTGTCGCGGGCTCGGGCGTCCACCGGCGATGCGATACCCTGAGGGGTAGACTCGCCGGGCTCTTTTGGGACTGGCAACTTCCTTGCTGCTGCGTCTAAAGAGCTGCCTATGACCGAGAACGAACAGACCGCGAATCGCGTGGACGGACTTTTCTCCCTGTACGCGGGAGAAGTGCGCGAAGCGCCGAAGCGGGGCCGCTGGTTCTGGCTCTCCATTTCCATCCATGTGGTCGCCGTGGTCGCGGTGGTGATCTCCCCGCTTTTTGCCCCCGACGAGCCGCCCCCACCCGTCGACTACATCCGCGCTCTCATCTACAACCCGCCGCCTCCGCCTCCGCCGCCCCTCCCCAAGGGCGCGTCAAGCAAGCCCGCGGACAAGGCCCCCGAAAAAACCGGCGCGAAACCGCCCGACCCCGAGGTGCTGGTCGAGCCGAAGGTCCCTGACGATCCCAAGCCGGTAGAGCCCGAGAAGGGGATCGATCCACTCAAGCAGTTCGGCGTGGCCGACGGTTCCGAAGCGGGATCCATGGATGGAATGGCCGGTGGTGTGGAAGGCGGCACGGTCGGCGGCACGCTCGGAGGAACTCTGGGCGGCGTGATCGGCGGCACCGGCGACAGCCCGGTCATGGACTACGACCAGCCCCCCCGTCTCCTGAAACAGACGCGCCCGGTCTATCCCCAGGAGGCCTTCATCAAGAAGATCGAGGGCGTGGTCATGCTCGAGATCGTGATCGGCATCGACGGCAAAGTGGGGCGCGCCCGCGTTCTGCGCTCGATCCCGCAGCTCGACTCCGCGGCCATTCAGACCGTGCGACAGTGGGTCTTCTCTCCGGCGATCAAGGGTGGTCGGCCGGTTTCGACCATCGCCAACGCTCCGGTGAGCTTTCGGATCTTCTGATCTCTCTGAAGACCGAGCCCCTGGAAACGTCCTCTACGGATCAATCAGTGTCCCCCGCTCGGGACAAAAGAGAAGGCGAAGAGCGAAGGACGCGCGCGTATTGCTGGCGTACGTTTTGCTGGGATCGTGGAGCCGTGCCTTAATATCATCGGACTTTCTTTTAGGAGCGCCTCGATGACGCGATTCCGCCGTGTGCTGCCGTTCGCCGCCTTGTTTCTCTGTCTGCCGCTGTCCGCTTCGGCGGACAACGCGAAGGATGCCAAAAAGGTGGTGGCGTTCGGCATCGATGTCGCCCGACGCGGACTGTGGCAGGAGGCGCGCTTCCGTTTCGAGCAGGCGGTGGCCCTGAACCCCGACTCCGCGTCCGCGTTCAACAACCTCGGTGTCACACTGGAACAGCAGGGAGAATTCGAGAAGGCGCGGGCCGCTTACGAACGGGCGCTGGCCCTCGATCCGAGCAACCTCTCCATCCAGCAGAACTTCGATCTCTTCCGCGAAGCCGACGAAAAGAGAAACCGGAAGCCGCGCACAAGGGGCGCCGCCCCCAAGCCCGCGGAGCCCGCGGCGGTCCCGTCGCCCACACCTCCGGTTGTCGAGAAAATGGAGAGCCGCTCATGAGAACCCCGGTCCGTATCCTGGCCGCCTGGCTGGGCGCTGCCGCGATGGCCTCCGGTTGCGCCACCGCGCTCGAGGTTCCCATCGAGACGCCGCTCAAGTCCAAACTGGACGTCACGAAGTTCCGCCGGGTGCTTGTGGCCGGCTTCGTGACCGACCTCGTGGACGAGGGCATCGATCTCGCCCCTGAGACCGCTCGCCTGCTGCAGAACCAGCTACGCTCCGCCTCGAAGCTGCAGATCATCGAGCCCGATCGGCCGCCCCTGAATCAGGCTCTCGCCAAGGCGTTCAAACCGGCCGAGGATGTCCGGGTCACCCGCGAAGATCGGGACCGTTATCGCGCGGAGGGCGAACGGATCCTCCAGGACGGCGCCTTCTGGCGCAAGCTCGGGGAGGAGTATCAAAACCCTCTGATCGTCACCGGCAAACTCACCTTCGAGGAACAGAACCGTTCCGGCTTCCGACAAGAGGCGGCGCTCATGCGCGATCCTAGGACCGGACGGGTGCGCGAGTCGCGCGGCAATCGCTACTCCGAGCGGAAAGCCTTCACGCTTTCCGCGGACTTCTCCTTCATCGACGGCGCCACCGGCCGGCTTCTGCACAAGGAACGCTTCTCCGAGGAAGTGGTGTACGGGGAAGAGCAGAAGGTCTCGCCCCTCTCGTCCTACTTCGAACTGATGGACCGTCTTCTGCCGAACTTCCTGGGCGTGATCTCGCCCCAGAAGATCCGGGGGACCCGCGTCCTCCTGCCCTGACGCCTCCCATTGAGGATGACGATGACCGCGACTTTCATGAAAAGACCCCTCCGCTCCCTTTCCCTCTGCCTGCTCGTCCTCCTGGCCGCGCCCCTGGCGTTCGCCCAGTACATTCCCTACTTCGGGAAGAACAAGGTGAACTACGACAAGTTCGCCTGGCGCGTCTACAAGAGCCCGCATTTCGAGGTGTATTACTACCCCGAGTTCGAGCAGCACCTCGGCCGGCTCGTGTCGTATCTGGAGAGCAGCTACCAGCACATTTCCGCTGAACTGAAGCACGAGATCCAGTCGTCGATCCCCGTGGTCTTCTACAAGACCCACTCCGAATTCGAGCAGACCAATCTCTTCCCCGACTTCATTCCCGAGGGCGTCCAGGCTTTCTCCGAACCCATGCGCAACCGGATGGTCATTCCCGTCGACGGCGCCCCGGACCGTCTGCAGGGGCTCATCACCCACGAGCTCGCGCACATCTTCGAATTCGACCTGATCCCCCGCGGCATCGTGTCCCGCGGCATCCCGCTGTGGGTCGACGAGGGCCTCGCCGATTACCTGCGCGGCGACTGGGATTCCCACGACCTCATGACGGTGCGTGACGCCGCCCTGAACGATCAGATCCCCCGCATGTCGAAGCTGCAGGTTGCGGGCGGGCGCACCGACTACAACCTCGGCCACGCCGCGTTCGATTTCATCGCCGCCCGTTTCGGCAAGGAGGGCATCAGGCAGTTCCTCTACACCCTGCGCAAGAGCATCATCGCCACCTCCGACGACAACGTCTATCAGCAGACCTTCCGCATGACCCCCAAGGAGTTCGACGAGGCGTTCGAGAAGTGGATCAAGGACAAGTTCAAGCCTTTCCGCGATCGCCAGCGCCCCACCGATTACGGCACCGAGATATCGCCCGACCAGGAGAAGACGTCCTTCTCCCAGGTCTACGCGTTCGCGCCCTCACCCTCCGGCGAAGTGGTGGCGGCCATCACCGGGAACCGCACCGACGGCGAAGCCGACATCGTGATGCTCTCGGCCAAGGACGGCTCGGTGGTGAAGAACCTCACCAAGGGCTACACCGGCAAGTACGAAAACGTGACCTTCCCCGGCGAAGGCTTTGTGACCGGAAGGACCATCGACTTTTCACCCAAAGGCGACGTGGTCGCGTTCGTGGGGCGGACGGGGAAGAAGCGAAGTCTCTTCCTCGTGTCTCCGCTTTCCGGCGATGTGGTGAAGCGGATCCCTTTCGATCTCGACGAGGTCGAGTCCCCCTGCATCCTGCCCAACGGCAAACAGGCCCTGGTCGCCGCCACCAAGGAAGGTGTGGCGGACATCTATCTGGTGAACCTCGAAACCGGCGAGTACAAGAACCTCACCAACGACGCCTTCTTCGACGCCAACCCTCGGGTTTCTCCGGACGGAACGCTCGTGGTCTACAACCGGCGGGTGAGCGGCAATCTCAAGATTGTGATGTTCCCACTCGGAAATCCTTCGCGTCGCATCGATCTGACGTACGGCCCCTTCGCCGATGTCGCCCCCTATTTCTCCGCCGACGGTTCTCAGGTCCTCTATTCATCGAACGAGGATGACGGGATCTACAACCTGCGGAGCATCGACATCAAGACGGGCGTGATCAAGCAGTACACCGACGCTCTGGGCGGCAACATGGCCCCCGCACCCCTCAAAACGCCCCAGGGCGACCGAATCGGTTTCATCACCTACTTCAAGGGCGAGTACCAGCTTTACACCCTCGATCCCTCTGAACCGACCAGGGAGGTGGAGCAGGCACTGTCCACCGCGCCCGCCGAGGTGGTCGACTTCCAGCCCGACGTGACCCACCAGGTGGTCGCGGAGAACAAACGCCGGAAGCGGATGTTCGAGGGCATGTTCCTTGAGGGCCGACCGCCGCTTAACGTGGGCTTCACTTCGAACGGCGATTTCTTCGGCGGTTCCCAGGTGGCCCTCACCGACGTGCTTGGGGATCAGTCCTTTCTGTTCACCGCGAGTTCGATCCGCGAATACCGGAACTACGCCGCTCAGTACACGAACCTTTCGTCGCGCTGGAACTGGGGCGTGACGCTTTCGGACTTCACCTACTACTACTTCTCCCCCTACCAGTACTCGTCCATCTACACCCGCGATGGCGCGCTCACCACGGAGCGCTACACCCAGGCTATCGGCTTCGCCACCTATCCGCTCAACAAGTTCAACCGGGTCCAGGTGGCGGCGGGCTATTCGCGCATCAAAACGGGCTATCCGGACCCCGCCGTCCAGCAGCAGGTCATTCAACAGGCGGGGTTCCTCGGGCAGCAGGTGCCGGTCTACAGCGGCAGCGCCATCCCGCTCTCCATCGGCTACACGCGTGAAACCACGCGCTTCCGCGAGTTCGGGCCGCTCGCCGGTTCAACCATCAACGTGTCATTCGAGTTCTCTCCCAAGCTCGGCTCGACGATCGCCCGCAACACCCTGGAGTTCGACGCGCGCAAGTACATGCGGGTGGGCGGAACCTCCATGCTGCTGGCCACGCGGGTGCGCGGCTTCTCCTCAACCGGCGACCAACCCCGGCTCTTCGGCTTCGGCGGCAACATGGAACTGCGGGGCTACAACTACCTCTCTTTCGTGGGTTCGAAGGGTTTCTTCGCGAACGCCGAGTTGCGCATCCCCTTGATCGACGTGATGCTCACCCCCATTGGATTGCTCGGGCCGGTGCGCGGAACCGTCTTTGGGGGCGTGGGCGGCGCCCACTATCCCGATGAGCCCTTCAAGTTCTGGACCAAGGACCCGGGCGTCTCCTACGTGAACGACCCCCTGTTCGGCCAGCCCGTTGAAGGCCGCCGGCTGGTCGACGGACGGGCCTCCTTCGGGGTGGGCATCCAGGCTTTCCTGCTGGGCATGCCCATGCATTTCGACTGGAGCTGGCTCACCGATCTGAAGGTGCGCAGCACATCACCGCGCTTCCAGTTCTGGATCGGCTACGACTTCTAAAACCGGCAAGCCGCGCCGCTTCCCGTGGAGGGGGGTGGCGTAAACCCTGGCTTGAGGTAGAATCAACGGCTCTATTTCGGGTCTAGACGGAGGCCACCTTGGTTTACGCAATTGTCCGCTCCGGCGGAAAACAGTACCGCGCCGAACCTGGAGCAAAGCTCCAGGTTGATCGGCTCGAAAACAACGTCGGGGACAAGATCACGTTCTCGGACGTGCTGCTCGTCAGCACCGACGCTGGCGTCTCTGCGGGGAACCCGGTTTCGGGAGCCACGGTGAGCGCCACGGTGATCGAGCAGTTCCGCGACACTAAAGTGCGGGTGTTCAAGTTCAAGCACCGCAAGCACTACAAGAAGACGCGCGGGCACCGGCAGTACCTCACCACCGTGCTCGTCGACGGCGTCTCGGCCTAAGGAGCTACCAAGACAATGGCTACCAATAAAGGCGGCGGATCCTCAAGGAACGGCCGCGACTCCAATTCACAGCGCCTCGGCGTCAAGGCCTTCGGCGGCGAGCTGGTTTCGGGCGGCAGCATCATCGTTCGCCAGAAGGGCACCGGCTTCAAGGCCGGCAAGAACGCGGGCCTCGCCAAGGATCACAGCGTCTTCGCGAAGGTGAGCGGTCACGTTCTCTTCGAGGACCACGGCGGTCGCGGGAAGTTCATCAGCATCGTCCCGGTCGAGGCGTAAAGCGCTTTCCGAAGCGCCGCAAACCCCTCGTCTGAGGGCTCTCAAGCATCCGGTCCTGGTTTCATAGTGTTCGTCGACCGCGTCAAGATTTTCGTAAAAGGCGGGGACGGCGGACGCGGCTGCGCGAGTTTCCGGCGAGAGACCTTCGTGCCCATGGGCGGCCCCGATGGCGGCAACGGTGGAGCCGGCGGGGACGTGATTCTCGTGGGCCAGGTGAATCAGAACACCCTGTTGCCGCTTCGGTTCCACGTGGAGTTCCGAGCCAAACGTGGCGGCCACGGAGGCCCCAGCAACCGCACCGGCAAAGACGCCAAGGACACCCTGATCCAGGTCCCGCTGGGAACGGTGGTTCGCGAGGAGGGCACCGACCTCGTGATGGGCGAGGTGATCGAACACGGCCAGGAACTCCTCATCGCCAAGGGCGGGCGCGGTGGGCGGGGCAACAAGAGTTATCTCTCGAACACCAACCGCGCGCCCAGAAACGCCGATCCCGGCGAAGCGGGGGAAGAGCGCTGGTTGTGGCTCGATCTCAAGCTTCTGGCCGACGTGGGCCTGGTGGGTCTTCCCAACGCAGGCAAGTCCACCCTGCTCTCCAAGATCTCCGCGGCCAAGCCCAAGATCGCCGATTACCCTTTCACCACGCTCACGCCGGTACTGGGCATGGCCTCGTGGGACGATTTCGACTTCGTGGTGGCGGACGTGCCGGGCATCATCGAAGGCGCCTCACAAGGTGCCGGCCTCGGTCTCGATTTCCTCCGCCATGTCGAACGGACGCGCGTGCTGGCTCACGTGATCGATGCCTCCGGTCTCTCCGGTCGGGACGTGACGGAGGACTACGAAACCATCTGCCGCGAGCTGAACGCTTTTTCCCCCGCGCTCTCCAGCCGTCCCCGGGTGCTCGTGGCCAGCAAACGCGATCTGGCCCGCGAAGAAGAGGACCCGCTTCCTTCGATCCGCGCCATCGCCGATCGTGAGGGCCTAAAGTTGTTCGAAGTTTCGGCCGCCACCGGGGCGGGCCTCACGGAGCTCACGAAGCATCTCGCCTTCATGCTCCAGAGCCCCCGGGAGGAGGCCTGAGGGCGTGCGGGTGGGTCTGCTCGGCGGTTCCTACGACCCCGTGCACTACGGTCACCTGCGGGCCGCCGAGTGGGCGCTCGAAGCGTTCGGCCTCAACCGTGTGCTCCTTATCCCCGCGAGGCGCTCGCCATTCAAGGGCCCGGCGAGCGCGCCCGACCCGGATCGGCTCGCCATGTTGAAGCTCGCGGCGCGGGACAACGAGGCGCTTCGGGTCGACGATTGTGAATTGGCCCGCGACGCGCCGAGCTACACGGTGGACACGCTGCGGGATCTTTGTGGCCGATCGCCGGACGACACGTTCGCGCTGATCGTCGGGTCTGATGCCGCCCGGGGTATCGAACAGTGGCGGGAGATTTCGGCCATCCGGGAGATGGCGGAGATCCGCGTCCTCGGCCGGCCCGGCGCTTCCGCATTCCCCGGCGCTTCCGAGTTCCAAGGGCTCGCCATCTCGTCCACGGAAATCCGGGAGGCCGTCTCGCAAGGACGGTCCATTCGTTATCTCACCCCCGAGTCGGTGCGGCTCTACATCGAGGAGAAAGGGCTGTACAAGTGAAAGCCATGGAATATTGCCGGACCGCCGCCCACGCGGCGCTCGCCAAGCAGGCGGAGAACGTGGTGGTGCTCGAACTGGCCGAAGGGTCGGGGCTCGCCGACGGCTTCACCATCGCTACGGGAAAGAACCAGCGGCAGGTGGTGGCGATCGTCGATGCCATCGAGGAGAAGCTGCGACTCGAAGGAGTCAAGCCCCGCCACCTCGAGGGTTATCCGCGACGCGAGTGGATTCTGATGGACTACGGTCCGTTCGTGATTCACGTCTTCACCCCCAAGAGCCGCGAGTTTTATGACCTCGAACGATTGTGGGGTGGCGCGCGGCGCGAAGAGGTCAAGGATTGACCCCTGGGCCCCTGATCGCGGCCTCACCGGCCATGCGGGAGATCGAGTCCTTTCTGCCCCGCGTCGCCGCGGCCATGGCCCCGGTGGTGATCGAGGGCGAGACCGGAACCGGCAAGGGGCGGATCGCCGAGGCTCTGCATCAGCTAAGCCCGCGCAGACTGGGTCCCTTCGAGGTTCTCTCCTGCGGAGCGATCACGGAGTCGCTTGCGGAGTCCGAGTTCTTCGGCCACGGACGGGGGGCCTTCACCCATGCTTTCGAGGCCCAGAGCGGGCGGCTCGAGCGGGCGAACGGCGGCACACTCGTGCTCGACCATGTCGAAGACCTGTCCTCGACCATCCAGGCCAAGCTCCTGCGCGCCATCGAAGAGGGGCGAATCCAGCGCCTTGGCGAGAGTGTCGAGCGGACGGTGGATGTGCGTTACGTGGCCACCTCGCGCGGGCCACTCAAAGACGCGATAGCGAACGGCACATTCCGGGACGACCTGTATCACCGGCTGTCCGTGATCACCATTCCTGTGCCTCCTCTGAGGGAGCGCGTCGAGGACATCCTTCCCCTCGCCGCCGCGTTCCTGTCCTTGGAGCGCAACCGGGGCAAGACTCTGGCGAAGGGTTTTTCGGAGGCCGCCGAGCAGATCCTCAGGGCCTATTCCTGGCCGGGGAACGTGCGTGAGCTGCACTCGACCATCGAACGGGCCACGCTGCGTCACGACGGGAGTGGAGATCTCGATGCCTCGACCCTGCCCAAAAACCTACTGAGTCCTGATACTGTCGTGCGTTCATTCCGGGGAGCGGCTCCAACTCTCAAAGAAGTGGAGCGGGCCTACATCCTCTGGGTGCTTGAGAATTCGACCGGAACCAAGGCGGAGGCGGCGAGGATCCTCGGTATCTCGCGCAAATCGCTCTGGGAGAAGTGCAAGCGATTCGGAATTGTCTGAGGGCGGGCCCGAAACGCCGGGTGGAAAGCGAAACATCAAAGGAGAAGAGATCGGACATGGACACAAAGACGCTCAAGATCTATCGGAAGCGCCTCGTCGAGCAGAAGACCGACATCACCAGGGGCTATGACAAGACCCGGTCGCAGGGCAAGAATGTCGATGCAGACGCGTCCCATGATCCGGTCGATAAGGCAGCCAACTCCTACACCAAGGAGTTCCTCTTCAGCCTGTCGAACAAGGAGCGCGACGAGATCCAGATGATCGACGACGCCATCATCCGCATCGACGAGAAGCGTTTCGGGGCCTGCGTGGTGTGTGGAGACGATGTGGAACGTAAGCGCCTGGAGGCCGTTCCCTGGGCCAAGCACTGTCTGAGCTGCCAGGAGAAGATCGAAGCGGGCCTGATCTAGGCTGAGCGATCCCCAAGTTGACGCTCTTCTGGACGAAGGCTTGGGACGCGCTGGCCGGCGCGGTCTTCCCGACGCCCTGCGTGTCATGCCGCGGCCTGATCGCCGCCCATGATCCGCCCCTTTGTTCAGACTGCTGGGCCAGGCTTCCCGAGATGCCGAACGACGCCTGCGCCTGCGGTGCGCCCCTCCCGGCTTCGGCGGTGGCCAGGGCGGAGAGGTCTTTGCGGCTTTGTGGCCGTTGCCGGCGTGGGCGCTCGGTGCTTTCTCGCGGCGCGGCATTGGGGGTTTACGCCGGCCCGCTTCGCGACTGTGTGGTCGCCCTCAAGTATCAGGGCCGTCACAAGACCGCGGAGCGTCTGGCCCTCCGAATCTTGAGCCGGGAGCGAGGACGCGCGGTTCTCTTTGGCGCACACAGCCTGATCGGCGTGCCTCTGCACGTCGAGCGACTGAAGGAGCGCGGTTTCAATCAGGCCGCCCTTTTGGCCGAGGCTCTTGGCCGGATCAGCGGACTGCCGGTGTCGTCGGCTCTGAGCCGCATTCGGAACACCCCATCGCAGACCCACCTTAAGGCTCGGGATCGGCGTCGCAATGTGGCCCGGGCCTTTCAGGTCCAGAATTCGCCCTCGCTCATCGGCGCCACCGTGGTGTTGGTGGATGATGTCGCTACCACTGGCGCCACGCTGCGCGAGTGCGCGGCCACTCTGCTGGCCGCGGGGGTTGGCGAAGTTCGGGCCATCACGGTAGCTCGCGCAGAATAGGTTTTCGAAACCTTGAGGAGAATCTGATGAAATCGACCCGACTCGCGCGCCTTGTCGCCCTGACCGTGGTGGCGCTGCTGCCGACCCCCGCGCTCGCCTGGAGCGACACCGTCTATCGACTGGTGCTGCGAAAGGCCATCGACACCCTTCCCAAAGCGCAGAAGAAGTTCTTCGAGGAACATCGCTACGAACTTCCAAGTCTCACGCCTGATGAGGACGCGCCCGAACGGCCGGAGGGTCGACGCTTCAGCCTCGAAACCCTCGGCCGTTTCCCCTTCGGAGACATCGCGCAGGACGAGGCGACTCTCAAGACGAAGGCGGATCTCCAGAAGGTGGGCCGTCTGCCCTTCCTGCTGCTGGAGGCGCAGGCCCGCCTGGTCGAGGCTTTCAAGAGCGGCGACAAGGAGCGGATTCTCAGAGAGGCGGACGCGGTGGCTATTCTGGCCGCGGATCTGAACAACCCTCTCGCCCTGTCGGAGAACTTCGACGGACAAAAGACGGAGCAGCCGGGCCTGGCCAAGCGGTTCAGCTCTCAACTCCCCGAGGGCATGGAAGGGCGGCTCAAGTTGAATCCCGAAGCTGCCCGCCTGTTGGAAAATCCGCGCGACTATGTCTTCGGAGCCATGGTGCGCAACCATGTGTGGGTCGACAACCTCCTCTATGCCGACCGACTGGCCTACCGAGGCAAGTCCTCGTACGGTGGCGCCTACTTCGAGGCCCTCGAGCTTCGCACCGGGCGGCTGCTCGGTGAGATTCTCTCGAACGCGGCTGCCGACGTGGGCAGCTTCTGGTATACCGCGTGGACCGAAGCCGGACGACCGGAGCTGCGCTGAGCCGGACCCGGCCCCTCAACACCCAATCCTCTTGAAACCCTTCTCCAAAGTGCTCGAAACCCGAACCGAACCTCGCCCCGAGGACGTGATGATGGTCGCGAAGTGCCTTGAGGGAGACAGCGCTTCGTGGGAGCTGCTGGTGGAGAAGCACCGTCGGCGGGTCTTCAATATCGCCTACAAGTTCACCGGACGCCACGATCGCGCCGAAGACCTCGCCCAGGAGATCTTCCTCCGCATCTTCAAGAACCTCGGCAAGTTCGATCCGGCGGCTGATTTTTCGAAATGGCTGGCCTCGGTGGCGCGCAACCACTGCATCGACAACTATCGCTCCACTCGAAGAGAACAAAGGACGATGGTCGATGACGGCCTCGCCTTCGATCTCGCGGTGGCGCCGCCGTCCTCTACCGACCCCCTGCGGTCGATCGAGGCCTCGGAAGCGAAAGAGTTCCTGCGTCAGGGACTCGCCACCCTGCCGGAGAAGCTCCGGGAGGCGGTGGTGCTGCGTGATCTGAAGGGACTGGCCTACGAAGAAATGGCGGTGAAGCTCTCGCTCCCCGTCGGCACGATCAAGAGCCGGATCAATCGAGGACGTGAGGAGCTGGCCCGGGCGCTCTTGGCCCGGGGGCCTCGGTAGGACGGCTTTGGCGACTTTGTGAAGGAGAACACCCTTGGACCTTTCGATTGAGAAGAACGGCGACGCGACCATCGTTCGCGTATTGACCGCCCGCGTCATTTATCCCTTGCTGCCCACTTTGGTGGCGAAGACCAGGGAGGAAGTGGAGAAGGGCGCCCGCACCCTGGTGCTCGACCTCGCGGCGGTTTCATACATCGACAGCGCGACCATCGGATGCATCATGGACATCTACCGGCTGGCCACCGACCGCGGCGGAGCGTTGCACATCCTGGCGCCTCAGGCGCGGGTGGAGACCATGCTCTCGATGGCGGGGGTTCACAAGATCGTGCCCATCTTCCGCGAGGAAGACGAGGCGGTGCGGGCCTTCGGCGCGTCGGACGGGAAGTAACCATGTCGAAAACCCGCAACCTGCGTCTGTCCACCGGCTTCGAAGTTCCCATAGATGGGGATCTGCTGGCCATCGTCGAGGCTCTCTATAAGGAGATCACCCTCGGGAACGTCCTCAACTCATCCTTCGAGACGATGCGGGCGGAGATCCTCGCCCTGATCGATCAAATGACCCCGGCCGAACGTCGCGACTATCTCGCGGAGTCCTTGTTCCTGAACTCGGTCACCTACGAGAACGAGATGCTGGCGGCCTACGTGCGCCGGCTGAGCGAGGCGGCGGCCGCGCCGGCCGGGCGGAAGAAGACCCCGACCC
>JAGNNV010000336.1:0-1818 GCA_017990495.1 Vicinamibacteria bacterium
GCCTTCGGAAGTGAGGACGGGGTCGGTGGTGGTGCAGGCCACCCCGATGCTCACGGTTACGCAGATCGCGGCACTCGAACGTTTGTGCGGCACGCCCAGGCCCTCGATGCCGAGGCGCAGTGCGTCCGCCACCTCCAGGGCTCCCTCGAGCGGGGTGTCGGGCATGACCACCACAAACTCCTCCCCGCCGTAGCGTGCGGCGAGATCAGCTGGACGTTGCACGCGCTTGCGCAGGCTGCGGGCCACGAGTTGGAGGACGTGATCTCCCATGGCGTGACCGTACGAGTCGTTGTAGCGCTTGAAGAAATCGACATCGAGCAGGGCCAGCGAAAGCGGCTGGCCGGTGCGGGTGGCCCGCGCCCATTCTGCCGCGAACACCGCGTCGAACTGGCGACGGTTCGGAAGCTCGGTGAGCCCGTCGATATTGGCCAGGGTCTCGAGCATCCGCCGCTGCCGGACCACCTGCATGTGCAGAGCCACCCGCGCCTTGACCACGGTGGGGTGGAAGGGCTTGGTGACGTAGTCCGACGC
The DNA here is from genome assembly GCA_017990495.1 of Vicinamibacteria bacterium. GTDB lineage: Bacteria > Acidobacteriota > Vicinamibacteria > Fen-336 > JAGNNV01 > JAGNNV01. The sequence goes on from JAGNNV010000336.1 coordinate 532, forward strand.
GCCTTCGCTCAGTCCTCGCTCTTCGGCTTCGGGCGTGTCGAGGCCAGTGATGAAGACCACGCAGATAGACGAGGTCCGCGCGTCCTCCTTGAGCCGGCGCAGCACCTCGTAGCCGTCGAGGTCGGGCATGACCACGTCGAGCAGGATGACGTCGGGGTGATGCTCCTGGGCCAGGTCGAGGCCTTCTTCGCCGTTCTTGCCCAGAAGGACAGCGTATTCCCCCTGCAGCAGATCTCCGAGCATCTGCCGGTTGGTCGCCGAGTCATCGACGATCAGGACTTTCTGGACACCCGTCTGGCCTTCCCGCAGCATGTTTCGTGGGTCGGATTGTAGCGGGTCTGCGGCGCCATCCACTCCAAGGCCGCGTCCCCGAGGAACTGAGACTTTCCTCAGCCGCCGTGCGTCTAGAGGGAACAGGGGATTAGGCCCCCAGAAAGGTCCAATTTTATGAAGATTTCGCTCATGCTGCCCATCGCCCTGGTCGGCCAGCTCGCCGCCACCAACGCCTTCGCGCAGTCTCCCGAACGGGACGTCACCGTTTTCAGAATGGGCGGGCCCCAGTTGGGCGTCCGCCTCGAGGAGGTGGACAAGGACGTGGTGGCGCGCCTGAAGCTCAAGGAGGAAAAGGGCGCCCTGGTCGTCGAAGTCCTCGAAGGCTCCGCGGCGGAGAAGGCCGGTCTCAAGAAAGACGACATCATCGTCCGCTTCCAGGGCGAGTCGGTGCTGACCGCCGCCCAACTCGTCCGCCTGGTGCGCGATGTGCCCTCGGGCCGCAAGGTGGATCTCGACGTGATCCGCGCGGGCTCTCCGCTGCAGGTCGCGGCTACCCTCGAACGCGCCGAGTGGTCGGGCCGAAAAGGGGAGATGCCCGAAATCGCCGGCCTCGATCAGCGTCTGCGCGAGCAGATCGAGAAGGGAATGCCTCGGAACTTCAATTTCCGGCTCGACGAGGGTGGGCCGGGTTGGATGATGCTGAACCGCGAGGGCAGGGGTCGTCTCGGCATCTCTTACACCGAGATCGACGGCCAGCTCGCCGACTACTTCAAAGCGCCCAAGGACAACGCAGTCCTCGTGAACTCGGTGGTCGCGGGCTCCGCGGCCGAGAAAGCCGGGATCAAGGCGGGCGATCTGCTGGTCAAGCTGGGCGCCGACTCGGTTGAAGTCGGCTCCGACCTCGCGGACGCGGTGCGACGCCTCGAAGGCGGCAAGGCGACACCGGTGACGGTGTGGCGCGACGGCAAGAGCGTCGACCTCACGGTGACGGTTGAAGCCACCCGCCGCACCCGC
>JAGNNV010000336.1:1918-3932 GCA_017990495.1 Vicinamibacteria bacterium
ATCTACAGGAACTTCAGCTTGCGGCTGGCGAAGGCGCTCATGCGCAGGAGCAGCCAGCCGTGAGCGAACCGGTTGATGTTGGTTTCGCCGTACTCGCGCTCGTGGTAGCGAACCGCGAGGTCCACGATGTGCAGGTTCAGGCGCGAGGCGCCGAAGAGCAGATCGAAGTCGCCGAACGGGTCGAAGTCGCCGAAGTAAGAACGGTTGGCGGCGATGCGCTCGTAGTCGGAGCGGTAGAGCACCTTGGTGCCGCACAAGGTGTCGCGGCAGTTCTGGCCGAGGATCCAGCTGAAGAGCGCCGCGAAAAACTTGTTGGCCAGAAGGTTCAGGAAGCGCATGGCCTTGCCCGCCATGGGATAGACGAGCCGCGAGCCGTTCACGAACTCGGCGTGGCCGCGGGCCAGGGCATTCACGAATGAGGGCAGGTCCTCGGGGGCCACACCCATGTCGGAGTCGAGGATCACCAGCACCTCGCCGCGGGCCGCCCCGAACCCCAGCCGCACCGCGTCGCCCTTGCCCTTGCCCGTCTGCTTGAGAAAGCGCAGGGGTTTGTCGGGGTTGTCCTCGATGGCCTTCAGGATCGCCGCCTCGGTGCCGTCTTTCGAACCGCCTTCGACGAAGAGGTACTCGCTGTTGGGGGCGAGGGTGGGGAGGCGCGCCACCATCGGGGCGATGTGGCCCTCTTCGTTCCGGCAGGGAATGATGACGCTCACCGATGGCTCTGACTTCATCGAACCAGGGTGGCGCGCCAGACGTGGCCGGGCCACCATCCCGAACATCAGGGAGAGGGCATCCACCATGGGCAGATGCCCGACCCAGCGGTTCAACACCTCGGACAGCAGCGGGATGTAGACGGGAAACACGAGCTGCCGATCCTCGCGGACCACGTCCCAGTCGGCGAGGTGCAACATCGTGTTCACCTCCTCCTGGGGAATCCACGAGTCGGCGGGCGGAGCCTGCTTGAGGCCCAGCACCTCGGCCAGGCGCAGCACGGGCTGCCAGAGGCGCGAGTAGCTGTAGATGATGATCCGGGTCTTCGAGTGCGAGACGAGGTGCAGGATGTCGAAGAGCCGGCGCACGTCGCCCAGGAAGGTCAGGACGTTGACGATGAGGATCACGTCGAAGGGGCCCCGGGCCTGGGTGAGAGTAGCGGCCTCGCAGGCGTCGCCTTCGAAGAAGTGAAGGTCGGGATGCCGGGCCCGCGCTGCCGCCACCGCCTTGCCCGACAGGTCGATGCCCACCCCGAAGGAGGGCGAGACCGCAGCCAGCAGGTCGCCCGAACCGCAGCCGATCTCGAGCACACGCTGGCCGGGCGCCACCCGCGCCTTGAGGACGCGGCTCAAGTAATCGTAGTAATACGAACGCTTCTCCCGTGCGCGGGCCAGTTGATCGTGGTTGGCTTCGTAGAACGACCGAACCTCGTCCCGGGCCTGTTTCGCTAGTGGCGAGAGTTCTTGTTGTTCCGATACCACTCGATTGTCCTCTTGAGGCCTTCTTCGAAAGACACCCGCGCCTTGAAACCGAACATGGCCTCGGCCCTTGAGGTGTCAAGGCAGCGTCGCGGCTGACCGTCGGGCTTGGTGGGGTCGAAACGCAGTTCGCCCTTGAAGCCGCTGAGCTTCTGGAGCAGTTCGGCCAGGTCGCGCATGGAGATCTCGAAACCCGCCCCGAGGTTGACCGGCTCGGCCCCGTCGTACTTCTCGGTGGCGTCGACGATGCCGCGGGCCGCGTCTTCCACGAAGAGGAACTCGCGCGAGGCGTTGCCGGTGCCCCACACTTCAACCACCGAGGCCTTGGCCTCGATCGCGTCCTCGAATTTCTTGATCAGGGCGGGGATGACGTGGGAGATCGCGGGATCGAAATGGTCGCGCGGGCCGTAGAGGTTCACGGGCAGCACGTAGATCGCGTTCATGCCGAACTGCTGGCGGTAGGCCTGGCCCTGCACCAGCAGCGCTTTCTTGGCGATGCCGTAGGGCGCGTTCGTCTCCTCGGGGTAACCCTCCCACAGGTCGTC
>JAGNNV010000337.1 GCA_017990495.1 Vicinamibacteria bacterium
AGATCAACGTGCGGGCGGGCCAACGTCTGTCTCAGGGGGACATCGTCGGCCTCGTCGGCTCCACTGGTCTTGCCACCGGGCCTCATCTCCACTATGGCATTCGGCGCGGCGGAGCCTGGACCGACCCTATGCGGATCCAGGGGCCACCTGCAGATCCGCTGCGGGCCGAGGACATGGCGGCGTTCAAGGAGACCGCAGTCAGCGCGCTCAAGATGCTGCCGGCCCGCCCGGTGCAGAGGCCCTCTCTCCGAGCCGCCACCGACGCCGCGGTCTGGTAACAACCATGAGGCCTGATGGTCTCGGAGGCCGACGGTTGATGGGCCTGGTGCTGCTCACCTTGGCTTTGGCGTTCGGAACCACGCGCTCCGGCCACGCGGATCCTCCCCAAGTCACGGTAGGCCCCGAAGGCGCCCGCATCCGCATTGTTTCGGCGTCGCTGTCCGAGGCCATCGACGCGCTGGCCCGTGCCGGAGGATTCCGGGTGACCTACCAGGGCGCCCGACCGACCGCGATGCTGTTCAACGCGGAGATCGACGCTCGAACCGTGGGGGAAGCGCTGCTGCGGTTACTCGAAGGGCAGAGTCTCAACTACGGCGTCGTCTTCGACGTGACCGGGACAAGCGTGACGTCGCTTCTGGTTCTCGCCCCGGCCTCGGGCGCCGGGAGTGCGCAAGCGCCGTTCGGAAACTCGGCGCCGCCGCCCCAGTCTCTCCCAACTCCACGCCGCGCCCCGCGCCGCGATTCACCGATGCCCGAAGTCGAGCCCGAGATTGGAGAACCGGAGCCGGAGCCCGAACCCGAGCCTTCGCCCGTCGCCACACCAACCTCCACGCCATCGCCGACCCCGCCGCCGCTGAGGCTCTCCCCGTTCGCACCAAGGTCGCCCTTCCCCCCTCCGCTCCCCACGGCCCCGCCGCCGCCCGCTCCGACGCCGTCGCCCTCGCCTTCAGCGTGAAACGCGGGGCAGTTCCAGATCGGGAGCCCTGGGTCGTTGCGAGGCGGCTCCGCCGCCCCCCGGTCCGCCGGGGCCGACAGGAGATGGCCCGCCAATGACGAACGGCACGTTCGGAGCGAACACCCAACGGTTGTAGTTGGGACTGCCGTTCACCGAACGCAGCCCCGTCTCCGTCGACAGACTGGCTACCCCGGCGATGGGCCCGGTGGTTGGGCCGGAGGTTGAGCCGAACACCGAACGCGGCGTTGGCGAAGGCGACGGTGTGGTGGCAGGCGCGGGTTGCCCCGGGCCGCGGGGCGGCGTTACCGGGAGGCCTTCACCCGGCCGCAAGACACGCCACTTTCCGTCCTTGGTCATGGGGTCCTTGTAGGCCTTGCGCAGGTACTTGCCTTCCACGAGCTGCTCGAAGGTCGCGGGAAGGGCGTTGCCGTTTTTCCGCTGAAACCGGGCCACCCCATTCGAGATTTGTCGTCCGCGGAAGATCAGCTCCTGCTCCTTGTCATCACGGACCAGATAGTTCCACGACGGCAGGGCCAGCATCAGGCCAAAGGTCATGATGGCGAGCCCGGCCAGGAGCGCCACCATGGAGAAGCCGCGCTCACCACGACGCCCGCGCGGCGGCCTTGTCACGGGCGCGGTTCGGGCCGGGACGCCGCGGCCGCGGATTCGCCCTTCTCGAACTCCTTCACGATCTTCCGGACGTATTGCCTCGTCTCGCGATACGGAGGAACACCACGGTGTTTCGCCACGGCGCCCGGCCCCGCGTTGTAGGCGGCGAGGGCCTCGGCCACCCGGCCTTCGTACTTCTCGAGGAGACGGCGCAGGAGCCGCACCCCTGCGTCGATGTTCTGGGCCGCGTCGAAGGCGTTTTCAACCCCGAGTTCAAGGGCGGTGCCCGGCATGAGTTGCATCACGCCTAGCGCGCCTTTCGGGGAGACCGCGTTCGGCCGCAAAGCCGACTCGGCGCGGGCCACGGCGCGGACGAGCGAACGGGGCAGCGCGTATCGGCGAGCCGCCTCGGCGATCAGTTGTTCAATGGTTGCAGGGCCACGAGCCTCGGCGGCCGGAAGGCCTTGCTTGGGTGTGTCAACATCCACTTCCTCGTCCGGTTCCACCCGGACGACCTCAGAGGCCTTGAGCTCCACCTCGCCCCCGGGAATGGCGGCCTTGCAGATCTTCTGGTCGCACCAGAGCGCATCGATCTTGAGGGTGGTGCCCACGCGCAGGAACAACGTATCCGCGGAGGCGCCCGCCGCCACGACTAGAAGCGTGGCCGCGACTCCTGCCCGCGCGAGAGTGCGGATCACCTTGCTCACTCGACCACGGGGATGGTGAACTCGAGCGAGAGCGCGGTTCCCGAAAGCACGTCGGCCCGGATGCGAATTGTCCCCGACACCAGCCGCTTGGTTTGCACCCGGGCGAAGGCGTCGCCGTTGTTGTCGGTGAAAGGGTCGGCGCCCAGGATGGTGTCGGTGACAGCGTTGTCCACCACCGTGAACCGCACGGGCACGCCCACCACGAAGTTGGCGCTGCTGTCGAGGACCGTGACTTTGAAGTTGGCGGTGTTCCGCCCGGTTTTCAGATCGATGCGCGAATCGATGGGGCCGTAGAGAACGCGCGAAGGACGGGTGTTACCGATGATCACCTCTGAGGTGGCGGTGGCAGGACCGGAGAACACGCTGACCCTTGCCGTGCCTGAGCGCGCGTCGGAGCGCAGGTTGACGCGAGCCACGCCGTCGTTGGTTTTCCCCTGCTCGTCGATGATGCCGATGGTGGTGAAGAATTGGACCACCGTGTTGTCGGGCACGGGCGTTCCCGCGGGTTCGAGCACGAGGACCGAAACCACCGCGGTGTCGCCGTGGGCGGCGATGAAGGGCGGGTTGATGTTGACGGCCAGGGTGGAGCCAATGGGGGCGGTGAGGATGGCTTGGCCGCAGGACAACGAGAGGGCCGCGGTGAGCAGGGCCAGGCCAGGAGTCACGGTTCGACGGATCATGCGACGCCTCATGGCTCCACCGTAACACGGACCGCGCCGGCGAGAGGAACCTGGCTCAGGACCTCGCCCGAACCCAGGGACAAGGCCTCGACGAAGATCGTGGCCTCCCCTTGGCGAGTGGCGCGGAACGCCACGAAGGCCACGGTGCCGGTCCCCCCAGAAAGCGGGGTCGCGCGTTTGAACTGGGCGGAAGCCCGCGGGCCTTCCATCTGCCGCTCGGTGAGCACGGAAGCGCCGTCGACGGAGAGAAGCTGACCGGGGCCAATCTCCACGAACTCGATGCCGGGTGTGTCGGCCCGCACCGAGATCGACACTTCCTGGAGTGAGCGCGCGCCAAAGAGATTCACGGCCACGCGCTGGACTTCACCCTGCTTCATCCGCACCTCGGTGCGGTCCCAGGCGGCTCGGGAAGCCAGGGGGGCGACTGCGGCCGGGTTTTCAGGTTGCGGCGCAGGGGTGGGCGACGGTGTGGGCGCGACGGCCGGCGAAAGGGTCGCGGCCGGCACCGCTTCCGCTTCGGGCTCGCGGCCGAACAACGGGCGGACCCCGGGGATCTTGAGGTTATTGCGCAGACCGAGATAGAGCGGCTCGACGTCTTCGGCCAGGATGTTGGGAGCACGCAGGATGTGGGGAGTCAGAGAGATCAGGATCTCGATTTCCTCATCGCGTCGGGTCTGGCCGCCAAGAACCTTATTCAGGAGGGGGATCGACTCAATCCCCATCAGCCCCTTCAAGGTCCGCGCATCCCGCCCCTGCAGCAGCCCTCCGATGACCGCGGTGACGCCATCGGTGAGCCGCAATGTGTTCTCGAGCTTGCGGGTGAGGAACTGGGGGTAGTTCACCTGGTTGTCGCCGGTGCCGAAAACCTTATCCTCGCCGATCAGCGAGAACTCCGCCTTGAACTCCATGGTGATCTCGTCGGTAGCCGTGACCTTGGCTTTGTCGATTTCGAGGTTCACGCCGACCGTCTTGTACTGGGC
>JAGNNV010000002.1:0-2486 GCA_017990495.1 Vicinamibacteria bacterium
GTTCCGGAGGGGCCGCTTCGGGAACCTGCCAGGCCACTGAACTTGTGTCGAAGGAGATTCTCTCGGCCGGTCTTCGAGCGTTGCCCTCGTCTCGAAACACCAGGAGCTGTTTGCCGAGCAGTATTCGATCGCCGGGCACCAGAGGGATTGGCGCCGAAATCCTCAGCTGCGAACCGTTCGCGCTCCCCAGGTCTCGGACCGTGACAACTCCGTTCTTGAAGGTCAGAGAGAGATGTCGGCGGGACATGGAGTTGTCGTCGGGCGCTATGGAGATGTCGGGCGATTGGCGTCCCACGACCGTCACGCCCTCGCGAAGTTCGAAGCCGGCCAGGCGGTCGCCCTGATCGTTGAAGTGCGTCAAGGAGTTCGGCGACTTCTTGCCTACCACCAGCCACTGCCGCCCAAGTCGCAGAACAGAGTTGCGGGGCAATTCGACAGGCTGCTCGGGCCGAATCTGGAGGAAAACCGGGCCTCCGGTGTCGTCTTGCACTGTGTAGCCCTGAGGCCCGGAGGCGATGACGGCGGCGATTCCGGTGAGAGACCCGTCGTTACCGAAGCCTATGTCGGTTCCGTGCCCACCCAGGGTGGTTCTCTGCTTCAGAGGGAACTCGTTCTCCTCCACGCCGGTGGGGAGGAGGTTCACAAGAACTCCGCCGCGGGGGGAGGCGACCGGACCACTGCCCCGAGGCGCTTCGGATTTGCCCTCGAAGGCCAACTGGACATCGATCTGAACGCGCCCGGCCATCTTTTGCGCAATGACCTCGGCCACCAGGACGCCATCTCGCAGTGCCGCCTTGATGTTGCCGCGCCGGTTGACCGGGTTCAGCAGCGACGGGTCGATGCGGAAGTCGGAACTCTCGAAATAGGAGGGACTCAAGACGTCCCCCGCGAGGTAGAGATTGGGCTGCACCGTTTCGAGGAGAGGGGTCACAAGGGGGCGCGTCTTGCCTTCGGGGCCGCCCGTCACGAGAGGAGTGCCGAGTCGCGCGAGCAGGGCGGTTGGTATGTCCTCGCCGATGCAGGCGATGCAGAAGGACCTGAGGAACTCAAGCTGGGTTGTCTCGGGCGGGCGATCGGGCGAGGTGATGCGCGAGGTCCTGAGGAGAAGGCAGGGCTCGTTGCCCTCGTCCACGATGCTCACGGGTTCACTGCCGGGAAGGTACCGGATGTTGCCGTTGCCCATGAAAGCTTCGAAGAAGACGTCGGCGAGCGCGCGAGACACCTTGGGCATCTTGTCTCCGCGATACGACCAGTAAACCGAGGTCAGGTCACCCGCCGCAGCCTTGGCGTTCGAGATGGCGATGACCGCTTCCCCCGCCGAGGTGCCGCCGCCGATCACGCAGACGGGCTTCCCGACATACTTGGTTGCGGTGGTCAGGCCGAATGCCATTCCGGACACGTCGCCGGGAATGTCGAGGCGCCGTGGGACGCCTCGACCGAAGGCGAGGACGACGTGGCGGGCGACATGACTCTGCTGAGCCTTGAGGTGATGATTCCACGATGTGGCGCGCCAGTAGTCTCCCTCGCGGTCGAGTCCCGTCAGCTCGACGCCGATCTGGGCAGGTACGGAGTGACGCCGATAGAGCGCCTTCCAGTCGGCGCACATCTGGTCTTTGTCGATGGGAGCGAAATGCAGACCGCGCACCAGCGGCCCGCCGGAGGGGAACTGCATCTTGTCGCCCCCGCCGTAGTCCGGCAGGATCTGTTTGTCTTTTGCGTAGTCGCGGATGCGCCGCATCAGGTCGTCGCACTCGATGACGAGCGCTCGCAACCCAAGCTCCTTCGCGCGGAAGGCTGCCGCGGTTCCGAACGGACCGCCACCCACGATGAGGGCGTCAAGCACATCGGGGAGTTTGACCGGTGAGTCGAGGCGCACCATGCCATCGGGACCCACTCCGGTCGGGATATCTCCCTCGCGCCTGTCTGTACTCACCGGTCCGCGTTTCCGGACATGACCTGGACGCGATACAGAAAGGTGGAGAAGGCGAGCTGATCACCGTCTTTGAGAGGCATGATCCCGTGAACAGGGGCGCCGTTGAGCCTGGTCCCGTTCGAGCTGTTGAGGTCCTGAACCCGGATTTCCGACCTCGAGACGCTGATCATTGCGTGGCGTCTCGAGACGTCCCTGCTGTCGATCTGGAACGTGGCGTCACCATCTCGCCCGACAATACAACGACCCTCGCCGGTTTCAAAGATACCGTGCGGGCCGCTCAGCCGAAGAAGGATGGGCGCGCCCGAGGTGCCTTGCGGTGCCGGCGGGTTCGGAGCCGGCGTCGGCGGGGGGGAAGGCTGCGGGGCGGAATGCGACCCGGTAGGTCCCCGGCGCTTCGCAACAGGGTAGGGCGTGTCGACCTCTTTGGGAGGTGCGGCGAGAGGCGCTCCTTGTTTGGCCAACACCGTGTGTTCTTGAAGGGAGACGGGCGGCACCGCGGGCGCCACCGCCTTCATGGCCAACCTCGTGCGCGCGTCGAGCGATTCGGGCGGCA
>JAGNNV010000002.1:2586-17182 GCA_017990495.1 Vicinamibacteria bacterium
GCCATGGCGCGCGTGGGCGCCGCAGCTCGGTCGCCCCACAGCGTCAAGAGGCTGACGCCCTCGCCGACCGTGATGACATCGAGATGGGCCAGCGCCCGGCGGCTTATCGTCTGACCATTCACTCGAGTACCGGAACGGCCGACGTTTTCTATCCAGGCCCCATCCTCGGAGATCTGTATGCGGGCGTGCTGGGGTTCCACACCCTCACCGCTGACCGCCACTTCACACTCCCAGGAGGCGCCGATAAGGGCGGTCTGCTCAAGGGGCACGGAGCGCAGCGTCCCATCGTCGCAGCGGGTCACCAGTTGCCAGGTCATGGGAGCTCCGCCGTCAGCTGAGCAGGGGGGTGGTAGAGATGGCAGGTACCGCACGCCGCTTTTACCTGAGACGGCTGATGGCACTTCTGGCAGGTGACGATGCTGGGCGCGAGCGGATCGGCTGGGCCCTTGCTGGTTCGGGCCGCGGCATGGCACAACTCACAGCGCGCGATCCTGGTATGCGGCGCATGGTTGAAGCGCACCTTGGACAGGATTGGGCCACCGATGAGAACGGGTGCGAGGCGCGACCGATCAGCGTCCATGGTGTGGCACACCCGGCAGGGCGTCAGCAACGACTCAAGGGCGTTGCTCCGCGCTTCGCGGTCGGACTCGCTGGCCGAAGGCTCCATGTCGATGGTCCGCTCCAGGTCGGCCAACCTCAGCTGCAGCTTTCTCGTGAGCGCGCCGAGTTCGTTGAGGTCTCGGGCGGCATTCACCGCCGGGGCATCCTCACGGTCTCTCGGAGACAGATCGAGCTCCTGCTCAAGCAGCAGATGGTCGAGCCGACGTCTTCGATCCTTGCGGGCACGCAGGTTCTCGTCAGCGGCCATCCCGCCCTGGCGCGTGGCCAGGACCCTCTGACGCAATGCATCGACCTTGACGCGGCCCGCTACTCCGAGGCGCGCGTCGATGGCGTCCAGCAAACGCAGCAGCTCGGCCCGGCGCGCCTCGAAGTCAGCAGCCGGAGCGCGCGGCGCGGGCTGGTCTGGCGTGGGCAGGCTGGCCAGGAGGGTCTCGGCCGCTGAAGTCATTTGCTGAAGGGCTGCGGCGTCGCCAGGCCCCTCGCCTGGGGATTCCTGGTCAAGGGCTGCAAGCTCCGCCTGGAGCTCCGCGATCGCCGCCTCTCTGTCCTGGAATCGGACGAGCCGAGCCTGGGGGGCCAGCCGCAATTGTTCAAGGTAGGAGATGCGGGCGAGCAAAGCCGCTCGTTCGGAGGCCTCCGCCTCAGGCGCGATTCCGCGGCGCAGTCGGCCGGCATTGAAGAGCACCCACCCGTCTCGATGGCGCAGCCCCGAGGCCTTGACGCGGCCGCGAGCATTCACCTCGAGGCGAGGCCGATTCATGATTCGGAACGAGGCGGGCACATCTTCGGGCATCACCAGCATGCCGGCCGGAACAAAGTCCGTATCCGTGGACAAGGTGCCCTGCCTTGCATGACACGAGGCGCAGTGGCGGTCGAAGTCGATCGGCTCGAATCCCCGCCGGTTCGCGGTCTGCTCATGACAGGTTTCGCACATCGCGCCGCGCTTGGTCTCCACCTCGGTTATGTGCCGATCATGATTGAACTCAAGGCCCGGATCCCGGGGAGGCACGCGTTTTTCCACGAGGGCAACCTCGGGATGTCCGCCGAAGGACCCAAACCCGTGGCAGCTCCCACATTCGAGGTCATTGACTTTGGTCAACGATGCCGTGCGGCCGAGATGATCCTGGTGGCACCGTGAACAAGCGACGGTGTCGGCGCTGCCGGCCTTCTGGCTCGCGGCTGCTTTTGGCCCGACGTGGGTCAGATGTTCGAGGCGGCCACTCGCTGATGGATCGTGGCATCGCTCGCAACGCACCGACTCGACGCCCTTGCCGGGGTCATGACACTGAGCGCACTTCAAGTCGATGCGGGCGTGGGCCGACGCGGTGTCCCCCGGCGAAAGGGTCTGGCGGGCGCCGACGGCATACAGGCCCAGCGCGCCAACCACTACCAGTGAACCGGCCAGAATGCTGCCGCGTATCAGGCGGCGATCTGTGGACGGATAGACCAGCCCCGGGGATTGCCCCGCCCGGGTCTTGCTCTTGTCGGATGCGCGCGCCATGCTAGCGCTCTGCTCTCCGCCGTTTCCCGGCTTGATATCGCACTAATGCAGAACCACGGCGATCACGTGGACCGCGAGAAAGCCGAGAAGAAGCATGGCGGGCGGCACATGCAGGATGAGCCAGCTTCGCAGCACCCGCTGGACGCTGAAGTGGGTGTCGAGGGCGACCTTGTCGCGGATGATCACCTCGAGTTCGCCCAGCTTCGATCGATCGCCCTCGGCCAGGAGCGCGCGAACCTCGCTCAGGGTTCGGAGCATTTCTCCCTCGATTGGGCTTGCACCGAGGATCGACCCCAGACTCGCCTTGGGCTCGATGAGGCGGGGTCGAATCCGCGCCGCGTAGGCCTTCCTGAGAGCCTCCGGGGCCCGTGCCGCGACGAGGTCGGCCTCGGCGGCAAGGCGCTGCGTCATTTCAGGGATTCGTTCGTAGATTGGCTCGACGGCCACTCTGCGGGCCAGGATCAGCGGCCCGATTCTTTGTAGCCAGACTCCGGCAAGTCCTCCACCCACCGTCCATATGGACAGGAGCAGGAGCAGCCAACCGATGACGCCACTCGGCAGGGTGAACCCGATGTGCAGGAATACGAAGCCAAGGCCCAAGGCGCTGCCGTAGACGTGAAGATGCAGCCACCGTTGTACCGTGCCTAGCGGGCGGGCTTGAAGACGCCGACGCCAAGGGTAGAGCCCGGCGTTGATGAAGAGGAGACCGGCCAGGATGCCGAAGAACATACCTCCGGGACGGCCGGGAAGCCACGGCCATCGCCACGAGAGCGCGGTGAAGGAAAAGAGCGACACAAGCCCAAGGGCAGCGGTCACCTTCATCCACTGGGGAGCACGAAGCGGGAAGAGCAAGGAGCGCATGCGTTAAGTGGACAGGAGTTTCGCGACGCGCACCGCATCCTTGAAATCCACCCGCTGGGCGGATCCTTGGGGACACATCTGCACACAAGCCGGACCTTCTGATCGGCCCAGGCACAGGTCGCACTTGGTGGCGACCTCGATCACCTTTCCGAGGTCTGGCCTTTCGACCGGCCGGGTCAGGATGTTGTTCCAGGGGCATCGCTGAACGCAGTTTCCGCAACCGATGCAAGTCGCCGAGTCGATGGCCACCTTGAAGGTCCCGAGCGGCCGGGTGATGGCGCCGGTTGGACAGCCCACCATGCAGACCGGGTCGGAGCAGTGGTAGCACGCGGTGGGGACGCTGAAGCGGTCGAAGCGGCTGCCTTCACGCACGAAGCGCGGCACACCTTGATGGGTGTCGGCGCACGCGCGCACACACTCGTCGCACTTGGTGCAGGTGTTCAAGTCGATCAGCAGAACGCTCTCTCCGCGAATCACGCCCGACTCAATCGACATCTGAAGAGGCCTTGACGTGGATGGATCCTCGACGGTGCGCCCACGGGTTCCGAGGCGATCGACCATGACGTCCCAGAGCCGCTGATCCTCGGGCAAATGCGGAACGATGGCGCGGAGATCTTCTTGCGACAATTTCACCAGTTCGACGTTGTCGATTGCGGTGAGGGAGTAGGGCCAGGGAACGTCGACGAGAAGCGTGGCCTCGCCAAACCACTCGCCGACCCGCAGGTAGGTGATCGAGGTGTCGGTCGCGTGGGTTTTCACGCTCGCCTGCACGGAACCTCCGCGCACCAGATAGAACGCCTCGCAAGCTTCGCCCTCGGTGGCGATCCGCGCCCCGGGCTTGAACGTCACGAGTTCGGCTCGTTCCCTCAGCGCGGCCAGGGAGGCCGGCCGTAGTCCCGCAAATATGTCCACCGCGCGAAGGTGAGCGATGAGGGTGCGCTCGCGGTAGATCTGGTCGAAGAGGGCCTTGAACGACTCCATCTCCGGAACGTCGAACATCGCTCGGAGGCCCTGGGTGCGTATGACCAGACAATTGACGTCGGTCAGTGCGGTCAGGTTGTAACCGATGGGATAGCGAGAGAGCGCGCTCCCCTCCCCGAAGATCTCACCCGCCTCGAGCACCGTGGCCTGGCCGAGCGACAGGGGTGACGAAACTCCGGCGACGGCACGCACGCCGCGGACCGCGGGCTGCTCTGCGAGCACCGGCAGACGGGCCTCAACCTGGCCGGAGACGAGGACATAGGCGCCATCAAAATAGTCGCCCGCGCGAAGGATGGGCTCCCCGGCCTGAAAGGTGCGAGTCGTGACATGCGGCCGCAACTCTTCGAGCACCTCGGCGCCAAGGTCTCTAAGGAAGTGGACTTCGCGCAGGCGGCGGACCGAGACCGGTTGCGTCGAGGGGGGTGTCACGGGAGGCACCTTACTTCTTCGCCGCCGGATCGATCGCCAGAGCTTCGATCCCAAGCGAAATGACTTCCCGCTGGAGTTGGAGGAGGGAAGAGTCGACGCCCAGATACTTGACCGGAGCAAGAGCCTGAAACCGCGCGGGCGGCTGGGCGCCTTGTCGCAGGAGAGCGGTTAGAACCTCCACGACCTTGCCCTGCGCCGCGCCGGCAAGTTGAGACGGCGACCCTTGATCCCTGGGCAGGGACGACCGCCCGGGCTCGAGTTGTTGCGGCTCGGCCTCGGGAGCCGGTTGGGCCGCAGCTGCCGACCGGGCAGGCTGTGAAGGAGCCGCCTGCGCGGGAACCGCCCTTGCCGGAAGCGGCGTGGCCGCGACCGGCGGTTGTGTGGTGACGGGGCTGCCTCTGGGTGCGGCAACCGGTGGAATGCCTGCTGTCGGCGCACGGGTCGGGGGGGGCTGGGCCGTAGTCGCACCGGGCGGGGGAGCTACGGCCACAGGCACTGCCGGAGCTGGCGCCGGGGCGGAGGCTCGGGCCGGGGCTCCCTGGCCTCTCGCCGTCGCGGCCAGCGAGGCGATCTGGGCTGGCGCGTACTTCGACGAAAAGTGCAGCGCGACCGTGCTGAACTTCGCGGCAAGATCGAAATCCTTCCCCGAAGGGTGACCGGCCGCCACCAGCGCGGACTCTTTGGGGTTTGCGCCCAGAACGTGGCAGGACAGGCATTGGCGCACCCACACCTCGGGCTTCCTCACGCTGTCCTTCATTCCCAGGGACACCGCGGTTTGGTAAGCCCCCTTTTCTTGATGGGGTTTGAGGTAGTCACGGCCGCCGCCGTGGCAGGACTCACAAGAAACCCCGACATCAACCGAGCCCTTGACCACCGTTCCGTGGCAGCCCACGCAGGAGCCCTTGGTGTCGTAAACGTCGCCAAGTCCGATGGCGCGCCCCCACGCTGCTGCTCGTGCATCTTCGAGCTGATTCAAGGAATTGAGATGCCTCTTTCCTCTTCCGTCTCCGTCGAGCTTCTCCGCCCATTGACGGGCCTCCTGGTGTTGATGGCAGCCCGTGCATTGCGCCGGACCCACAAACGCCGTTTGCTGCGCCCACGAGCTTGAAGAGAGCACCGCACTCAGGAGAATCGCCATCCCAAGCGCCCATCGAACCGAAGGTGAAAAGCCGAGTCTTGCCAAGCGCCCATCCAAAGGGGAAGTGCGAGGATCGTAGCACACGAAGAATCGGTAGCAGGTTGCCCGAATCTACGACG
This sequence comes from Vicinamibacteria bacterium, assembly GCA_017990495.1. Taxonomy (GTDB): domain Bacteria; phylum Acidobacteriota; class Vicinamibacteria; order Fen-336; family JAGNNV01; genus JAGNNV01. The sequence goes on from JAGNNV010000002.1 coordinate 8,237, forward strand.
CGACCGACCTGTCTCGGGTCAATTTGAGTCGGCGAATATGTAGTCCGGAACCGACCCCACACTCCGACAACCAGGTCTTTCACGCCACGGCCAGAAAACTTTCTTGACGATTCGTGATCTGTGAGATTAGGGTCCAAAGATCATGGTGGGGTGGCGCAATCGAGTTGTCGGGGTGGCGGCTGCGTTCGCTTTCCTGGCTCTGGCCGGCGAAAGCAGTGCGCAGGGCCGCGGCACCGCCCGAGGCGTCGTCTTGGCCCCAACGGGCGAAGCTCAGCCGAACATCACCCTCATCATGACAAACGCGCAAGGCGTCGAACGGCGCGCGGTCAGTGACAGCAGTGGAGCCTTCGTCTTCGGGGGCCTTCAGCCGGGTCCTTACCGGCTGCGCACGGATGACGACACCTTCGCGCCCTACAGCGACGACCAGGTGGTGGTGGCCTCCGGCCAGACCCTGAGCCTCGAAGTTCGCTTGAGAGCGCGCGTCTCGCTCACGGCTTCCCCCACGCAGCGCGCGGCCGTTCAGGGCACAGTCATCGGTCCCGAGGGTCGTCCTTCTCCCAACGTCGTAATCATCATCACAAACACCGAAGGCATCGATCGTCGAGCCGTAAGCGATGGCAACGGCGCCTTCGTGTTCGGAGGCCTTCCGCCCGGGCCCTATCGCCTGCGCGTTGAAGACGCCGGGCCGGCAAGCCTGCCCTTTCCAAGCGTCGAAATCGTCTTTGCCCCGGGCGAACGCCGGCAGTTCGATATCCGGCTGCAGCCGATCCCCCCGGCTCCTGTGGCTCCCCGGCTTCCGGACCCTGTCGTTCGTGAAACGCCGGACGTCATCACGCGGGACAAGGAGTCGCGTCGCGAGAAGGACGACGACAAGGAGGCGCCCGAGGTGACCGCGCCGGGTGGCGAGTTTGAGGCGATGCCGAATCGATGGAAGTTCAAGTATCCCGCGTTCAAGCGATACAGCGACGAAAGTCGGATGCCGTGGATCGTGGGCGGTGGGCCCTTCGACTCCTATAACCAGAACAAGGCCAAGGGAGACTTTCCGGTCATCGGAGAAACCATCTTCGCGAACCTGAATATCCAGCTGAACTCAACCGCCAACCCAAGGGTGGTGAGCGCCGGCGACGCCGAGCCAACGAGCCAGGTGTTCACCAACCACAACCTGGTGGCGGGCCTCGAACTGTTCCGCGGCAACACGGTTTTCGAACCGAAGCGGTGGGCGATTCGGGCGACCGTGGTCGGCAACCTGAACGACCTCAGCACGGGCCAGCGGAACAACAAGATCGGGTTGGAGGAGGCCTTCATCGAGAAGCGGCTCGCGATCTTGAGCCCCAGCTTCGATTTCGTGTCGATCCGTGTGGGCATGCAGAACTTCAACAGTGATTTCCGCGGGTACGTGTTTGCGGACAATCAACTCGGCGCCAGGCTCTTTGGCAACGCCAAGGCCAACCAGCATCAGTACAACGTGGCGTACTTCAAGATGAGGGAGCGCGATCCGGCGAGTCAGTTGCATCTCTTCTCGAGCCGCGATCAGGATGTGTTCATCGCTAACTACTACATCCAGGACTTCGGGACAAAGGGTTACACGGCGATGTTCAACCTCCACGTCAACCGCGACACCGGGACGGCCGCCGGACCGGGCGCTTCACTTGAAGGCGCGCTCAATGTCACCTACCTGGGATTCCACGGAGACGGCAAGTGGGGGACGTGGGCCGTCAGCCACGCCTTCTATCAGGCCTTTGGCAAAGACGACGACAGTCTCATCGCGCGGCGCCTCCGTCGCACCAACGCCGCGTCGCCGGTCGATATCAATGCGCGAATGGCGGCGTTTGAGCTTTCCAAGGATGCCGACTGGCGGCGCTACCGACTGACAGGTTATTTCGCGTCTGGGGACGACGGCAGCGATCCAACCAAGGCGAAGGGCTTCGACACCATCACCGACAATCCGAACCTGGCCGGTGGCCAGTTCATGTTCTGGGCGCAGCAGAACACTCAAGTCCCCGGGGGCGGGGGCAAATTTCTTGTTTCAGAAAAGTTCAGCCTCCTGCCCAACCTGCGCAGCAAATTCCGCGACCGCGCCAATTTCGTCAACCCTGGACTGATGCTGCTCGGAGGGGGCATCGACTTGCGGATGAGTCCGTCGCTCAAGGTCACCACAAACGTCTCCTATCTGCGTTTTGCCGATGCGGCGGTGCTCCGCGCGCTGGCCGGGCCCGGCAGAGGCTTCGAGGATGGGACAATCGGAATCGATGCCAGTATTGGCGCGAAGTTCCGGCCCTTCGTCAGCGAGAACGTGTTCGTGGTTGCGGGGTTTGCGACCCTGATCCCTCGGGGCGGTTTTGCCACCGCGATCGGCTCGAACAAGCGCCTGCACTCGGTGGTCGGCGCCATTCAGCTTGCGTACTGAGGGAGATGGCATGACGACTGCTCGCCGACGCCGTACATTCTGGCTGGGCGCCGCCCTGGCGACGTTCCCATGCCTTTGGCTGGTCTCCGTGGCGGTCACCGCCGCGCCGGCAGACAAGCCCGCCGCAGATCCTGTTCCTTCCCGCGCGGCCGAGGCGGCCCACCCTCACGCCATGGGGGCGGCGGCGACTCAGGTCAAAGCAGGTCGGACCGTTGCGCCTAGCGAGGGTTGCGTGGGCTGCCATGCCACGGCGCGGGATCCTCACCCCACCCCGCAGGGCCTGTCATGCGCCGATTGTCATGGCGGTGACGGCACGGCCACCACGAAAGAGAAGGCGCACCCGCGGCCACGAATCGCGGAAATGTGGCCGACCGCCGCGAATCCCACCGAGAGCTACGCGCGGATCAACGGCGAGCGCCCCGAATGGATCCGCTTCGTGAACCCGTCCGACCTGCGCGTCGCGCCTCAAGTTTGCGGTATCTGCCATATCGCAATCGTGAAATCGGTCCAGAAGGGTTCGATGACGAACAGTGCCCAGGTCTTCAGTTCTGGGCTCTACAACAACGGCTCGGTGCCCTTCAAAGACTCCAAGTTCGCCGAGAACTACACCCCTCGTGGCGAACCGCAGATCATCCGTACCCTTCCACCACCCACCGCCGAAGAGACCCGTACCAAGGGCATTCTTCCGATGCTGTTTCCTCTGCCGCGTTTCGAATCCGGCCAGCCGGGAAGCATCTTTAGAGCTTTCGAACGAGGCGGCGGTCCGAAGTCAGAACTTGGAAATCCCAACCGTGAGGATGTTCCCGGACAGCCCGACATCAGCCTGACCAACCGGGGCTTTGGAACCCAGGCGTCGGTAGATCCTGTGATTCTCGGCGCGCAAAAGACGCGTCTCAACGACCCCGTTCTGTCGTTCTTCGGGACCAACGACGCCCCGGGTGACTACCGCAGCAGCGGATGCGCCGCCTGCCACGTGATCTATGCGAACGATCGCGACAAGTTCAACTCCGGCCCCTATGCCGAGTTCGGCAACCGCGGGATGACCGTGAACACCGATCCGATGATCAAGAAGGGGGAGCGGGGTCATCCGATCAAGCATGAGTTCACGCGCAAGATCCCTTCGAGCCAGTGCATCACCTGCCACGTCCATAATGGCAACGGCTTCCTCAACTCCTACCTCGGGTACATGTGGTGGGACGAGCAGACCGATGGCGAGCATCTCTATCCCAAGGAGCAGCGGAACCCGACGGCGGCGCAGATCGATCATGACGGGCGATTCAATCCCGAAGAAGCTGCGGCCCGCGGGCTCTGGAACGACCCCAAATTCCTCGAGACGGTGAGCGAAAAGAACCCGTCATTGAAGAAGGCCCAGTTCTCCGACTATCACGGCCATGGGTGGATGTTCCAGAAAGTGTACAAGCGCGATCGGAAAGGCAACTTCCTCGATGCCGAGGAGAACGTCATCCCCTTTGACGATGCCGAGTTGTGGAAGAAAGCTGTGCACCTTAAAGACATTCATCTGGAGAAGGGCATGCACTGCGTCGATTGCCACTTCAACCAGGACGCGCACGGCACCGGGAAGATTTACGGCGACCGCAGAGCTGCCATCGAGATCGCCTGCCAGGACTGCCACGGTACGGCGGGGGCGCGGGCGACCCTTGTGACTTCGGGGCCCGCGGCAGCGAGCCGAGATCTTGCTTCCGGACGCATGACCGCGTTCGGCGTCCCGCAGTTCTCCCGCCGCGGCGGCGCCATCATCCAGCGCAGCATGGTGGAAGAAGGCAAGCAGTGGACGGTGCCCCAGGTGGTGAGCCTGACCTCGCCAAAGGCCGTAGCGGCCCATACGATTCAGCGCGACGGAGTGACCTGGGGCGATGGTAACTCCGCGAATCTGGCGCATTCCGACTCCACGATGACCTGCTACAGCTGCCACAGTTCCTGGACCACGAATTGCTTTGGTTGCCACCTGTCGGCAAAGGTCAATACGAAGAAGCCGATGCTTCACAACGAGGGGACGGAGAGCCAGGTCTACGCGTCGTACAACCCGGAAGTCCTGCGCACGGACGGTTTCATGCTCGGGATCGACGGGACGATTCAGGGCCACAAGGTGGCGCCGGTCCGCTCTTCAAGCGCCGTGACCTTGAGCGTACAGAACGCCAATCGCTCGGTGATCGTGAACCAGGTTCCGACCATCTCCGCGGCCGGCTTTACCGGCAATGCCTTCAATACCCACGTTCCTCACACCGTTCGCGGCAAGGAAACGAAGCAATGCACCGACTGCCACCTTTCGAAGGATGGCGACAACAATGCCTGGATGGCATCGGTTCTGATGCAGGGCACCAACCAAGTCAACTACATGGGTCGCTTCATCTACGTCGCCGAAGGGAAAGGCGGGCTCCGTGCGATTGCCGCCACCGAGCTCGATATGCCCTCGGCGGTGTTTGGCAGCCATCTGCACCGCATTGCCTATCCTTCAAACTTCGCCGAACACGTCAAGCGCAATCGCACCCTGACCGAGAGTGTGCATCACGGTGGCAAAGCGAACCAGATCCAGCTCTACGGCGAGTATCTGCTCTCGGCCTCCGGGTCGGATGGCTTCCGCGTGTTTGACGTGGCGAACGTCGCCAACAAGGACTTCGCTCAGAGGATCATTTCTGCGCCCTTCGCCTCGCAGCGCATGAACGTGGGCACCCGCGACGCCACCGGCCTGGCCGTAGGCTCGCCCGCTCCCCTCGACCTCAAGCGGACGGTTCTTCCGGTGAACGAAGAGCAGTCCATCGCTCCCATCTACGGCTATGCGTTCATCAGCGATGCCGTAGAAGGCCTCGTGATCGTGGACATCAAGACGCTCTCCGACGGTATCCCGACCAACAATCGGCTCAAGCGATCCGCGACCTTCAATCCCAATGGTGTCCTCTCAGGCGCTTCGTCGATAACCCTCGCCGGTGACACCGCCTACCTGACAAGCCCAAGCGGCCTGTCGCTGGTGGACGTGTCCAATCCGCTCCAGCCCCGGCTCTTGACCCGCATCGTCGCGCCGGCCCTCGTGGCCCCTCGGGATGTGGCCGTCCAATTCCGCTACGCTTTCGTAACCGACGCTGCCGGACTGAAGGTGATCGACGTGACGATCCCCGAACGCGCCCGGCTCGTGAGTGGAGCGCTCGTGCCTTTCGCACGGGCCAGCGGGATCTACGTGTCGCGCACCTATGCCTATGTAGCGGCCGGCGCCGATGGACTGGCCATCGTGGACATCGAGCGGCCCGAGCAGCCGCGGCTGGCTCAGAGCTTTACCGGCGGCGGTGTGCTGAACGACGCGCGCGACGTGAAGGTGGGCATGGTGAATGTCAGTCTGTTCGCCTACGTTGCCGACGGACGAAACGGCTTGCAGGTCGTGGAGTTGACCGCCCCCGACAGCGTTCCCGGCAATCTCGGATTCAGTCCAGTGCCCAACCCGCGTATCGTCGCCTCCTTCAAGACCGGCTCCGAGGCCGTAGGTATCTCCGAGGGGTATCGGCGAGACCGTGGCGTCGACGAGAGCGGCCACCAGATCGGTGTCTTTGGCCGCCGTGGCGCTCGCCCGTTCAATCTCCAGGAGATGCAGAAGCTCTTTCTCCGGGACGGCCGTCCATGGACCGTGACCAACGAACCCCCGGCAACCCCGCGGGCGCGTGCGTCGAACTGAGTGCGCCTTTTCGCTGGGGGAGAATGATGAGAAGAACGTCAAAGGCCGTGATCGTCGCGATGTTCTTGGGTATTCCCGGTGGCGCTCTCGCCCAACAGAGAGGCGAAATGCTGGGCCCGAACGAGTGCCTCAATTGCCACGACCACCAGCCCGAGCGCCAATGGTACGAGAAGAAGGAAATTCCCGAGGTTCGGCGGCTGTTCCCCGACAAAGACAGCAAGGCCGGACACATCAACTCTCTCAACCAGCTCGAGGGGAGTAAGTCCGACGAGTTCGCGAGAGCCATAGGTCTTTCCGACAAGTACGATCCCAGTGGCAAGTGCGTGGCGTGTCACGCCACGGTCTACCGAGGGGAACCGAACGCGGGCGTTTCGTGCGAGAGCTGTCACGGCGCCGGAAGCCTGTACCTGAAACCGCATCAAACCAAGGGGTCCTACGACGTGGCGGTCGCTCAGTACGGAATGACCCGCCTGATCGGAAACATCCAGGGATGGACCCAGCAGTGCACCAACTGCCACATCATGGACGACGACCGCCTCGTCAAAGCGGGCCATCCGTCGGGCGACGACTTCGACCTGAGTAAGAAGTATGTGCCGGTCAGTCTTCACTTCAAGAAGCAATACTCCGAGGCCGAAGTCGCGGCTATTGCGGGGCCCCAGCGACGGGCGATCCTCGCGCTGCGCCGGAGCGGCTTTGTTGATGAGCCCCCGGCCGCCGCGGCACCCGTAGTCGAGGCGCCCGCGGTGGTCGCTGCCACAGCGACGCCTGTGGCGCCCACCCCCTCGACCGAGGCGCCCGTGGTCTCGGCACCGGGAAGCGGTGCCCCCGCCCCCGCAAGAGTCGCAGCAGCCCCTGCGCCCGCCAAACGCCGGGCCGCGCCTCGAGTCCGATCGACGTGGTCTCCAACCTCGATCGAACCGCGCGTTGTGGAGCAGACTCCGCCCGTCGCGGAAACCGCGGCCGCCCCCGAATCAACGCCTCTGGCGGCTCCTCCATCGGCGACAAGCGCGCCCGCTCGAGCTGTCGAGCCACTGCCGCGCTCCGAGGAGCCCATCCAGACGCGCACCCTCGTCTTCGGCGGACTGGCCATCGCCCTCATGGCCGCCGTCTTCTGGTCGCTCGGACGCCGCTCACGCCAATAGCGGGCGTGAGCGTGTTGCCGCCAATCGTCTTCCCTCCGTCAGGCCTTCGTCTCCGCACCGATGGCGCCGACGCTCTTCAGAGCCAGATAGGCCCACGCGGCCATCACCAGCCCGACCACGAACGTCGGCGGAGCGGTCCAGTGGGAAAAATCACCGGTGAGAGGCACGTCCACGAGCAGGATAACCGTGGTGATGAACGTCGCGAAGCTCAGCATGCCGCCACGCACGAACGCATAGACGGGCACGCCCATGATGGTGAACGCGAAGATGAACCCGGCCCACAGGTCGGTCCCTTGTTGGAGAGCGTTCGGCACGGCCAGGAGGAGGACCAGAACGCAGGCCGCTCGGGTGCGCGTCCTTAGGAGGCGTTCGAGGAGCAGGAACACCACGGTGACGCCCATGGCGAGAGCCGGAGCCTGTTGGTGAACGGCGAAGACCTGGGCGAGGGCGAGGGGCACGCTTCTTACGAAGTCGATATTGTTGAACGACACGGAGCCGCGAGGGGCGCCGAGGGCGGTGGTGAGGGCGGCCAGCACCGGAACCGCGAGCGCGATCGCGGCCGCGGCCGCGAGGCCGATCAGAATGTCTCGGCCCACCCTCGGATCACGCCACCGTCCCCAGATCAGCCGCGTCCAGCCCATGATGAGATCAGGCGATCGTCGACGCACATCCGGTTCGAGGGCCAGATAGAACGTGAAGGTGATGGCGCCCACCAGCAGAGCGCCGCCGATGGCCCGGAGCACGAAGATGATCTGCGAGATCGGGCTGGCGAGAACATGGGCCTGGAGGAACCAGGCTCCCAGATCGATCAGCATCACCGCGAGGGCGAGACGCAGCCCGCCGCGTTGGTCGCCTTGACCCGCCATCAGGTTTCGCCAGGCGAAGTAACCCGCGATGCCCAGAATGGTCACGAAGAGGCTGAAGTAGATCCCGTTGGCGATGGTCTGGCCCCGACTCGTGGGCTGGTTGCCCGATCGTTCGGGCTTCGTCCAGGGGTAGACGATCCGGAAGTACACGAGCTGGCCGCGGTAACTCGCGGCCTCGAGCCGCACCGGCAGTTCCGGCCATTCCGCGGAATTCCCGGTCCAGGCCGCCCGTGCGTCGGAATGAACCGGAGGGTTCCACGACGGCGTCACTTCGGTGAAGCGCGCGCGCTCGAGTCCTGAGGCGGCGAAAAGCGCGTCCCAGGGCAGGGGCTTTGGTTCCCCCGCTTCCTCGGTGCTCGGCGGAGTCGCGTCGAATGAGACCAGCCGGCCGCGGGTGTCGAGCACGGCACGGGTCATGCCGGCCAGGATCATGGACGGATTGTTCACTCCCACTCTGCCCACCGGAGACCACGGTTCCATGCCGCGCGGGCTCTCCCGATACCAGTAGCGCAGAACGACCGGCCATCCCTCTCGGACGCGATCGCGTTCGGCCGTGAGTTCCTCAGCCGGGCGGTTCAGATAGTCGCCATCCGCGTAGTAGCCCGTGGCCGAGTCCGCCCCGCCGCCGTAGCCGAAGGACTTGAGATGCGCCTTGGCGTCGAACTCGAGCACCGAAGGCGGCTTCTCCATGGGCACGCCGTCGAGGAAACGGCTGTCGAAAGACGCGCGCGGCGAGATGAAGAAGGCCAGGGCCAGCAGAGCCACCACGCCGAACGCCTTCTTTGGCGCCACGTGATCGTGCCCTCTGGCGGTGGCGAGGAGCGCGGCGGACGGCACTTCGCCCGCGGC
>JAGNNV010000002.1:17282-34715 GCA_017990495.1 Vicinamibacteria bacterium
CGGCCCATGCCGCCCTCGCCGATCAGACCGCCGATGCGATAACGCGACGCGATGACTGTGCCCGGAGGCAGGTCGCCTTCTACCGCCGGAGCGGAGCCGGGGGCGGAAGTGGATGCCGGACGACTCGTCTTCTGCGGCCGAGGGGCCGTACCGGTGGCGTGCTCTTCGATCTCGTCGCCCTGCATGTGCATAGTCTATCGGTTGGGCGATCGCCTCGACCGCACCTCCACACGGACCTCCCCCGGCGATCGCTCGCGTCAACTATCCTCCGCGCTTCATGGCTGAACGGCTGAGCACCTGGGAGAGCTTGAAACACGCGGTCCGCTCCAAGCGGCTGGCTGTGGTGACCCTGCTGAGCTTCTCCTCCGGCCTGCCGCTCGGACTGGTCTGGATCGCCATTCCGGTTTGGCTCAAGGACATCGGCGTCGACATCCGCGTGGTGGGCCTGCTGACACTCTTTCAGGCGCCCTGGAGTTTCAAGTTCCTGTGGTCGCCCCTCATGGACCGCTACGAGGTGCCGCTGCTCGGCCGACGGCGCGGGTACGTCCTGCTCTCGCAGATCGGTTTGTTCCTCACCGGCCTCGCGTTGACCTTCGTGTCGGATCACCCCGAGCGCTTCGCGGTCATCGCCTCGCTCTGCCTCGCCATCGCACTGATCTCCGCGACTCAGGACATCGCCATCGACGCGTACACCGTCGAAGTGCTGCGCGAGGACGAGCAGGGGCTGGCGGTCGGCGCCCGCACCGCCATGTACCGCGTGGCCATGAATCTTTCGGGTGGCCTCGCCATCTCGCTGGCCGGGGAGTTCGGCTGGACCGCGGTGAACGCTCTCCTGGCCTTCTGCTATCTCCCGTGTCTGCTCATCACCTTGTGGGCTGACGAGCCCGAGGTCAAACAGAAGGCTCCGACCACCATGCGGGAAGCGGTGTGGGAGCCCTTCCTGGGTTTGCTGGCCCGACCGCGCGCCATCGAGATCCTCGCCTTCGTGGTTCTCTTCAAACTCGCCGACGCCTTCGCGCAGTCGTTGCAGCGCCCGTTCTTCCGCGAACTCGGTTTCGACTTGTGGGACGTGGGCATCGTCTCGTCCACCATTGGGACATTCGGAATCATGATCGGCACGGTCATCGGCGGTCTGATGACCACCTCGCTGGGCCTTGGCCGCGCGCTGTGGATCACCGGCTTTCTGCAGGCGTTCTCGAACGCCGGGTATGCGTGGGTGGCGGAGTCGGGCCCCGTGTCCTGGATCCTCTATGCCGCCACCATCTTCGAGTACATATCGAGCGGCCTCGGCACCGGCGCCTTTGGCGTGCTGCTGTTGCGTCTAACCGAAAAGCGGTTCTCGGCCACTCAATACGCTCTGCTCTCGAGCCTGTTCGCCCTGCCGCGGATCTTCGCCGGACCGCCGTCGGGTCTGCTTGCCGACACGCTCGGGTGGACGAACTTTTTCCTTCTCACCGTGGTGATGGCTATCCCCGGGATGGTCATGTTGTCGCGATTCGTTCCCTGGAGCCAGCGCGAACTTCGTTTCGAGGTGCCCGAAGGCGAACCGCCACCGCTCATGGATGGAGGGGCGCTGATGCGGCTCACCGCGGTCTTTGGATCGATTTCGTCCGTGCTCGCCATCGCCACCCTTGCCGCCCTCGAAGGCATCAAGGTCTATCGGAAGGACGCCACGTTTCCGTGGATGGCCGAGGCCATGCAGATCGTGTTCCCGCAGACGCTGGGCGACGGCCTGTCCCTCGTGGGCGCGGTGGCGTCGGGACTGGTACTCGGCCTGACCCTCGCCGCTATCTGGTTGACCCGACTCCATCACCGCGTTCGAGCGTAAGGCGGTCGATCGTTGCCCGGCCCCCACCGGCCACCGAGAGGGACAAGACCTTGATGCCGGGCCGGACGGCCCGGGCCGGAACCCGTAAGCTGACGTCGCTCAGCGAGTCCGTCATCTCCGCCGTTACCACGGCGGTGCGGTCGAGGGCCATGGTGATCGCACCCTGACCCCGAACCCGCATCCGTATGATGAGATCGCGGCGGCCCGCCCAGGGCAGAGGCAGGAGCAGGCGCCCTTCGCCATCCAGGTCGCGGCACCAGCCGCGCTCGCAGGTGCGCCTCGATCCGAAGCCTTCGAGGAACAACGCGGTGTCCGCAGCGAAGACCGACGCGTCATCACCCACCTCCACCACGGCTCGGCCGCTCGTCTCGGTCTCGAAGACGTGATGTCCCGCGATGGCGTCCCACCGATCGGGAGTGGTGCGGAAGCGCGCGGCGAAGAGCCAATTAGCCGGCCATGCCGCGGGTGTGCCGACCGCGCGGGAGAGGAGGCTCGCGGAGTTCGAGGTCACCCGAGCGAAGGAAACCGTATCGTCGCTCGGGAGGAGCCGCTCCCGGTACTGCTCCATGAACAGGCCGTTCCACAAGGCAAGGAGTGCCCCCGCGACCGCCACCACCTCCACGGGCCGTCGGGCCGCCCGTTCGCGGATCCGCCGGAAGCATTCGGCGAGCCCCGGCAGGAAGAAGGGGAGCCAGGTCACCGTGCGAACTGTGGGGTCGTTTGCGTGAGTGCCCAGCAACAGGCTCAGGGTTCCCGGCACGATCGCGGCGAGGGCGAGGCGCGTAAGGCCCGGGTTCGTGGTCTTGAGACCCCCGAGCCCGATCACGCCCGCCCAGAGGAGAGGGGCGCCGTAAAAGCGCCCGCTCGCGCCGAAGAGGGCCACGAGCAGCGGCTCGAGGCCGAAGACGCGATCCGGTTCGCGCAGGAGTTCAACCACCGCGGGCGCGATCGCGAGGCCTGCGGCCAGCGTCCAGAGCAGCCTCGGGGAAAGGGTCGCACCGCTCAGCCACACGAAGGCGAGCGAGGAGGCGAGGAGCATCAAGGCGCGGGCCAGGTCCGGTTGGCCGTCTTTCGTCACCGTCGCGGAGGTCAGAAGGGCGAGGGTGGCGAAGAACGAGACATCGGCCTCGAACCAGGAACGCAGGCGACGCTCAAGGGCCACGCCGGAGACGAAGAAGGTCGCGGTCAGGATCAGTGCGTCCGACCATGAGCCGTTCGCGGACGCGACCAGGGCCGGCGCGATGAACAGAAGGCGGCGGAGGGTCTGGCTCTTCATCGATCCATCCTCGCGAAAGTGGCCCGATCCAGATGCACGGCCGCCGGCGCGCGCAGGGTGATCACGTTCGGACCGCGGGCCCACAGGCCCTGCGGCGCCTCCACCTGAGCCGTTCCCCATCTGGTCCTCATGCCGACAGAGCCGGCCCTCTCTCCATTGACGAGAACCTCGACCGTCGCGGGTGCCTCGGCGGAGCGCCCCTCCAGCGTGATCACCAGGGCTTCGGGCAGGTCGAGGGACACGATGAGCCGCGCCTTGCCTCGAATTTCCCGGTAGGTGATCGGTCCGTCCCAACGTGGGCCGGAGAGACCATCGAGGATCAGGGCGTCGTCGCCGTCCTGGCCGATATCAGCCTCGCCATCGAGATGATTCTGTCGGAAGAAGAGGTACTTCCCGGCCGCGAGATCGAAGGCGCCCGGCGAAGCGTCGTAGCGTGCGGCGAAGATCCAGCTTGCCGGCCAGGTGGTGGGGAAGCCGACGTCATGAGAGAGGGCCTGCGCCGAGGCGAAGGCCCTGCCGGCGAAGGTCATGGGGGACTGCGTCTTCACCACGCCTTGCTGGAACGCGCGCACCTGGGTGAGATTCCAGGCCGCGCCGGCGAGCACGAGAGCGGCGAGAACCGAGGAGGGCCGACGCCTGATGAAGCGGAGGGCGGCCTGCAGAAAGGCGGCCAGTCCGAGCGCGGCCACCGGCAGGAGGCTGTCGAATCGCCGGCCCGAGTAGGCCCCGCCGCCCCACCAGTCGCCGCTGCAGGCGTTGACGTAGGTCACGATCAGGACCGGCGCCCAGAGCAGGCCGAAGCGTCGCGGATTCCGGCGGGTGAGCAGGATGAGACCCACAAGGCATAGCCAGAAGATCGGGGTCCACGAGAGCAGGCCGTGGCGCGAAGAGAAAAGCGTGTTCAGAAGGTAGGGCCGATCGAGCCTCACGTAGTCGGCGCCCTGGGGAGGAGCGGAAAGGAGGTACACCCCGAAGATGGCTTTCCACGCGAGCATCTGGGGCAACGCGCCCAGGATCACACCGGTGGCCATGATGGCCGCGCGCCGGGCCACCCCGAGAAGGGCCTGGCCGTGAATCCACGAACCCAGAAGGTCGATGGCGGGCAGCAGGAGAAACACGCCGTTCTGCCAGCGCACGCTCATGCCCAGCCCGAGGGTGAGCCCGAGGACCATCGCTCCCGCCGACGAGGCCAGGGCCCCTCGCTGCCGCAGGAGGAAGAAGGCCGCGATGAGGAATACCGACGCCGGATGTGAGGTCAGCGGGTTTTCCATGATGTACCAGGGAAAGAACGACGTGCTCCAGAGCAGCACCACGGCGCCCCCGGCCAGCCGATCGCCGAAGTGGAGGCGGAGGAACGCCTGAATCAGGAACAGCGCGGCGAATCCGTAGGCGAAGGATCCGAGGGCCACCGAGTTGAGGTGCAGTCGGCCATAGCCGGACGGGTTGAAGTCGAGACCGACCTGCCCCAGGCCGGCGGCCAGAACATCCGCGGCCAGGAAGAACGGCGCCCAAAGCAGCCCCGGGCCCACGGGGTAGGGAGTGCGACGGTGGCCAGTGTCGGTGGGCACGGCGATGTCGCCCCGCTGGAGCAAGCCGTAGTGCTCGTATTCGTTGGTGAAGTCGACGTCGGCGTCGCGCACCATCGAGCGCGTGAAGACGTAGTAGTAGAGGGCGTCGCCGGTGATGCGCCGCCCGACGAAGTGCAAATGAAACAGGGACGGAAAGAGCGCGAGAAGAATCATGAGGCGACCGCCGGACAATCGCCGCTCGGACGAAGCCAGCAGGCGAAACCGGGTGATCAGGGCGGCGGCCAGGAGGAGCTCGCGCGACGCAAAGGCCAGGGGAGAGGGCGTTGTCCATGGTGTGAGGAGGGATAGCCCGCCTGTGACCACGATCAGAATCAGATCCGCCAGCAGGACCGCGGAGATGATGGTGGTCAGGGTTCGCACGACCCGCGCTGCCTTCTCCTCGCCCCACATGAGGACGGAAGTCTATGCTGGGCTCCGAAACCCTTTAAGGACCGCGGGCATCTCAGGAATTCTTGTGAACTACGTCATTCTGGGCAACGGCGTGGCCGGAATCGAAGCCGCCATGGCGCTTCGGAAGCATGATGCGCGTGCCCGTATTTCCATCGTCTCCGCCGAGTCGGATCATTTCTTCTCCCGGCCCGCGCTCATGTACGTGTTCGCCGGGCAGATGAGGCTTCAAGACACCGAGCCCTACGACCGGGGGTTCTATGCGCGGATGGGATTCGAGCGAGTGCGGGCCGCATCGACCGGTGTTGATCTCGCGGCGCGGGCCTTGGTCCTCGGCGACGGTCGGCGGCTCGCGTACGACAAGCTGCTCATCGCCTGTGGTTCGAAGGCCCGGAAGGCGCCGTGGCCGGGTTCGGATGGTCCCGGCGTGCACAGTTACGTCACTCTCGGCGATCACGAGGCGCTCGACAGCGAGGCGAAGAAGGGGCAGCGTGCCGTGGTCATCGGCGGGGGACTGATCGGGATCGAGATCGCGGAGATCCTTCAACACCGCGGCCTCCATGTCACCTTCGTGATCCGCGAGGACTGGTATTTCCCGCTTGCCCTCGACGCCAACGAGTCGGCCCTGGTGGCCGCGCACATGCGCGCGCAGGGCATCGACGTGCGGCTGAAGCAGGCGGTGAGCGCGATCGAGAGATCGACGTCCGGCGCCGTCGCCGGTGTTCGTCTCGACGACGGATCAAAGCTGGCGGCGGATCTGGTGGCCGTGGCCATCGGTGTGGTACCCAACACCGCCTGGCTCAAAGGAACCGGGCTTGCGCGATCCTCGGCGGGCGCGATCGAAGTCGACGAAGGACTGCGCACCCACGATCCCCACGTGTTCGCGGCGGGTGATTGCGCGAACGTCACCTGGGCCGACGGCACAAGACGACCCGAGCAACTCTGGTACACCGCGCGCGATCAGGGGCGCATCGCCGCAGCGGCCATGGCTGGGGAGCCAGCTACCTATCGACGAGGTCCCTGGTACAACTCCGCCAAGTTCTTCGACATCGAGTGGACCACCGCCGGTGACGTTCCGTCGTTGGTGGGCATGGATGGCACGAAGATGTCTCCGCCTCGGGATTTGCGCACCTGGTTCCAGACCGGTCCGGGTTCGGGCGTCTCTCAGCGCATCATCTGTCGTGGCGAACGCGTTATTGGCTTCAACTTCCTCGGGTCGAGGTTCGATCAGGAGCCGCTGCTCCGCTGGATCGCCGAAGGCCGTCCCCTCGACTACGTTCTCGCCCATCTGGGTGAAGCCCAGTTCGACGAGGAGTTCTCCCCACGCTTCACGGTGCGGCCGGATGCTCGCGTCTTCGAGGGGGCGTACTGATGCAGGCCGGTTTGCTCGACACGTTCCACCAGCCCATGCGCACGCGGCAGTGGCCCGCGTGGATTCTCACCGCGGTTCTCACCGTCTCGTACGTTCTTCTCTACTTCGGGCCGATGCCGAAGGTGGGGATCACCATCGACGTGTTCGAAACCGTGGCGCAAAGCGTCGGACTGTCGTCGAAGTGGGTGCTCTATGGCCTGCTCTACTCCCTGGCCATGACCGCGGGTGGGGCGTACATGTTGAAACGCCACGGCAACAGCCCCTATCAGCGGGTGCGGACCATCGTGGTGGTGCTGGTGCAGATCGTCCTCGCCTTCGCCCTGCCCATCGTGCTGCGCGTGTTCTGGAACCACGAGTTCTATTTCAGCTACTTCTGGCCGCTCAAGATCGAGTACTTCTATCCGGGCTACATCCTGCAGCAGCCCTTCCTGATGATCGCCTGGAGTTTCATCGGTTCTCTCGTCGCCTTTCCGATCCTCGCGTGGTTTCTCGGAAAGCGTTTCTACTGCTCGTGGATCTGCGGTTGCGGGGGACTCGCGAACACCGCGGGCGAGCCGTTCCGTCACCTGTCCGACAAGTCGAAGGGCGCCTGGCAGGTCGAACGTGTCTCCATCTACTCCGTGCTGGTCTTGAGCCTGATCACCACCGCCATCGTGTGGGTCAACTGGGCCATCGGCGCGGACCATCCACGCTTCGCGGAGTTCGCCTTCAAAGTGCAGGACTGGTACGGCTTCGCTATCGGGGCGATGTTCAGTGGTGTGATCGGGGTGGGCCTCTATCCGCTCATGGGCACCCGCGTGTGGTGTCGGTTTGGTTGCCCGATGGCGGCGATGCTGGGCCTCATCCAGAAGCTGGGGCGGTTCCGGATCACGGTGAAGAACGACATGTGCATCTCCTGCGGCAACTGCTCGACCTACTGCGAGATGGGGATCGACGTGCGGCAGTACGCGATGGCGAACCAGTCGTTCACCCGGTCGTCCTGCGTAGGTTGCGGGATGTGCGCGCAGGTGTGCCCGCGCGGCGTGCTCAAACTCGAGAACTCGCCCCGACGCTTCACCCGGCAAGCGATCCCCCTCCGCGCAGAATAGGATCTGCTTTCCTTCATCGGAGGTCTCATGCTTGAAACCGTTGCTCGCCGCCACTTCGCTCTGAACCTGGCCGCCGCCCTTTTCGCCACTGGCCTGTCGGTCTCCGCGGCCTCGGCCCAGCCGAATCAGGGATCCTCGCTCACCGTCACCGTGAGCTACCCCGCTTCGCTCGGCGCCGGCCCCTTCGACGGTCGGATGCTCCTCCTCATCTCGAAAGACGACAGCGCCGAACCACGCTTCCAGATCTCCGACACCAGCCTCAACTCGCAGCAGGTGTTCGGGGTGGATGTCCTTGGTCTCAAGCCCGGCGTGACCGCGACGTTCGACGCTTCCGTCCTCGGATATCCCGTCGAGTCGCTGAAACAGATCCCCGCGGGGACCTATACCGTGCAAGCCCTGCTCCACAAGTACGAGACGTTCAAGCGCTCGGACGGTCACACCGTCAAGCTTCCCATGGACCGGGGCGAAGGGCAGCAGTGGAACGCCGCGCCGGGGAACTTCTACTCCACGCCGCGCAAGGTCACCATCGATCCATCCGCGGGCACGGTTCTCGCGATCTCGCTCGACAAGGAGATTCCGCCCATTCCGCGGCCCGCCGATACGAAATACATCAAGCACATAAGGATCAAGAGCGAGAAGCTTTCGAAGTTCTGGGGCCGCGATATGCACCTGGGCGCGAACATCCTCCTGCCCGAAGGTTTCGATACCCACCCGAACGCGCGTTATCCCCTGGTCATCAACCACGGCCACTTCCCCTACACCTTCGAAGGCTTCCGTGAGACTCCGCCCGATCCGGATTTGAAGCCCGACTTCTCGGCCCGGTTCAACCTCGCGGGCTACAACCGGATCCAGCAGGAACTGTCGCACCAGTTCTACAAAGACTGGACAGGACCGACCTATCCACGCATGCTGATCATCGAGATTCAGCACCCCACGCCCTATTACGACGACTCCTACGCGGTGAACACGCCGAACCAGGGGCCGTATGGCGACGCCATCAATGAGGAACTGATCCCGTACATCGAGAAGACGTTTCGCGGCCTCGGCACGCCCTGGTCGCGCTTCATGTACGGTGGATCCACCGGCGGCTGGGAGGCGCTCGCGGTGCAGGTGATGTATCCGGACTTCTACAACGGGTGTTTTGCCGCCTGTCCCGACCCCATCGACTTCCGCGCCTTCACCTCGGTGAACATCTACGACGACGAGAACGCCTACTACGCCAAAGGGCCGTGGAAGGTGGTGGCGCGTCCCGCGCATCGCAACTACCTCGGCCACATCTCGGCGACGGTCGAGCAGATGAACCGGATGGAGAGCGTGCTCGGTTCGAAGGGACGCTCGGGCGGACAGTTCGATATCTGGACCGCGACCTACTCGCCGGTGGGCCCCGATGGTTATCCGAAACCGATCTGGGACCGCGCCACCGGGAAGATCGACAAGGAAGTGGCGACCTACTGGCGCGAGAACTACGACCTCACCCACATCATGAAGCGCGATTGGGACAAGGGCCTCGGGAAGAAGCTCGAGGGCAAGGTCAACATCTACGTGGGCGACATGGACAACTACTACCTCAACAACGCGGTGTATCTCGCCGAGGATTTCCTCAAGTCGACGACGAACCCGCCCTTTGGCGGCGAGGTGGACTACGGCGACCGCGCGGAGCACTGCTGGAACGGCGACCACACCCGGTCGAACGCCTACTCGCGCCTCCGTTATCACCAGATGTTCGCGCCGAAGATCGTCGAGCGGATCCTCAAGACCGCGCCCGCCGGGGCGGACGTCACCAGTTGGAGGTACTAGAGCATGGACCTTTACACGAACGGGAATCTGAGCGCAGGCCCAATTCACTTGGGCCGGAGCGACTGGGGGTTTGGGGGGCGGGGCCGTTCAACGCCCCCCAACTAAGACTGATGACTGATCTCGAGAGATCCGCTTTTCTCAACATCCTGGCCGAAACGCCGGCCCGGCTGAAGACCGCCCTCAAAGGCGTGCCGAAGAAGCTCCTGCTCTGGACGCCTGGGCCCGGGAAGTGGTCGATCCTCGAGATCGTGGCCCACATGCGCGACATGGAGCGCGACGCCTATCTCGCGCGGTACCACCGGATCCTCACGGAGGAAAACCCCGCCCTGCCCGACCTCGACGGCGACATGATCGCGCTGCGCGACGATTACCGCGGCCAGAAGCTGCCCGAGGTCGTGCGCGACTGGCTCAAGTTGCGCAAGGAGTGCCTGCGGCTGTTGAAGTCGGTGAAGGGCGCGCGGTGGGAGCGGATCGGCACCCACGAGACCGCGGGGCCGTTGTCGATGGAGTCGTTCCTGCGACGCCAGGCTATGGGCAACGACGAAGCGCATCTTGCCCAGATCGAGAACATCAAGCGACGCGCGTCCGCCTTCGAAACGCTGGCTGCCACCTCGAAAAGGCTGGTCGATCTCACGAAGGGGCACGACGATGCCGCCCTGAGGCGCAAGGCCTCACCCGAGTCGTGGTCGGCGGTCGAGGTGATCTGCCATCTTCGCGATGTGGAACGGTTGTGGGCGGATCGGCTGGTGAAGGCCGCCTTCTCCGACCATCCGAGGTTCTACGTGGTCGACGTCAATGCTCTCGCCGAAGGCAACCGCTACAACGCGCAGGATCTGTCCGCCGCGATCAAAGAGTTCGCACGCCTGCGCGATGACAACCTGTGTTTGTTGCGGGCCGTGCCGGCGATTCAATGGAAGCGCTCGGGCCTGCACCCGAAGTATGGCGAGATCAGCATCGAGCGCATCGTGGAGATCATGACCGGGCACGATCAGGGCCACCTCGAGCAGATCAGCCGGGCGATAGCAGGCGCTTAGACGGCGCGGGAGCGAGCCTCCCGTTCAGCGGCCCTCTATGACCAGCGACCAGTCCTTGCTTGACGCGAAGCCCAGATGTGGTTCAGTCGAGCCGCCGTCGTCCTTGAGATCCCACCCGACGCTGTAAAGCGAGAACCCGTGCTCCGTGCGTCGATACCCAAGTTCTCGACCGGTCACGATATCGATGGGGGCAGGCGTCACTTCGTCCTGCGGCAGGTCGGAGAGAGATGAGGGGTAGGCGCCGCTTCTCTCGCGATAGGTCGTGAGGGCAAAGGCAATGCGAGCCAATTGCACGCGAGTCTGCAAGGCCCCGGCACTTCTCGCGATTCGCTCCACGCTCATTTCGATCATCCGGGCGATTCCGTTGTAGGGAGTGAAACGCTCGTTTTGACCGTGGGGGCGGCCGGCGATGGCGACAGGGTCGAGACGCGTCGGATCGGCCAGGAGGCGGAGAGCCTGCTCCGTGGAACGAGAAATATGGAGCGCCTGACGGAGACGCCAGCCCTTCGGCATCAGAATCTCGCCGAGTGGGGACAGCCCGTCGAAGTCGTCCGACTCCGCGTGGAAGATCAGCCCGTTCCGCTCCGCCCGCAGAGCCAGGCGGGCGGAAGCGAACCAGCCATCCTCGATCAGCGACGCGACCTCCGCGCGCCCACGCGAGTCCAGTTGCCCCCGCGCGAGGCCGTCGTGAATGCCATCGAACAGGTCATCCGCGAGCGCCATTTGCATCAGGCACGTGACTGCGAAAGGAAGCCCCTCGAGGGAGTGGGTCAGTCGCGCGAGAACTCGTGTTTCGTCGACGGCTCGGTCGGCCGCGCCGCACGAAAAGTGAGCCGCGATGCGGAGGCGCAGCAGCTTGCCGAGTCTTCGCATCGCGAGCAAAGGAGGCGTCGCCGTCGAGGCCGGGGGCGTACCGGGCTGGATGTTCCACTCGGCGATCGGTCCGACGCGCGCGGCCTCGACCAGGCGCTCGATGAGCGGATCGAGAGGTGAAAGCGCGACGAGGAAGGCCGCGGCCGCGGCGCAGGGCGTTTCCGTGTCCGGCCTCGGAGCAGATTTCAGGAGAAGGCTCCGCCAGTGCTCCACGGGGATACGACCATCCGGGCCGGCCACGAGCCACGGATCGACGAAGTCACGTCGAAATCCTGGCGCCTCGAGAAAGTCCGGCCTTCGCCACTGGGCCGCGCTGGAGACCGCCGTCGATCCCGTCGAGACCGTCGGGGGACGTGGTGAGGGCATCAGCTTCGCCCAACTCAGCTCCTCGCCCAAGGCTTCTAGCCTTTGTCGTTCCGCTTGCCACGCGCGAGCGCCGCGAAAGTTCTCGACCGCGTGGACAAGGGCCAGGATGGTGACAAGGCCCGCGAGAACCTTGCCGAGCAGACCGAAGAAGGATTTCGTCATCGGGTCAAGGAATGCGCGGGGGGCCCGAAAGGTTCGAAATTCCGTGCCAGGGCCACCGAAGGGTCCGACGAAAGCAGACGCTGCGTCTGGGCCAGGTCGGCCGAACGCGGGTCGACCGGGGCGCCTGGAGGCGTGAACGCCTTGAGCAGGGCGATCAGGATCCAGGCCGCCGCCAGGCTCCACCAGCCGAAGGCACGCCGGCGCGCGCGGAACTCCTGATCGAGCACCCGTGCACGAATCTGATCCAGACGCGGAGTGGCGCCGCGATCCGCGGACAGAAGCATGTCCCGGGGAGAAGGGGTCATTGGTATTCCTCCGACAACGCGCGCCTTAGGGCGAGCCTTGCGAAATGGAGTCGGGACTTCACCGTCCCGACGGGCGACTGCATGACTTCGGCCAACTCGACGAGGGGCAGATCGAGAAAGTAGTGAAGCAGGATGGCCGTCTTCTGGGGCTCAGGAAGGGTGGCGATGGCACGGTCGATCGCTTCGGCCTGTTCCTGGCGAAAGAGGACGTCCTCGACGCTCTCCGCGGTGTCCTCAAGGTCGTCGATCTGTTCCACCGTCTCAACAATCGCGCGCCGGCGCTTTCGAAGGCGAAGCAAACAGTGTTGACGGGCGATCGCGAAGAGCCAGCCCCCGAATCGCTCGTCATCGCGGAGGGAGGCGATGTGACGGATCGCCCCCGTGAAAGTCTCCTGCACGATGTCGAGCGCGTCCTCCTTGTCCTCGACCAGGCGGCGCGCGAAGCCGAAGAGACGAAGCTGGTAGGAAGAGAGGAGCGCGTCCCAGGCGCCCCGGTCGCCCAGTCGCGCCCTGCGGACCCATTGTCGCTCGTCTTGGTTCACCTCCACTGCCTGAAGAATGCCGCGACCCGTCCTCAGGTTCAAACTTCTCCTGGCTTGATGACTTCCGGGCGCCTGTTCCATTAGCCTCCGCCAAGAATGCCTGCTGAACTGGCGCCTCCTCCTCCGCGGGAACTCCCGCGGAACCCCTTGATCCAGACCGCGCTCATCCGGGCTCTGTCGAAGTTCATCTTCGGCCTCACCGGGTGGAAGGCGGTGGGCTCGCCGCCTGCGGGTGTCGCGAAGTACGTGATGATCTGTGCTCCCCATACCTCCTACTGGGATGGCTTCTGGATGCTCGGCTGCGCGTCCCTCCTGCGCATGGACCTGCGCTTCCTGGGCAAACACACGATGTTCAAGGGTCCGCTCGGCTGGCTGATGCGCGGGTTGGGCGCGGTTCCCGTGGTTCGGACACAGCGGCAGAACACGGTCCAGGCCGCTGCGGCGTGGTTCGAATCGGCCGATGCCTTCCTTCTTGGCGTGGCCCCGGAGGGCACGCGGAGACTCACCGAGGGCTGGAAGACCGGCTTCTACTGGATCGCCGTGGAAGCGAAGGTTCCCATCGCCTGCGCCTTCGTTGACTACCGCACGAAGAGCGGCGGCTTTCTGCCCGACCTCATCCATCCCACCGGGAACATCGAGCAGGACTTCGCGCGGTTCAGGAAGGCCTACGCGAACATCACTCCGAAGTTCCCCGAGAAGATGAGCCCGATCAAACCGCTCGCCCCCGCCGCGGGGAGTGGAGCGCCGCAGTCGTAAACGCGGAGCGCCTCTTTGTAACCTGGATCCGAGCCGCCGCCAAGTCGGTTGAACCTCCCGTCACCCCGGCGTAGCCAACGGCGAAGCCTCTCCAAGTTTGTTGGGCCTCTCGTCACCCCGGGTTTCCGCACTTCGGAGGGAGTGGCTGCACCCGGGGTGACGAGAGGCTCAACTCACTTGGGAGCGGACTCGACCGTCCGCTGCACCCGGGTAACGAAAGGCTCAACGCGCAGCCGCGACCGTGAGCACGTCTTCGAGGAGGAGATTGGCCATGGCAGGAGTGGGCGAGCGCACGACTCTGACCCGCTCTCCGTCGGGCGCCCAGATCTCCGAGGAAGTCGGGCCAAAGAGGGCCACGGTGGGCGCCCCGACCGCGGCTGCGAGGTGGGACACGCCGGAGTCATTCCCGATAAACAGCCTCGCTGCGGCCAGTGTGCGGGCGAGCGAAGGCAGCGAGGGGTGATCGAGGCACTCCACCCCCGCAGGCGGAACGACCTCGCCGGACTCGGCGGGACCGCGGATCCAGACCACGGCATGGCCGAGGGTCAGCAACTCAAGGCTCAACTCACGAAATCGCTCGATCGGCCAGTTCTTCCGGGGTGAGCCGCTGCCCGGGTGGATAAGCGTAGCGCGTTTGACGCGCAGGGCCCGGTCCGCGACGGCCAACCGAGGCAGCAGTCCCGGGAACGGCTCACACTCGGCATTCAGCGCGGCCACCCACTGTTGGGCGATGGACCGATCGGATCGCTCCGGCTCCGGCGAAACGACGATGATCCGCGCGGCGGCGAGGCGCGCCGCATCGACCAGCGATGCGGAACGAGAGATGACCACGGCGAGGTCAAAAGCTCCGCCCTCCTCCGGCCAGCCCCCCGCAAAGGCCTCGGCGAACCGCGGACTCTCTGAGTCGAGAACCGCCTCGATCCAGCAGTCATGGAGGAGCAACGACGCGTGGCGGGCCGGAGCCAGAAGGGTGGACCGGAATCCCGCGCGCGAGAGAGAAAAGGTCAGTCGGCGGGTGAGCAGGACGTCCCCCAGGGCCCCGATCCGGACCACCAGCGCGCGTTGCCCTGAGGCCTCCCGCAGGCCAGGGGTCCGCTGCTCCGGATTAGAACTGGAGTTCAACTTCAATATCCTAATTCTGAAGAGAATAGAGCTTCATTGGTAATCATTAGATTCTCGTCGAAAGAATCAGGGGTTAAGGACGCAAGTGCGAGAGAATACGCGCTCCATGATCCCCAAGACCCGACTCTTCACCCCCGGCCCCACTCCGCTTTCCCCGGTTGTCCTTCAGGCCATGGGAAAGAACATCCCGCATCACCGCACCGACGAGTTTCGAGCCATCTTCAAGGGCGCGCGGGAGGGCCTGCAGCGCTTCCTGAAGACCTCTCAGGACGTGTTGATTCTCTCCTGCTCGGGCAGCGGCGGCATGGAGGCGGCCCTCGTGAACACACTGTCGACCGGCGACACCATGTTGGCGCTGGTGGCCGGGAACTTCGGTGAACGCTGGGCCAATATCGGCAAGGCCCATGGCATGGACGTCCAGATCCTCGAGGCCGAGTGGGGCACCGCCGTGAAGGCCGAGGCGGTGAAGGCCGCCCTCGACGCCAACCCGAGGATCCGGGGCGTGTTCGTCCAGCACAACGAGTCGTCGACCGGCGTGAAGCACGACATCCAGGCTCTCGCCGCTGTGGTCAAGGACCGCGCCGACGTGATCCTGGTGGTCGATGCCATCTCCGGCGCCGGCGCCATGCCTCTTCACACCGAGGAGTGGGGCGTCGATGTGGTGGTGGTGGGGTCGCAGAAGTCGCTGGCCCTTCCTCCCGGCATGGCCTTCGTGGCCGTGAACGAGAAGGCCTGGCAGCGCATCGGGACCACGAAGTCGCCGAAGTTCTATTTCGACCTGCAGCGCGAGCGCAAGAACCAGGTCAACTTCGAATCGGCCTGGACCCCGCCCATCTCCCTGGTGGTGGCCCTCGACGCCGTGCTCAAGGAACTCGAGGCCGCGGGCGGCGTCGATGTGCTGGTGAAGAACGCGGGCACCCTGGCCGCCATGACCCGGGGCGCGGCCCTCGCCCTTGGTCTGCCGCTCCTCGCCCCGAACGACTACGGCGACGCCCTCACCGCGATCAAGGCCCCCGAAGGGCTCGAGATCGGGAAGATCACCAAGATCCTCAAGGGCGAGTTCAAGAGCGAGGTCGCGGGCGGTCAGGGCAAGCTCAAAGGCCAGATCATGCGGGTGGCCCACCTCGGCTACTACGACGTCACCGACATCCTCGGCCTGCTCGGCACTTTGGAGATCGCTCTGCAGAAGGTTGGCCACAAGTTCACTCCGGGCGCGGGCATCGCGGCCGCGAACGCCGAATACCTCAAGAGAGGCTGAGACATCACCATGAGCTACAAACTCCTCATCCTTGAAGGCATGACCGAGCGCGGTCAGGCCGTGCTCGACGCCTGCGGCTGGACTCTCGATCACAAGAAGGCCATGCCTCCCGCCGAACTCGCGAAGATCATCGGCGACTACGACGCGGTCACCATCCGCAGCGGCACGAAGTTCACCGCGGAAGTCGTGGCCGCGGCGAAGAACCTCAAGGTGATCGGCCGGCCCGGTGTCGGGGTCGACAACGTGGATGTGGAGGCGGCCACCCGCGCGGGCATCTTCGTCATGAACTCGCCCGGCGGCAATCTGGTTTCGACCTGCGAGCTCACCATGGCCCTGATCCTCGCCACCGCGCGGAACATCGGCGCCGCCGACGCTTCGCTCAAGGCTGGGGTATGGGATCGCAAGGCCTTCATGGGCGGCGCGGAGATATCGGGCAAGCGCATCGGCATCGTCGGCTTCGGTCGCATCGGCCGCGAGGTGGCGGCTCGCTGCAAGGCCTTCGGCATGGACGTGTGGGCTTTCGATCCGTTCGTGTCGCCGCAAGTGGCTGAGCGGGTGGGCGTGAAGGCGGTCACGCTGGAGGAAATCCTGCGCGGCTGCGACTACATCACCCTGCACACGGTGATGACGCCCGACACCCGCCACATGCTTGGCAAGGACGCCTTCGCCATCATCAAGCCGGGCGTCCGCATCATCAACGCTGCGCGCGGTGAATTGATCGACGAGAACGCGCTCTTTGAGGCGCTCGAGAGCGGCCGGGTGGCGGGCTGCGGCCTCGACGTCCACGCCAAGGAGCCGCCCGTCGATTGGAAGATCGCCAAACATCCGAAGGTTGTGGCGACGCCGCACATCGGAGCCCAGACCCTTGAAGCTCAGGACCGCGTGGGCACCGACATCGCCTACCAGGTCCGCGACTTCCTCAAGGACGGGGTGATTCAGCAGGCCGTCAACTTCTTCCAACTCTCGGGCGAGGCCTACGACCAGATCAAACCTGCCATCGACCTGGGCGAGCAATTGGCGCTTTTCGTGGGCCAGGTGGTGCCGGGGAAGGTGGAGAGGGTCGAGGTCACTCTGTACGGGTCTTTCAAGGACCTCTCCCCTCAGCCCATCATCCAGGCCACGCTGGCCGGCGCGTTGCGCGCCGCCGATCCCACCGTGAGTTTCGTGAATGCCACCGATCGGGCCGAGGCGATGGGGGTGGAGTTCACCCAGGCCTCCTCGCCTCTGCACGTGACCTTCTCGAACCTGATGACGGTGGGGCTCAAAACCTCCGAAGGCGAACTCGCGGTTTCGGGGACGCTCTTCGGCGAGAGCCAGCTGCGGCTGGTCGAGATCGACGGCATCGCGGTGGACGCGGTGCTCACCGGGCACCTGCTGGTGATTCGCAACGCCGACACACCGGGCGTGGTGGGACGGATCGGCACGAAGCTCGGGGAGCATGACATCAACATCGCGCGCATGAACGTGGGCCGCAAGCCGGGCAGCGGCCGAGCCATCATGCTCATCGAAGTGGACGCCAACGTGAAACCCGACGTCCTGGACGAATTGCTGAAGATCGAAGGGGTCCGCGAAGCCCGCGCCATCGCCCTCGGGTAGTGGCCTCCTAACCCAGCTTGTTGGACCTGTCGTCACCCCCGGGGCCGCCATTCCGTTTGGCGTGCGGCAACCGGGGGCCTAG
>JAGNNV010000002.1:34815-54498 GCA_017990495.1 Vicinamibacteria bacterium
AGCGCGAGCGCTCCGTCTGCGGCCGCGACGTCAACGCCGCGCTGAAGACCTGCACGCCGAGTTCGGCGGGCAGGTCTGAGATCGACCACACGCGCGAACGGATCTCGACCTCGCCGGGGCACGTGGCCGCGTCTACCGCGAAGGTGTAGTCACGCGGTTCGCGTCCGACCTCGACGGTCCCGAGCCGCCGTTCGTCAAAAAGGATGGAGGTTGCGACCGGCGTTTCGGGCGCGGGTAGAGGCGCCGACATGCGGATGGTGAGGGTCGCGGGACCAGGTTTCTGCGCGCACAGGCGGATCTTCGATTGGCCACGGGTCCACCGCGATGTCGCCTCGGGCGTCGCCGCGGGCGCGGGCGCTTCTTGACTCCCCTCGGGGAAGCGCGGCGAGCCGGCTTTGGGAAGCGGTGGACCGAAATCGCGGATCAGGCCGAGGTCGAACGACCCCACCTCGACACGGTCCGGGGTGAGCGTCTCAGGCCAGCGTCTCCAGGCCATCGCCTGGAGACGCGTTTCCCAGAGCTTCCACTCGTAGGCCGCCGAGCTTGTCCAGGCCAGACGCGCCGCGGCCTCGTGCTCAGGGCCAAGCGTGACCAGGATGCGGGGGGCGAGCGTGAGCACGGGCAGCGGAGCGGCTTCGCCCAGGCGCTCGAACACGCCGGCGGCTTCGGTCAGGCGGCCATGGTCGGCCAGATGTTGGAACCGCTCAGCCCAGAACGTCTTGGCTTCCATGCCCGGCCGCGGCTCGCGGACTGCGGCGTCCCTCGCGGCCTGATTCGCTCGCGCCACCGCCATGGCCATCGCCGGATAGGGGGAGAGAGCGAGAACCACGACGGCCGCCGCCAGCGCGCGGCCCACCCAGGCCCTTTCCGTGCTCTCGCGTCGCCCGCCGGGTCCGAGCCAGCCGGCGATGCTGGTGATGAACAGGAAGGGAACAATCTGGTTGCGGTAGCGCACCTCGTTGTGGAAGACCACGACCACCATGAACAGTGAATAGGCGAGCCAGAGCAGGACCAGGCCCGAGGCTTTGTTCCATCGCCTCTTGAAGAGGAACAGGGCGAGACCGGCCCAGCCCAGGAGATAGAGGACATCCTCGAGCAGGATCTGCAGCCCCAGGCGGAAGGGCGACTCATCGGAGCGCACGGTCAGCCACTGGTGAAGGCCCTCAGGCCGGACGAGATGCTTGAAGTTCAGCCAGATCTTTCCAGGGATCCTGTCCGGGCGTCGCTTGAGGTTTCGCAGGGTGAGTTCCACCGCGCGCGTGCGTTGCTCCGCCGTGGTCTTTTGAGACACGATGTCGCGGCGCTGCGCTTCCTTGACGCCAGGCCCCACCAGTGCGTTGGCATACCAGAAGTTCTCCCAGGCGAAGGTCTCGATGAGAATGGGTTCTTCCATCACGAAGTAGTTCCGCGCGGTCCAGGGCAGGATGGTCAGCATGCCGCCCAGGGCGAGGAGAGCGGCGCGCGGGAAACCCCGGCGCAGCCCTTCGGTGGCCAGCATCCAGAAAGCGATCACCGCGAAGAAGGCCGACGAGACGGAACGGGTGAGCGCGGCCAGGCCGTGGGTGAGGCCGGCTTTGAACGCGGTGACCCGCTTCGGCGAGCGGAGCAGGAGGTCGAAGGCGAGCAGCATCAAAGGCACGTAGAGTGCCTCGGTCAACGTGGTCGAGCAAAGCTGGATCAGGGGCAGATGCACGGCGAAGAGCATGCCCGCCCACCGCCCGCGAGACCCGGAAATACGCGCCCCGATCCGGGCCAGCGACACCGCGGCCAGACCGCCGAGCAGGCACTGGATCACCCGGATCCAGAACATGCCGTGCCCGAAAACCTTCAACGCGCCGAGCAGGAAGAGGTAGTAGAGCGGGGCGGCGGTCCACCGGTCGTAATGGACCCGCCAATTGTCGTAGTTGAGGACCACGTGGAGCGGGTCGGGCCGCTCGGCCACCCACAGCGCGTGGCTCAGGTACTGGTAAGGGTGATTGTACTCAAGAGGTTCGGCGACCCCGACGGCCCAGGCGGCCCGGAGCAGGACCGCCGTAACAAAGATGGCCCCGAGGGTGGGGGCGGAGGCCCGGACGAGGCGAGAGCGCAGGGCCAGGGCCATTCCGCAGGACCGCGCGCGTTATCGCTTCGGGGTGCCGAGTTCGCCCAGCTTGGCGGCCATATCTTCGGCGGAAGTGGGAGGCTTCACCGCCTTGTCGATGTACGCGATCTTCCCGCCCTTGTCGATGTAGAACGTCCAGCGCATGGCGAATCCGCGAACCGGGTGCAACACCCCGTAAGCCTGCGCCACCTCGCGAGTGGGGTCTGAGAGGAGAGGGAAGTCGGCCTTCTGTTCGGCGCCGAATTTCGTGTTGTCCTCGATGGGGTCGACGCTGGCCATGAAATAGGCGGCCTCATAGGCTTTGATGAGGTGGCCCTTCTCGGCGAGGGACTTGCATTCGACCGTGCATCCCGAGGTGAAGGCCTTGGGGAACCAGGCCACCACCACCGCGCTCTTGCCCTTGAAGTCGGCGAGGTTGTAGGTCTTGCCGTCGGAGCCTTGGAGCTTGAAAGGGGGCGCCACGTCGCCCACTTTGAGTTCGGCGGCGGCCGCTGGCGGCTGGGCCGGCGCTGCCGGGGCCTGGGCGAGGGCCACGGAGGCCATCAACGAAAGAACAAGGGTCTTGGCGAGGAATCGAGCGGTCATTGTCATCTCCAGAAAGGGACGGGCAGCATAGAGGACATGGGCCATTTGAACCACACTGTCTTCCCCGCACCGCTCGGCTAAAATCCCCGCTCCACAACCAGTCGCCATCGTCGGCCCCGGCCCGCCTCTTATAAGGCCCCATCTCCGAAGGAAATACGCCACCCATGTCGCAAGGCTCCAAGATCACCATCGCAAACGGCGTTCTGAACGTTCCGGACGATCCCATCATTCCCTTCGTCGAGGGAGATGGCACCGGCCGCGACATCTGGCGCGCGTCGGTCCGCGTCTTCGACGCCGCGGTGGCCAAGTGCTACGGAGGCAAGCGCAAGATCCACTGGCATGAGGTGCTGGCCGGGGAGAAGGCCTTCAACGCCACCAAGGAGTGGATGCCTGCGCAGACCCTCACTGACTTCCGACAGTATCTCGTCGGCATCAAGGGTCCGCTCACCACCCCCATCGGCGGCGGCATCCGCTCGCTCAATGTGGCCCTTCGCCAGGAACTCGACCTCTACACCTGCCTTCGCCCGGTGCGCTACTTCAAGGGTGTTCCCACCCCGGTGAAGAAGCCTCAGGATGTCGACATGGTGATTTTCCGCGAGAACACCGAGGACATCTACGCCGGCATCGAGTGGGCCGAGGGCACGCCCGAGGCGAAGAAAGTGGTGGCGTGGCTCCAGACCGAGATGAAGGTCAAGAAGATCCGCTTCCCTGAAACCTCCGGCGTGGGCATCAAGGTCATCTCGCGCGAAGGCACCGAGCGCCTCATGCGCGCGGCCATCCGCTACGCCATCCAGTTCAAGCGGAAGAGCGTGACCATTGTCCACAAGGGCAACATCATGAAGTTCACCGAGGGCGCCTTCAAGGAGTGGGGCTATGCGGTGGCCACCCGCGAGTTCCGTGACCAGGTGGTTACGGAGCGCGAGTCGTGGATTCTCGGAAACGTGGAGAAGACCCCGGGCCTGTCCGCCACGGACAACGCGAAGATGATCGAGCCGGGCTTCGACATGATGACGCCCAAGCAGCAGGCGGAGCTGGTGAAGGAAGTCGAGACCTCGTTGGGTCTCGTTTCCAGCCACGGCAACGGTCTGTGGAAGTCGAAGATCCTGATCAAGGACTCGATCGCCGACATCACGCTTCAGCAGGTGCTGACCCGTCCGAAGGAGTTCGAGGTGATCGCCACCCCGAACCTGAACG
Source organism: Vicinamibacteria bacterium (assembly GCA_017990495.1). Classification (GTDB taxonomy): domain Bacteria; phylum Acidobacteriota; class Vicinamibacteria; order Fen-336; family JAGNNV01; genus JAGNNV01. The sequence goes on from JAGNNV010000002.1 coordinate 38,696, forward strand.
GCGACTATCTCTCCGACGCGCTCGCGGCCCAGGTGGGCGGCATCGGCATCGCTCCCGGCGGGAACATCAACTACGAAACCGGCCACGCGATTTTCGAGGCCACCCACGGCACCGCGCCCAAGTACGCTGACCTCGACAAGGTCAATCCGGGTTCGGTGATCCTGTCCGGCTGCATGATGCTGCGCTACCTCGGCTGGGTGGAAGCGGCGGACGCCATCGAGGCCGGCATCGAGAAGTCGATCGACCAGAAGCGCGTCACCTATGACTTCGCGCGCATGATGGAGAACCCGACCGAAGTGAAGTGCTCGGGCTTCGCCGACGCCATTATCAGTAATCTTTAATGCTGGGGGGCCGCAGATCGCGGACGGACCGCCGTGCTCAGCCCCCCAGACCCCCGCGCTCCGGCCGAAGTGAATTCGGCCTGCGCTAGTCCCCGCAGCCGCAAACCCGTTCAACAGCAAGAGAATCCCACCATGAAGACACCTGTTCGCGTTGCCGTTACCGGGGCTGCCGGCCAGATCGGCTACAGCCTTCTCTTCCGTATCGCCGCCGGCGACATGCTGGGGAAGGATCAGCCCGTGATCCTTCAGCTTCTCGAGGTGACGCCCGCACTCGGCGCTCTCAAGGGCGTCGCCATGGAGCTTGACGACTGCGCGTTCCCCTTGCTTGCGGGCATCGTTCAGACCGACGATCCGAACGTGGCTTTCAAGGATGCGGATATCGCGCTTCTCGTCGGCGCGCGGCCGCGCAGCAAGGGGATGGAGAGGGGCGACCTTCTTGCCGCCAACGCCGCCATCTTCACGGTCCAGGGCAAGGCGCTCGACGCCGTAGCCAAGCGCTCGGTGAAGGTTCTGGTGGTCGGCAATCCCGCGAACACCAACGCCTACATCGCCATGAAGTCGGCCCCCGGCCTTTCGCCGTCGTGTTTCACCGCCATGCTGCGGCTCGATCACAACCGCGCGTTGTCGCAACTCGCGGCCAAAACCGGTAAGCCGGTGGCGGCGATCAAGGGCATGGTGGTCTGGGGCAACCACTCGGCCACCCAGTATCCCGACTATCGCTTCGCCAAGGTTGACGGCGCGTCCGTGAAGGACCTTATCGGCGATGAGGCCTGGAACAAGGAGACGTTCATTCCCACGGTGGCCAAGCGCGGTGCCGCGATCATCGAAGCTCGCGGATTGTCCTCGGCCGCCTCGGCCGCGAACGCCGCCATCGACCATGTCCACGACTGGGTCCTCGGCTCCAACGGGGAGTGGGTGACCATGGGCATCCCGTCGGACGGCAGCTACGAGATTCCCGCGGGGACCGTTTACGGCTTCCCCTGCACCACCAAGGACGGGACGATCACCATCGTCAACGGCCTCGATATCGACGCCTTCTCCCGCGAGCGCATGACCCTCACGTTGAAGGAGCTCGAGGAAGAGCGCGAAGGCGTGAAGCACCTGCTGACGTAGGCCGCCACGCACCCGCTCACGGGGCCAAGGGTGTTGAACCGGTCGTCATTGCGAGGAGCCGGTCCGTTTGGTAACGCGACGAAGCAACCCCTACCGGAGTCCCTGCCAGACAACTTGGTAGTGGCTCGACGGGGTTGCTTCGTCGCGTACGAACGGACATGGCTCCTCGCAATGACGAGAGGTCCAACACGCTTGAACCCAGGTCAATGGCGCGTGATCTCGTACGCCCTTCCTTCCCTCTCCACTCTTAGCAGTCGGATTCGTGGGCCGAACTTCGCCAGGTCGCGTTCCTTCTCGGCCCACCGCTCGGGTTGGTACATCTCGGTGTGGACCACGACGTAGGTCACGCCGAGGCGTTCGAGTTCGGCGAGGCCGGCCTCGGTGGGGAACTCGTGGAGTTCCGCGTACAGCTTCTCGTGCCGTGGGGGCACTAGGCTCGAATAGCCGTTGACCATGGGCTGCCAGTGCGCGGCGCCGTGGATCATGTATTCGGAGTGGAATCGCGCCTGGCGCACGGAGTTATCGGGCGGAGGAACGGGCAGCTCCAGGACGCGGAATGGCCGCGGCTGGGCGGCCAGCCAGACATCGATGGGCGGTGTCACGATCGGGTCGCGAGCGCCCGCGAGGGGGAGTGGAACACACTCGACGGCGGCCAGCACAACGAGGGCCCAGGCCACGGCGGGTCGTCGCACGCGGTCGAGACCAACCGCCGCCAGCGCGGAGAGCGCGGTGAGGGTGAGCAGGAAGAAACGTGACGGGACCCGGATGAGGTCGAAACCCGGGATCAGCGCGTAGCTCAGACGGTAGAGGCCGAACGGTGGCCCGAGGGCCAGCCAGAAGGTGAGGAGGGCGAGTCCTGTCATCGCCACCGCCCCGGTGGTGCGGGCCTCACGATGCCGAAGGAGGCCGACCACCCCCATACCGGAGAGGGCGAGGAACACGAAGCCCGGGAAGAGGGCGGCGTTCGCCGCCTCGAGTTGAGGGCGGAGGTGCGGGATCTGGCTGGTGATGAGGGCCTGCGTTCGCGTCGGCGACTGCAGCCAGCTCGATGGTGTGGCCGTCCAGCCTTCGGCGTCCTCGATGAGTCGGGTGAGGCCCACGCGCTCGCGCACCTCGTAGTAGGGGATCACGAAGGGCACGTTCACGAGCAAGAGCAGAACGCCGGCGATGCCACCGTCGCGGATCGCTTTTCGAAGATCGAGGTGTCGCGAGACGGTCGCCCCGCCGAAGAGAAGAGCCAGAGCCAGAGCCAGGAACAGCCCGCCATGGCCGCTGGTCAGGGCTTGCAGGCTGAAGAGGGCGAGCGTGATGAGCAGATCGCGCGGCCGGCCGTCGCGCAGGTAGCGGATGGCGAAGGCCAGGGCCCACGGAACGAAATGCAGGGTGGCGAGGTGGGCCTGGCTCAATCGAGAGAGCTTGGGGCCCGCGAAACCGCCTACGATCCCCGCGAGCAGCGCGCCTCGCGACGAGGCCCCGCACTCCCGGGCCAGCCGGTCGCACCCGACGGCGGTGAGGAAGGTGGCGAGGAGCAGGACGAAATTGAGGATCGCGTCGAGATTCGAGGTGACGAGCGACAGCGGCAGGGCGAGCATTGCCGCGCCGATCAGATGCTCCGAATACGCGAGCGTCTGCTTCTCGGGAAAGAAGATGTTGGCGTTGAAGATCGAGAGCGGGTCGGTCTTGAGCGCGTGAAGGTCCCAGCCGATCGTCCACAGATAGAGCCGGGTGTCGGGCCCTTCAGAGAAACGCCGCGCGCCAGGCTCGAAACTGACGGGCGCCGTGAACGCGAAGAGGATCAGCGCGTAGATCGCCGCCCGGATGACGGATCCCGAGCCAGTCGAACGGGTCAATCGCCGGAGACGGCCCGCCCCGGTCGTTTGGCCAGCGTCGCCTTCACGAAATCGCGGTTCATGAGCGCGATGTTCTCGAGGGAGATGCCCTTGGGACAGGCGGCTTCGCATTCGCCATGGTTGGAGCAGGCGCCGAAGTCCTCGGCGTCCATGGCCGCCACCATGTTGAGCACGCGGTCCATCCGCTCGGGCTGGCCCTGGGGGAGGAGCGCCAGATGGGCGACCTTGGCCGAAGTGAACAACATGGCGGAGGCGTTCGGACAGGCGGCCACACAGGCTCCGCAGCCGATGCAGGCGGCCGCGTCGAAGGCGCGATCGGCGTCCTGTTTGGGCACGGGAATGGCGTTGCCGTCCTGGGCGTTGCCGGTTGACACCGAGACGAAGCCGCCGGCCTGGATGATCCGGTCGAAGGCGCCGCGGTCGACCGCGAGATCCTTGATCACCGGGAAAGCCTTGGCGCGCCAGGGTTCGATGGTGATCTCGTCACCGTCCTTGAACTGGCGCATGTGGAGCTGGCACGCCGTGGTGTTCTTCTGCGGCCCGTGGGGGCGACCGTTGATCACCATGCTGCACATCCCGCAGATGCCTTCGCGGCAATCGTGGTCGAAGGCGATGGGGTCCTGGCCCTTGCCCATGAGTTCCTCGTTGAGGACATCGAGCATCTCGAGGAACGACATGTCTTTCGACACGTCGTTCGCATCGTAGGACACGAACTGTCCCGAGGATGCGCCGTTCTTCTGGCGCCAGACGTTGAGCTTGAGCTTCACTTGTAGCTCCGGGTTTGAAGGTGGACGTATTCGAAGTTCAGTGGCTCGACATTGCGGATGGGAGGTTTGTCCTCGCCCGCGTACTCCCAGGCCGCCACGTGGGCGAAGTTCGCGTCGTCGCGCTTGGCCTCGCCTTCGTCCTGGAACTCGACGCGGAAATGGCCACCGCACGACTCACGGCGCTCCAGCGCGTCGCGGCACATCAGTTCGCCCAGTTCGAGGAAGTCGGCCACCCGGCCGGCCTTCTCGAGGGACTGGTTCATCTCGTCGGCCGAGCCGAGCACGTTCAGGTTCTTGTGGAACTCCTCGCGCAGCTTGGGGATCAGCTCGAGCGCCTTCTTGAGGCCCTCTTCGGTGCGGGCCATGCCGCAGTATTCCCACATGATCTTCCCGAGTTCCTTGTGGAACGAGTCGACCGTGCGCTTGCCCTTCATGCCCAGGAGTCGCTGGTTGCGGGCAACCACCTCGGCCTCGGCCTTCTTGAATTCCGGGTGGTCGGTTGAGACCTTGCCCGGCTTCGCGGAGGCGAGGTAATGGCCGATGGTGTAGGGGAGGATGAAGTAGCCGTCGGCGAGACCCTGCATCAGGGCCGAGGCGCCGAGGCGATTGGCGCCGTGGTCGGAGAAGTTGGCTTCACCGATCACGTGGAGGCCGGGGATGGTGGCCTGAAGGTTGTAGTCGACCCAGAGGCCGCCCATCGTGTAGTGGATGGCCGGGTAGATGCGCATGGGAACCTTGTAGGGGTTCTCGCCGGTGATCCGCTCGTACATCTCGAAGAGGTTGCCGTACTTCTCCGCCACCTTGGCTTCAGAAAGGCGCTTGATCGAGTCGGAGAAGTCGAGGTAGACGCCGAGTCCGGTTTCGCCGACGCCACGACCGTCGTCGCAGGCTTCCTTGGCCGCGCGCGACGCGATGTCGCGCGGAGCGAGGTTGCCGTAGCTCGGGTACTTCCGCTCGAGGTAGTAGTCGCGTTCCGCTTCGGGAATCTGATCTGGCGAACGTTTGTCGCCCTTCTTGAGCGGCACCCACACGCGTCCGTCGTTGCGCAGCGACTCGGACATCAGCGTGAGCTTGCTCTGATGATCGCCGCTCACCGGGATGCAGGTGGGGTGGATCTGGGTGTAGCAGGGGTTCGCGAACGCGGCGCCTTTCTTGTAGGCGCGCCAGATGGCCGTGGTGTTGCAGCCCTTGGCGTTGGTCGAGAGGAAGAAGACGTTGCCGTAGCCGCCGGTGGCGAGAACCACCGCGTCGGCCGACCACGACTCGACTTTGCCCGAGACCATGTCGCGGGTGACGATGCCGCGGGCGACACCGTCTATCACCACGAGTTCGAGCATCTCGTGACGCGTGTACATCCTCACCGTGCCCGCCGCCACCTGACGTTCGAGGGCCTGGTACGCGCCGATCAGGAGCTGCTGCCCCGTCTGGCCGCGCGCGTAGAAGGTACGGGAGACCTGCGACCCGCCGAAGGAGCGGTTGGAAAGCAGGCCGCCGTACTCGCGGGCGAAGGGCACGCCCTGGGCCACGCACTGGTCGATGATCTTCACCGAGATCTCGGCCAGCCGGTGGATGTTCGATTCACGGCCGCGGAAGTCGCCGCCCTTCACCGTGTCGTAGAACAGGCGCTGCACGCTGTCGCCGTCGTTCTGGTAGTTCTTGGCCGCGTTGATGCCGCCCTGCGCGGCGATGGAATGGGCGCGGCGGGGCGAGTCCTGGTAGCAGAAGGACAAGACGTTGTAGCCGAGTTCGCCCATGGTGGCCGCGGCCGAGGCCCCGGCGAGGCCGGTGCCGACCACGATGACCGTGTGCTTCCGCTTGTTCGCGGGATTCACCAGCTTCATGTCGAAGACATGGCTTTCCCATTTCTTATCGATGGGTCCTGATGGTGATTTCGAATCGAGTTTCATTTGACAGGACCCATCGTGAGGTGGGGGGCCGCAGGGATGGAGGGGAGACAGTGCTCAGCCCCCCACACCCCCGGTCGCGCCGTCCGAGTAGATCGGCCGGCGCTTGAGTTCGCCCCGCGTTTTGGCGATTTCGAATCGAGTTTCATTTCACCAGACCGAAGTAGACGGAGAGGGGGAAGGAGAGGTTGCCGACGGTGACCACGGTGGCCACGGCTCTTCCGATGATCGAGCGGAGGCCGTTGTATTTCGGGTGGGACAGGCCGATGGTCTGGAGCATGCTGGTGACGCCGTGGAACAGGTGGAGGGAAAGGGCCACCATCGCGAGAACGTAGACGAAGGCGACCACAGGATTCTGGAAACCGATCACCACGTTGTGGTACACGTCCCCGCGGATGAAGTTCGGGTGCACCGAGCCCACCGTGAAGTGGAGCAGGTGGTAGATGATGAAGAGGAAGAGGAGCGGGCCACCGAACTTCATGGTGCGCGAGGCATAGCTCGAGGCCTCGTAGGCGCTCTGCCGGTAGCCCACCGGACGCGCGGCCTGGTTGGCCAGGGTCAGGCTGATCGCGGCCCAGGCGTGCAGGCCCACGCAAACGAGCAGGAAGGCCCGGGCGGCCCAGACCACGGCGGGCTTCGACTGCAGCATGTCGCCGTAGGCGTTCAGGGCCTCGGGGCCGAGGTAGAGCAGCAGGTTCCCGGTCATGTGGACGAGCACGAACCCGGTGAGCACGACGCCCGTGAGCGCCATGACCACCTTCTTCGCGATGGTTGTGGCCAGAAGGCCAGAGGAGCTCATGGATTGTGAGATGGCGGTCATCGGTTCAGGAAGTCCCTAGAGGTCGGACGTGAAGGAGACGGCTCGTAAGCGCGACAGCGCGCCCTTATTCTAATCGGCGGCGTCCCGAAAAGGGGCGCCAACCATGTCCTACACCACCGTGCCGTTCGGGACCACCGTGTCCTTGGGCACGATCACAATGCTGTCGCGGATATACCAGCACGGCCCGTCGGCGTGATCGACCTTGGCCTCGTTGACGAGACGCACATTGGCGCCGACTCTTGCGTTCTTGTCGATGATCGCGTTCTCGATCACCGAGTTGTCTCCGATGCCGATGGCCGGACGACCGCTGGCCGGATCGGGGACGGTCTTCTCGTAGTAGTCGGCGCCCAGGATCAGGCTGTTGCGGATCACACAGCCGCGGCCGATCCGGCTGCGGATGCCGATCATCGAACGTTCGATCTCAGAGTCGACGATGATCGAACCCTCGGAGACGAGGGCGTTGGTCATGCGCGCGCCTTCGATCTTGGTGGCGGCGAGGGCACGGGCGTGGGTGTGGATGGGCATGCGCACGTCGTAGAAGTCGAAACGGGGCACCGGCTGGCACAGGGCCAGATTCGCTTCATAGTAGGAGCGGATGGTCCCCACGTCTTCCCAGTAGCCGTTGAAAACGTGCGACTGCACCTTCAGGTTGCCGATGGATCCGGGAATGATGTGTTTCCCGAAGTCGAGAGAGGCATCGAGGGCGAGGGTCTGCTCGAGTGCGCCTCGCTTGAAAACGTAGATGCCCATCGAGGCCAGGAAACCCTGGCTGCCGTCAGGCATCTCGGACCTGAGGTCGTCGAGTTCCTCGGGCCGGGGCTTTTCGTGGAAGTGGACGATCCGTCCCGAAGCGTCGATCTTCAGGATCCCGAAGCCGGGAGCATCCTTGGCCTCGACCGGGGTGACGCCGACGGTGATATCGGCGTCGGCGTTGTGGTGGGTCTCCCGCATCTTGCGGTAGTCCATCTGATAGAGCTGGTCGCCGGAGAGAATCAGGACATCGTCGAAGTCGTGGTGACGGATGTGGCGGTTGGCCCTTCGCACCGCGTCGGCGGTGCCGAGGAACCACTCCTGCTCGTCCTCGGTCTGCTCCGCCGCGATCACCGAAACGAAGGCGTCGGTGAAGGGATCGAAGCGGTAGGTCTGGGAGATGTGCTTGTTGAGGCTCTCGGACAGGTACTGGGTGAGGACGATGATGCGCCGCAAGTGCGAGTTGAGGCAGTTCGAAATGGGGATATCGATCAGGCGGTATTTCCCGCCGATGGGCACCGCGGGCTTCGAACGGTGAGCGGTCAGGGGAAAGAGGCGGGTTCCCCGGCCGCCGCCGAGAATGACGGCGAGCACTTCCTTCATCGCGACGAGTATATGCGGCTCTCCTGCTAGCCTTTGCCCTGAATGCCCGTTCCCCCAACCCTGACCCCCTTCGTCCGGTTTCTCGCCGGCATCTCCTACATTCCGGGCGGCGTTGTCTTCCTTGTGCGCAATCCCCGCCTGTGGCCGGTGGCCTTGTCCCCGCTCATCGTGGGGGCGGGCCTTCTGGTGATCGGCATCTTCTCGGGCGCTTTCTGGGCAGGGCGAATCGAGCAGGCCTTCTTTGGCGGCGCCTTGCGCACGCTTCCCTCGTGGTTCTCGTTCGTGGTCGTGACCGGCTTGTGGGCGGGCAGCCTCGCCGCGGGGGCCATGGTGGCCCTTGCCATCACCTTCGCGCTTGTCGGCCCGCTCTTCGAAAAGCTCTCCCAGAAGGTCGAGGAGATCTCGGGCTTCGTCGTGCAGAAATCAAAGGGCCTTCGCTGGGAGATCATCCAGTCGCTCAAGACCGCGGCTTACTTCGCCATGGGCGCCCCCGTGGCCATCCTGCTCGGCCTGATTCCCTTCATGGGGCCGCTGCTGGCCCTTGGCTTCACCGGGCATCGCGTGGCCTTTCAGAATACCGACGCCGTCCTGCTCCGCCGCGGCCTCGACTTCACCGAGCGCCATGCCTTCCATCGCCGGTTCCGCGCGGAGACGCTCGGCTTTGGCGTGGCCTCGGTTCTGCTCTTCCCGATAATGAACATCCTCGCCCTGCCCGTCTTCGCGGTCGCGGCCACGCGGCTGGTGAATGATCTGGAGTCCGAAGCCGCGCCGCCGCCTGCCTTACCTGCGGATGTTGAAAGCCATGGTGATGGTCAGCAGAAAATCGCTCCGGACTCCGTTTAGCAGGAGCGGTTCGTAGACCCGGCTGCGTACCGAGGCAAGCGCCACCTCGGTGAAGAGAGGGTGCCCTTCGACGACTCGGACCTCGAGCACCCGCCCGTTTTCGCTGACGTGGGCCTCGAGGATCACTTGACCTGAGACTCCCGTGGCCTGGGCCAAGGGCGGGTACTGGGGCGGGCGCGAGGCGATGAGGCGTGGCTCTCGGATGACGCCGCCAATGCGCGGAGTCTGAGGCGGACCGGGCTCGGCGACTCCGGCGAGACCCGTGCCGCACAGCGCGCCGAGGGCGCAGTCGCCCTTGGCCTGGCTGTCGGGCCCGACCCGCCCGGGCAGGATCCCGGTCGAGGGTTCGAGAACGTCGCTTACGAGGGCCAGCGAGGTTGGCGTGTCCAGAGGCTCGGTCAGAGTCTGGGTTGATGGGGCGGCCGCGGCCGCTGCCGATCCTTGCGGACCTGCCGCGGGCGGTTGTCGAGGTGGCGGTGGGGGAGGGAGGGCCACGATGATGGGCGCCACCAGCGGGTCATTGAAGGCGCTGGCGGTCTCCGGAGGAACGCTTGCTCCGAGCAGCGGGATCAGAACGATCGCCCCGATTCCCCCGGCATGCGCGAGGAGCGAAACCGCCGCGCTCTTGGCCGGAGTTTCGGAAAACGGCTCCGGCAACGGCTCGAGGCGGCGCAGGTCGAGGGAGAGCGACTTCATGGCGGGCTCCTCTTCTTTGTATCGAAGGCCGGCGTTGTTGCCGCCCTTTGATCACAAGACGCTCGACTCGGGGCTCTTGTTGGCCTCTTGGGCCCCGCGCGTCGCGCTTACTCGAGGGTGAGGGTCAACGTCTTGTCGACGTGAGCGAGGAGGCGGCGGCGATCCCCGGACCGCAAGCGCAGGGTGCTCGACTCGATGAACTCGACGCCGCCCGAGCGGACTTCGATGAGGATGACGTGATCGCCGGCGGGGATGGAGAGGTCGGTGCCGAACCGGCCGTCGTATCCCGAGGTGACGCCGCTCGAACGGATGGGCATGCCGCTGAGGCTGTTGGCGAAAACCACCCGATCGTCGACCTTGATGCGCAGCGACGCGCTGCCGAAGGGGTGCCGGAGGTCGAGAGTAACCGTGGCCGGCGCGCCCGCTGACTCCATCGACAGTGTGTTCGTCGTTGGCGTCGCCACGGGGCGGGGCGGCGGAAGAGTCGTCACGGGCGTGGCGACCTTGACCTCCTCGCTCGCACCTTCGACGGGACTCGCCGTGCCCGCGGGCGTGGGAGCAGCGTCGCCTTCAGGGCGAGATTGGAGATAGAGGATGGCCCCCACCGCCAGGGCGCTCAAGGCCACCGCGCCGATGAGGCGCGGAGCGAGGGGTTTCGCCGGCGGGGTTTCGATGGGGGCGACCACGCGGCTTCGACCTGCGGGGACCGCCGGAACGGTCGAGGTCCGCTTGGGAGGCGGGCCCTTGGGCAGGTCCAGGGTATCGAGCGGCCCCGCCTTTGCCGCGTACATCGGCGGCTTGCCGTCGAGCAGGCATTCGAGGTCGCTCGCGAAATGCGCCGCCGAGTCGTAGCGGGCGTCCCGCTCTTTGCGCAGCGCCCGGGCGATGACCGAGTCGAGGCCCTTGGGTAGCCTGGCGAGAGACGAGGCCGGCACGGGTTCGTCGCGCAGGATCTTGGTGAGGGTGGCGGCCATGGTTGCTCCCTCGAAGGGCCTCCGGTTCGTCACCAACTCATAAAGGACCGCGCCCAGCGAGAAGATGTCGGAACGCCCGTCGACCTCTTCGCCGGAGGCCTGCTCCGGCGACATGTAGGCCGGAGTGCCGAACACCTGCCCGGCCACCGTCAGCTGGGAAGCGCTGGCCTTGGCGATGCCGAAGTCCATGATCTTCGGTTCGCCCGCGGTGGTCAGCATGATGTTCGCGGGCTTGATGTCGCGGTGAACGATATGGTGGGCATGGGCGGCTTGCAGAGCCCTCGCCACCTTGGCCACGATGCGGGCCCCATCCTCCCAGGGCATCGCTCCCCGCGCCAGAGCGTCCGAGAGAGTCTCCCCGCGCACGTATTCGAGGGCCATGAAAAGCAGACCGCTTTCGAAATCGCGGCCCACGTCATAGACCCCGACCACGTTCTCATCGTCGAGAGTGGCGGAGATGCGCGCCTCGGAGAGGAAGCGAGCCTCGAAGGCTTCGCGCTCGTGGGGACTGATCGCGGCCATGGCCCCGAAGGTTTTGAGGGCCACGGTGCGGCCGAGGGTGGTGTCGCGGGCCTGATACACCACACCCATCGTGCCGCGGCCAAGCTCGCGTTCGATCCGGTAACGACCAATCTGGGTGGGAGGGTGCGTGGTCATCGTAACTGTCAAACGCGCAGCGGAATCGTAGGATACAGCGATGATCCTGCAAACCCTCGTGCTCGCGGCGGCGGTCTCCCTGGCTCCTTCTCCGCCCCAGAGTCCCGGGGCGCCCGTCCCCTCTCTGCACGCGCCCTGGACCGCGCTGCTCATGGAACATGTGCGGCATGGGCTCGTCGACTACGACGCTTTCGACAAGTCCCCGGAGTTCCCGAAGTATCTCCAGGCTCTGGCCGCCGCCCGGATCGATCGCATGACCCGCGATGAGCGTCTTGCCTACTGGATCAACGTCTACAACGCCTACACCATCGCCCTCATCAACAAGCACAAAGAGCGCGAGTCGATCCGCAACATCAACATGTTCCTCGGCGTGGTGAAGGGCAAAGGGCCGTGGAAGGAAGACATCGTGCGCGCCGCGGGGAGGACGCTCACTCTCGATGAAGTGGAGCACAAGATCATCCGTGTGGAGTTCAAGGAGCCGAGGATCCACATGGCCCTCGTCTGCGCCGCCATGTCGTGCCCGCCCCTGCGGCCCGAGGCCTACGAAGGCTCGACTCTCAACGCCCAATTGCACGATCAGACCCGAACCTTTCTGCGCGAGCGACAGACCGAGAACCGGCTGGACCTCGGGAACAGCGTGATTCACCTGTCCCCCATCTTCGATTGGTTTCGCGACGACTTCGGCAAGACCGACGCCAACATCCTCAAGTTTGTGGCCCCCTACTTCGACGGCGCGGGGGAGCGCAATGCCTTCACCGCGAAGCGCCTCACCATTGAGTTCACGGATTACGACTGGTCGCTCAACCTCCGGAAACCACGGGAGACACAGTAACCTCACGGTCTCCTGCTGATGCCCGGCTTCTTTCGTTCGCCAAAATTCCCGATCTTTCTCATCGTCTTCGTGGACGTTATCGGTCTCGGAATCACCATTCCGGTCCTGCCCGTCTACGCCGAGGGTTTCTTCAAGCTCTCGGGCATTGAGATCGCGGGCCTCACCAGCCTCTTCTTCGCCGCCCAGTTCGTGGGCGCGCCCATTCTCGGACGCCTGTCCGACCGGGTGGGTCGTCGCCCCGTGCTCATCGCCTCCCAGTTCGGGACCCTGACCGGGGCCATCCTCACCGCGGTCGCCCTTTCGCCCATCTATCTGGTCTTCGCGCGTCTCATCGATGGAATGACGGGGGGCAACATCTCGGTGGCGCAGGCCTACCTCACCGACATCACGCCCCCGGAAGATCGGGCGAAGAGCGTGGGCCTCGTGATCGCGGCCTTTGGTCTCGGCTTCATCATCGGGCCGGCCTTCGGGGCGTTCATGTCGGCGGCCTACGGTCCGCGGCTCACCTTCGCCTGCGCCGCCGTCGCGTCCTGCTGCACCATTCTGCTCTCGATCTTCCTCCTCAAGGAATCACTCCCGCCGGAGAAGCGATCGAGCGCCGCCAAGGTTCCAGAGCGTTCGACCCGCGACATCATCAGCCATCCACAGATCGCCCGGATCCTGGTGATCGGTCTGCTCGGCCAGATCGCGGTGTTCGCCTTCAACTCGGTGTTCATCCTCTGGGTCGACAAGGTGGTCTTGCCCGGCTGGACCATCGAAAACGTGCAGCGGGCCACGGGCTTCGTGTTCATCCTGATGGGACTAGTGACCGTGGCCACTCAGGGCCTGGTCATTGGCCCCGTGGTGCGCAAGATCGGCGAGGCGCGGGCGGTGATGGTGGGCGGCCTTCTGCGCGTTCTGGGAAACGCCACCATGGCTTTCTTCCCTCGAGTCTTCCCGGCCATCGGTGGTTCTGCGCTCGCCGGCGTGGGCGGAGGCATCGCCATGCCCTCGGCCGCCGCCCTTCTCACCTTCCATGCCCCAAACGTGGCGCGGGGCCGGATCATCGGGATCAATCAGAGCGCCATGTCCCTCGGGAATATCATCGGGCCGCTGCTTGGCGGCTTCGTCTACGACCGTAACCCCGCGTGGCCCCCCATGGTCTCGGCGGGCGCGCTTCTCATCATGTGGCTGGTCTCTTTAGGCCTCACTCAACCTCCCAAACCCGGCGCAACCCTCAAGGCTCCCGTCGCCTGAGGCCGCTCCTCACTCATCACTAAGGACCATCACCATGGCCAATCCGACCGCGACGTTTGAAACCTCCCTCGGCAGCTTCACCGCCGAGATCTACAGCGACGTCATGCCCATCACCGCGGGCAACTTCATCCGCCTCGCGAAGGAGGGCTTCTACAACGGTCTTCACTTCCACCGCGTGATCCCGAATTTCATGATCCAGTTCGGCTGCCCGAACAGCAAAGATCCGCAGAGCCGCCGCGCCGGGACCGGGGATTCGCCCCACGGCCGCATCCAGGACGAACATCCTGCCAACGCGAAGATCTCCAACGAGCCTGGAACCCTGTCGATGGCCAACACCGGCCAGCCCAACAGCGGCTCCTGCCAGTTCTTCATCAACACCGTCCACAACGCCTATCTCGACTTCTTCACGCCCGGGGCCTCCAAGCACCCGGTCTTCGGTCGGGTGACCCAGGGCATGGATGTGGTGAACAAGATCGGCTCGACCAAGACGGATGGCAGTGACCGCCCCGCGACTCCGATTCAGATGATCAGCATCACGGTCAACGGCGCGTAGTCACACCGGGCCCGTCGCTCCGGAAAGGACGGCGGGCCCGCGGGTCTAGTGCCTTCGGGGTGGGCCGCTCCGACCCCGTCCGCCGCCACCCCCGCCGCCGGGCCGACGCCCGCGGCCGCCCGAAAAGGGGCGGGACGAACCGGCATCCTTGGCGTCCGCCGCCGCATCGGCCGCGGCGGCCGCGGCCTCTTCGGGATCGACCTCGATGGGGATGACGACCTTGCGCTTCTCGTCACGCCAGACCTCGAGGAGAGAGGCGACGAGATGGCGACGGTCGTCGCGGGCCAGCAGGACGTCCGTCAGGGCCAACGCGTCGGGTGAGCCGTCGCGCTCCTTCAAGATGAGATCGAGAACGCGCTCGGCGGTGCGTCGGGTCACGTCGTCGGACGAGGGCGGACGCAGCTCCTTGACCTCGATGTGGTACCGCTTCACCAGCCGGTTGTAGTTCATGATGTCGTGAGCGGAGAGCAGGCTGATGGCCCGCCCCGACTTGCCGATGCGCCCGGTGCGGCCGGCGCGGTGGATGTACTGCTCCGGCGAATCGGGCGTGGAGAAGATGAAGACGTGCGACACGTCATCCACGTCGATGCCGCGCGAAGCGACGTCGGTGGTGGCGAGGACCTTGATGCGTCCTTCGCGATAGGCCTTGAGGACCCTTTCGCGTTTGCCCTGGGTCAGGTCGGACGAGAGCATCTCCGACGGGAGACCGCGTTTGTGCAGAAACTCGTGAACCTGTCGGGTCTCTTCGCGGGTGTTGCAGAAGACCATGGCCGAGGTTGGTTCCTCCCAGAGCAGGAGGTCGTAGAGCGTCTGCTCCTTGCGCATGCGGGGCACGATGCAATAGACGTGCTCGACGTCGGTGACGTAGACCTTGTCCTCGGAAAGCAGAAGCCACTGCGGCTCCTTGAGGAAGTTGTAGATCAGGTGCTTGATCGACGCGGGAATGGTGGCGGAGAAGAGCAGGGTCTGGCGCTCCTCGGGCACGAAGGCCACGATCTTCTGCATCTCCTCGGCGAAGCCCATATCGAGCATGCGGTCCGCTTCGTCCAGGATGAAAATCTTCAGGTTCTTGAGGTCGAGCGTCCCACGACGGAGGTGATCGAGGACTCGGCCGGGCGTGCCCGCGATCAGCTGAACCCCGGATTCCAGCAGGTCGATCTGTCGGTCCATCGAGTCGCCGCCGTAAATCGCGGCCACCCGGATTCCCCGACCCTTGCCAATGGCCCCGAGCTCCTCGGCCACCTGCACCGCGAGTTCGCGCGTGGGTGCGAGCACCACGCCCTGGACGGCCTTTATCGAGAGGTCCACCTTCTCCACCAGGGGAATGCCGAAGGCCGCGGTCTTTCCGGTGCCGGTGCGGGACTGCACCACCAGATCCTGGCCCCTGAGGGCGGGGGGAATGGTCTCGGCCTGGCAGGGTGTGGGATGGTCGTAGCCCTTTTGAATGAGGGCGTCGAGGGTGGGCTGGGAGATCAGAAGGCTGCGGAAAGTGATGGAGGCTGCGGTCATGTGGGGACCATTATCCCCCGGGTGGATCGTTCCTTGGGGCCACCACTGGAATCAGGGATTTCGAGGAATGAAGGCGTCGCAGGCCCGGACCGGCTGGGGCGGATAACGTTTAAGGAGCGGGCACTGGATGAACACGGCCCCCTTGTCGGTTCGCACCAGGCGGGGGGGGGCGCCGCATCGGTGGCACAGGCTCTCCGGAAAAGGGAGGTCCGCGCGTGGATTCGGCGAGGCCGGGTCGCTCACGTGGGGGAGCCTACGCCACCCCTCAAGCCGGCCGGTGGTTTGAACATTGCGACGCGGTTATCGTTCTCTCCTCAATGAGGGGGACGCCCGCCCCTCGTCCCGAACCATCACC
>JAGNNV010000338.1 GCA_017990495.1 Vicinamibacteria bacterium
CCACCACCGTTTGGCCCCTGCTGATCAAGGGAGTCCTCGAGGAGCTGGGCCGAGACACGAAACATCCCTGAGGCGTTTTGCGTAGTTTCATAAGAGGCCAATGTGACCATGATCCAGAACCCGACGAACAACCCGAGCGACACCGTCACCGCCGTCAGCTGGGTGAGCTACCTGCTCCACCTCGTGGTCGCGATCGCCGCCGTTCTGCCCGGGATTCAGGCCAGCGTGTTCCTCCTCATCGTGGCTTTCATCGCCGACATGGTGATGCAGGGCGACGCGGCCGGCTCATACCAGGAGTCCCACTACTCGTGGCGGCTCAAGTCCGTGCTCCTCGCGAGCGCTCTCTACCTGATCACGTCGCCCCTGTGGCTTCTGCTGATCGCCCCCGGCTGGCTCGCCTGGGGTCTCATCTCGCTCTGGTTCCTGTACCGCATCGTGAAGGGCATGGTCGCCCTCTCCGGCCGGCGGGCGGTCTGACGGCCGCACGCCAGTAAGGCCGTCATCGCGAGGCCGCCAGAGATCGGCGTCGGCCGAAGCGATCTCGTCGAGCCACTACCAGCCTGATAGTGGCTGGACGGGGTTGCTTCGGCCATCGACGTAGGTACGTGGCCTCGCAATGACGAGCCCCGGCGCCCTCCGTCGCGCCACCTTGGCGCTGAATGCGGGCGACTGGACTGGCCGACCGAAGTCTTGTCGTCGGACGTCCCCAGGGCGCCCGGTAGTCCGTGTTGCGTGGTGCGGGCGACTGGACTGGAGGGGCCGACTTCGCGGCAACCCCGACGTCCCCAGGGCGCCCGGCGGTCCGTACTGGATATGCGGGCGACTGGACTTGAACCAGCACGGATTTCTCCACGGGCTTCTAAGACCCGCGCGTCTGCCATTTCGCCACGCCCGCGCGTGGGGCGGGAGTTTAATCGTCCCCGCCGCGCGTGGCCCGAGCCCGGTCTCGAACTTCGGGTTCCGGAGCGCAACCGCGTAGAATCCACGGCCACGCCTCCGGAAGCAAGATGCCGGACGCCCCCAGGAACCACCCAGGCGCCTCGGTTGCCCGTCCTGAACGATCACGAACGCCGCCCCTCGCTTCGCGCTGCCGCGGACCGAAACTTCATACCAAGAGAGAGACCTTGAAAGCTGAACTGACCTCCGAAAACTCCGTCCGCAAGATGATCGACTTCGACATCGACAAGGAAGTGGTCTCCCGGGAGATCGACAAGCGCGCGAAGAGCATCGCCAAGAAGGCGCAGCTCCCCGGCTTCCGCCCGGGCAAGGTGCCGGTGGCGGTGGTGAAGCGCCAATTCAAGGCCGACGTCGAGCAGGACGCGGTGGAGGCCATCGCGAACGAGGTGTTGCCCAAGGAACTCGAGGCCCACAACCTCCGGCCCCTCACCTCCCCGAAACTCGAGAAGGTCGATCTCTCCGCCGACGGGTCTCTCAAGTTCCGGGTGACCTTCGACATCCTGCCTGAGGTCACGATTCCCGCCTTCCGCGGGATCGAGGTCACGGTGAAGAAGGAAGCGGCCACCCCCGAGATGATCGACACCGAGGTCAATCGCCTGCGCGAAGCGGGAGCGAGGTTCGAACCCGCCGCGGACCGCCCGGCCGCGAAGGGTGACTTCGTGGAGGTCGACATCGAGATCACCGATCACTCCACCGGCCAGGCCAGAAAGCGCGAAGCCACCCTCATCGAGATCGGCCACGCCGGCAACCATCCTGAGCTGAATGCGGCGCTCGAAGGCGTGCAGTCGGGCGAGACCCGCGAGGTTCATGCGGTGGAGCGGGAGAGCGACGATCCGAACTCCCCCGTGGCCCGCGTGGTCGACTATCACGTGGTCGTCCGCGCCATCAAGGTGAAGGTCCTCCCGGAGAAAGACGACGAGTTCGCCAAGGACCTGAACTTCGACAACTACGCGGCGCTCGAGACCAGCGTGCGTGAGCGCATCGAGCGCGCGCTCAAGCACAACGAGGATGTCGCCATCGAAGACGCGGTGCTCAACAAGCTCGCCGACCTCGCCACCTTCGACATCCCCCAGAGCCTGGTCGAAGAGCAGGTCGACGCCCGCACCCGGCGCTTCGCCGAGAACCTCCAGCAGCAGGGCATCGACCTGCAGAAGGTGAACCTCGACTGGGCCAAGGTCGCGGCCGAGCAGAAGGAGGGTTCCGAGAAGCAGGTGAAGCTCGAGATCCTCCTCGACGCCATCGGCAAAGCCGAGAAGGTAGAGGCCACCGAAGAGGACATCCAGGATCAGATCAAGCGCCTGGCCGCCCGCGCCCGCACCAGCGAGGCCGCGATCTCCGGCCGTCTCGACGCCGAGCAGAGGGCCCGCCTGACCGCTCAGGCGAGGGACCGCCGCATTATTGACATGATAAGGGCCGCTGCTAGAGTCAACTTCGAATGAGCCCAACCCACGCCATGCTCGTCCCCATGGTGGTCGAGCAGACCGCCCGCGGGGAACGCGCCTACGACATCTTCTCGCGCCTGCTGAAGGACAACATCATCTTCATCGGCACGCCCATCGACGACGCGGTGGCGAATCTGATCATCGCCCAGCTGTTGTTCCTCGAGGCGGAGGATCCGGAGAAGGACATCCACCTCTACATCAACAGCCCGGGTGGTTCCGTCACCGCCGGCATGGCCATCTACGACACCATGCAGCTGATCAAGCCGGACATTCAGACCATCTGCGTCGGGCAGGCCGCTTCGATGGCCGCCACCCTGCTGGCCGCGGGCACCAAGGGCAAACGCTGCGCCCTCCCGAACGCCCGCATCCTGATCCACCAGCCTTTGGGCGGCACCCAGGGCCAGGCCTCCGACATCGCCATCCAGGCCAAGGAAATCCTCCGCATGAAGGACAACCTGAACGCCATTCTGGCCAAACACTGCAACCAGCCCATCGAGAAGATCGCCGCCGACACCGACCGCGACTTCATCATGGACCCCCTTCAGTCGGTCGAGTACGGCATCATCGATCAGGTGATCGCCAAGCGAGAGAAGGAAAAGGCCTGAGCCGGCGCCCCCCGCGTTTGCGCTCTGAAATCCGAAGGGTCCACCCCCACAGATGACCACGATGAAGAGAAACGACGGCGAGACGCTTCGCTGCTCGTTCTGCAACAAGGATCAGGGCGACGTCCGCAAGCTGATCGCCGGTCCCACCGTCTTCATCTGCGACGAGTGCGTCGAGGTCTGCAACGACATCATCGCCGACGACAAGAAAACCCCCACCCCCAAGGCCAAGGGCAATCTCGCGGCTCCCCACGAGGTCAAGAAGTTCCTCGATGACTACGTCATCGGCCAGGACTCGGCCAAGAAGAAGCTCGCGGTGGCCGTCCACAACCACTACAAGCGCCTCCAGATTTCGAAGCAGAAGATCCGGGGCGACGTCGAGCTGCAGAAGGCGAACATCCTGCTCGTCGGCCCCACCGGCACGGGTAAAACCCTGCTCGCCCAGACCCTGGCCCGCATGCTGGCCGTGCCCTTCGCCATGGTCGACGCCACCACCCTCACCGAGGCCGGCTACGTGGGCGAGGATGTCGAGAACATCATCCTCAAGCTCCTCCAGGCCGCGGGTGGCGACATCGAGAAGTGCCAGGAAGGCATCATCTACATCGACGAGATCGACAAGATCTCCCGCAAGGACGAGAACCCGTCCATCACCCGTGACGTTTCGGGCGAAGGTGTGCAGCAGGCGCTGCTGAAGATCCTCGAAGGCACGGTGGCCAACGTGCCTCCCCAGGGCGGCCGCAAACATCCGCACCAGGAGTTCTACCAGGTCGACACTTCGAACATCCTCTTCATCTGCGGCGGCGCGTTCGTGGGCCTCGAGAAGGTGGTCGAGCGCCGTATCGGCCGCAAGACCCTTGGCTTCCGCACCGGCCAGAAAGCCGAAGCCGAGTCGAAGAACGTCG
>JAGNNV010000339.1 GCA_017990495.1 Vicinamibacteria bacterium
GTAGTGGCGGTGGCCCTCGGCCCACATGTGATATGCGAGGTAGCTCTTGGGCGCGTAGAGGAACCAATACGCCTGCAGGTGCTCGAAATATGGCGTGCTACGAAGGGAGAGCAGAAACCGCGTTGCGTGGTAATTGTCCTCTGGCCCATCACCCCACATACGAATGAAGGAACTCAGGTAGACGAGCCGGAACGTCGGCGGCGCCCCAGGAGCCGACGGCGGAAGTCGCCTCTGGATAGCAAGCCTTCCCATTCCAACGGGACGCGCGCGCCGCAAGTGCTTGACCGCGTCCGGCAGGCGATCAGCCTTCGGCGCGATACCGAGGCCACACGCGTGCCCAGGCGGATAGCCACGCTTCAACCAGTCGCCAGCAGTCCCAGACTTGGCAAGATCCGCCGCGATCGGTGTCGCAGCAGACGCCCACGCCGGCGCGGGGAGCAAGTCCTTCGTGGCCCCGAAATCGAGGTTCTGAAATCGCGAGTTCTCGGAATCAATCCGAATGATCGGCCACACATGAGACCCGTCTCCTTGCTTGGAGGTATCCGCCCCCATGGCCTTGTCGAAGACGTAGATGGACCCGGGCGTGAGTCCCAGGTCGTCAATCGCATGTTTCGCGTCGTCGAACTTGGGATCTACGTTGTAGGCAATCCAGTTTGCATTCCTCTTCGTGATCGTCATCTCGGACACGGTGTCTCCAGCCCGTTCGGTGGAGACCCTCGTCTGGAACATTTCGCACGCCATCGACCCAGCTCCTGCGGTCACGCCGCAGCACTTCATGTCGCGCTCGACCAGGAAGCCACGAGAGATCAGGATATACGTGCTGAATTGCTGGCACTCCGTGACAAGTGAATACGCAGGATCTGTGTTGGGTGCAGATCCCAGTTTGCAGCATGGTTTCGAATGGTTGCCCGTCGCCAGCTCGGTCACGCCGCCTTCTTCACGGCGTCGTGGGTGACCGTGGGCGCAGGCTGGCCCGCCAGGGTGAGGCGTGGGAGCCCACTGAGGTACGCCTCGAAGCCGCACCACAGACCGTTGAGTGCGATGCATCGCAACTGGAGAACCGCCTCGGCGCGGGCCTTGCCCCATCGCATGCCGGGCCCGTCGAGCCTCATCCCCACGAGATGGCGCACGGTTCCCTCGATGAGCCCGCTGGAGATCACGAGGCCCTGTTGACGGAGGCGGTGATAGCGCATCCTGTGACCGTTCTTCGTGAAGTGGTTGATCGTCTTCTCGAGCACTATGCGGCGGAACTTGTTCCCGGGTCCCGTGGCGGCCGTGCCGTCCAGTGCGGACTGCAGGGTTGCGATCACGTTGTCCAACTTGCCCTGCCGGAGCAGCTTCTTTTGCGCGTGAACCCAGTCCTCGAGCGGCGCCCTCTTGGTGCGCGACCCGCGATTGATGGCCTTTCCGCATGCCCAGAGCTTCTCCACGGCATGTACCCAGTCCAGGCAAACCTGTGCGCCCGGGAAGAACTCCTGCTGCAGGTCCCACAGTACCTCGGCGCCATCGGCCACGAACTGCACCTTCCGGAATTTCGCAGTGCCATATCCACGTCGGACCGCCTCGGCCTTGAGCCAGATGAACAGGGCCCGATAGGTCGTGAACGTCGCGTACATGCGCTTGTTGACTGGTCGCGCCCGGCCCTCGGCATCGAGTTGCAACGTGCAGATGACCCCGACCGCGGCCATCTTCGCGTTCTTCGATTTCTTCCCCGGTCCTCGGCGTTTCTTGGGACTGCCGCTCTTCTTGCGGTGCCCTGCCCCGTCCTTCCGATGGGGCTGCTTCCGCTTGGCATGCTCGGCCTTCGAGATGGCAGGGGCTCCCTTCCCGTCGACCGTGATCAGCAAGACGTCCGTGTCCCCCTCGGGTACCGCAGCCTGCTCCAGGTAGGGCCGAGCCCGCTTTCCAACCGCGTCCACCATACGAAGGACCGAGCGCGGTGCTGGAGCCCATCCGAGAAGCGAACGCAGCGTCTCGCGCGTCGGAAGGAAGGCCATCAGCGCTGCGAACCTCGCCACCAGCGTTACCAGTGGCAGCGTGAAGCCGCCCGGCACGCCCAAGACGCGAGCCATGGGCAGATCGCGCGGACGGCGCGGCGCCCCCACGACTCGACCGGCGGGCTGCGGCGCTTTGACCTTCCCGAACTTCGTGCCGACCTCGACCTCGCGGGCTTCCTCGACCTCGTAGAGGAGCCCATCGGCTTCGTAGCGACGCCCGACCCGCCAGGACACGGCCTGGCGAAGGAAGAACAGTCGCAGCATCGCGGCTCCCACGCCCAGCACTCCCGTCCAGAGCGCAACCTCCACCTCCGCGGCGCTCAGCGGGTGCTCTTCTTCGACGATCGCGATCAGCCGTCGCACCTGACGGTGGACTTCGGAACGTGCCTCGGGGATGCTCGTCATCGGGCCCTCTCGTGATGGGTTTTGCAGCCTTGACAACCGCGTTATCCATCATGAGCGGGGCCCTTGTCCATCCATCCCTCGCACGAATCACGTCACACCCGGGCCCAACACCTCTGCAAAGTGGTGTCTGCACCCAATAGCAACCAGCCCCGCGCCAAGCCGCAGTATCGAACGGGCTACGCCGATGCGGAGCCCGGCTCCATTTTGTAACTCGACGAGGCGAATTTGCGTCGGCTTCCGCCGAAAAGAACGTGATGTTGTACGGGCGCATCGCTTGCAATGGCCGGGCGCATGAACCAGACACAACCACCGATGAGGAACAGGTTCCTCGTTTGCTCGGTCGCCGTCGGCGCTCTCGCCGCCGCGCTGTTCGTCGGCTGCAAGGACAACCCGCCTGCGCCCGACAACACCAAGGTGAACGAGCGCGACACGCCGACGAAGTCCGAGTTCAAGCCGCCCACCCCGATGGACCAGGGGCAGAACAGGGGCGACATCGACATCACCGCGAAGATTCGCCGTGGCCTGATGGATGACGGCGCCCTTTCCATGACGGCCAAGAACGTCAAGGTCATCACGACCGACGGCAACGTGACGCTCCGCGGGCCCGTGAAGTCGGAGGACGAACGTACCGCCGTGGTCGGCACCGCGGAGCGCGTCGAGGGTGTACGGCAAGTAGACAATCAGCTCGAGGTCGCGCCCTGAAGGGGCGGTGAAAGGCAATCCAATGGCAACGAACAAGGCAGTACTCGGCATCGTGAACACCTACGGCGAAGCGGAGACGGCGGTGTCCGATCTCCTCCGCGCAGGCTTCCAGCGCGACGACCTCTCGGTCCTCTTTCCGGACATGCAGTCGACCCGCGACTTCGCCTTCGCGAAGAACACCAAGGCGCCCGAGGGCGCGGCGACCGGCGTAGGCGTCGGCGGCGCGATCGGCGGAACCATCGGCTTGCTCGCCGGCATCGGCGCGCTCGCCATCCCGGGCCTCGGGCCGTTCATCGCCGCTGGACCCATCCTCGCGGCGCTCTCGGGCGCTGCGGCGGGCGGCCTCGTCGGTGGTCTCACCGGAACGCTCGTCGGTCTCGGAATCCCGGAGCTCGAAGCCAAGAGGTACGAAGAGCACGCGAAGAAGGGGCGTATCTTGATCGCGGTCCACACCGAGAACGACGACGAGGTCTCGCGCGCCAAGCGCATCCTCAAGAACGACGACGTCAAGAACATCGACACCATCCGCGAAGCGACACGCTGAGACAGGGACGTCTCGGCATCGATCGGCGCTCCGCCCTGCGGGCGGAGCGCCGAGCTCGAGAAGGCGAACGCGGACGTCTCCTTCCACACGTCGCGTTCCGACGGGCCGTCGTCGCGGGCCAGTCCGCCACACACGCGCGTCTTTCTGCCACAGCCAATCAAGATCGCCTGGAGATGCCGCGGTCGAGAATGGCCGAGCCCGCGAGCGGCGCGCTCGTTGCTTCGGCCGCCGGACCAGCCGGTGCCCCGGCCT
>JAGNNV010000073.1 GCA_017990495.1 Vicinamibacteria bacterium
GCGAGGTAGGCGATCTTCCCTTCGGTGCCGCAGCGGATGCAGGCCCGGGCCTCGTCGCGATTCAAGGGGAAACAACGCACGGTGGCCTTCGTCTCCTCCTTGATCTTCGCCTCGCACTCGGCGCTCGAACACACGCCCGCGAGCAGGAAGCCGCGTTTGGTGGCCATGACCTCCTTGAATGCGTCGTAGTTCGCGGGTTCCGCGGTGTTGTCGTCGCGGAACTTGCAGGCGCGGTCGAACAGGTTCTTCTGAATGGCATCGAGACGCGTTTTGACACTCTCGGCGAGACCGGCAAGCGGAACGAACTCCTTCTCGCGGGTGTCGCGGCGGACCAGAACACACGAGTCCTTCTCGATGTCCTTGGGCCCGATTTCCATGCGCAAGGGCACGCCGCGCATCTCCCAGTCGGCGTACTTGAAGCCGGTCTGGTGATTGTCGCGATCGTCGAGGTGAACGCGGATGCCCGCAGCCACGAGTTCAGCCATCACCGCGCGCGCCTTCGGAAGCACGGCCTCGTTCCAATCGCCCTTGCGCGGCGGGATGGGCACGATCACCACCTGGTAAGGCGCCACCTTGGGCGGAATGACCAGGCCCCGGTCGTCGCCGTGGGTCATGATCAGGCCGCCGATCAGGCGCGTGGAAACGCCCCACGACGTCGACCACGGCAGCGCCCGCTGCTGGTTCTGATCCACGAACTCGATCTCGTAGGCCTTGGCGAAATGCTGGCCGAGGTTGTGCGAAGTGCCGGCCTGCAGGGCCTTGCCGTCACCCATGAGGGCCTCGATGGCGTACGTGCGGGCGGCGCCCGCGAACTTCTCGGAGTCGCTCTTCGGGCCGAAGTACACGGGCATGGCCAGAACGTCCTCGGCCACCTCGCGGTACATCTCGAGGATGTCGAGCGTCTCCTTCTGCGCTTCTTCGGCGGTGGCGTGAAGGGTGTGGCCTTCCTGCCAGAGGAACTCGGTGGTGCGCAGGAAGGGGCGGGTCACCTTCTCCCAGCGCACCACGTTGCACCACTGGTTGAGAAGAATCGGGAGATCACGCCACGACTTCACCCACTTGGCGTACATCGAGCAGATCATGGCTTCCGAGGTCGGACGGATGGCGAGCGGCTCCTCGAGCTCTTCCCCGCCGCCGATGGTCACCCAGGCGCACTCGGGCGAGAAGCCCTCGACGTGTTCTTTCTCCTTCTCCAGGAAGCTCTTGGGAATGAGCAGGGGGAAGTAGGCGTTCTTGTGACCAAGGGCCTTGATGCGGCGGTCGGTTTCCGCCTGCAGGTTTTCCCAGATGGCGAAGCCGTAGGGGCGGATGACCATGCAGCCCTTGACCGGACCGTAGTCCGCGAGTTCGGCCTTCAACACGACGTCCAGGTACCACTGCGAGAAATCCACCGACGGTGGCGTGATTTCCTTGAGCGTGCGTTCTTCCATTGATGAGTGTCCTACGAGGTTTGGGTTGGTTTCTTCGGGAAGAGGAGCGATCCGAAGATGGCGAGGGCCAGGACGGTGAGGATGAAGCCGAGGGAGAACGAGATCGGGAAGTGTCCGTCCCACATCTTGTTCAGGATGGTCATCTTCAGACCCACGAAGATCAAGACGACGCCGAGGCCGTACTTGAGCAGGTAGAAGAGGTCGACGGCTTCGGCGAGAAGGAAGTAGAGGTTTCGCAGACCGAGGATCGCGAACATGTTCGAGGTGAAGACGATCAGCGGCTCGTTGGTGATGGCGAACACCGCGGGAACCGAGTCGAGGGCGAACACGATGTCGGTGAGTTCCAGGAATGCCAGAGCGATAAACAGGGGTGTGGCATGCCACAGCCCTCCTTCGCGAACGAAGAAATGCTGTCCATGGAACTTGGGGGTCACGGGGATCATGCGCCGCAGCCACTTGATCATCACGTTCTTCTCGGGATCGACGGAACGTTCGTCGTCGGACACCATCACCCGGTACCCCGTGAACACGAGGAACACGCCGAGCGCGATCACCACCCATTGGAACTGAAGCAGGACGGCGCCGACACCGATGAAGATGGCGCGAAAGACGAGCGCGCCCAGGATCCCGAAATACAGCACGCGGTGGCGGAACTCCGGGGGGATGGCGAAGTAATTGAGGACGACCACGAAGACAAAGAGGTTGTCCACGGAGAGGGAGTACTCGATGACGTAGCCGGCCAGGAACTCCATGGCCGTCCTCTTCGCCGCCTCATCAACGGTCATTCCCACCGGCGGATGATTGGCGAGGAAAGACAGGGCCCAGAAGTAGAGGGCGACGTTGAACAACAGGGCCACCCCCACCCATATCACCGCGAAGATCGAGGCCTCGCGCATGCCCACCCGGTGCGCCGTCTTGTGAAAAAAGCCGAGGTCGATGGCCAGAAAAGCGCCGATCAGGACGGTGGTGAGCAGGTAAACCCACCACACCTCGGCGAAGGGAAACAGGCGTTCTGGGGTCATGGGGGCCGCCGATTCTAGTCTTTCGTCACTGTTCCCCTTCGGAAGCGCCGGAAAACGTTTGCCATCGGGCCCCGGAATGGGCCAGAATCGGCGCCTTGGCTTGCGGGTCGTGTCCTCGTCCGTGGTTCTCTCCCGAACCAACGGAGACACCCCATGACGTTCCTTTCGCTCACTCTCACGACCCTGGCCTTTGCGGCCACCCCTGACTGTTCGCCGATCAAGGGGCCGCTCGCCGGAAGGGTCTTCACCAATGCCGATCTCGACCGCCTGGCCGCGTGTCGACGGCAAGCCGAGGCCGAAACGGAGAAAGCCCCTCCCGCCGAGCCTGCGGTTGTAACTCCCGGACGCCGGGGACGGCCTTTGGCCCCTGAAGCCGGAACGGCCGAGCGCGACAACGCCGAGGCGGACTGGCGTGCGCGATGGCGATCAATCGACCAGAAAGCGCGCCACCTGAGACGCGAAGCGCGGGAGCTGCGTCAGGAGGCGGAACAGACCCCGCGCGATCCGAAGAAGAAGCCCACAGGTCGGCGGGCGCCGGCGATACTCCTCAGCCGGGCGGAGAGCCTGGAGGCTGAGGCGCGCGAACTCGAGGACGAGTTCCAGGCGCGGGCCCGTCGGGAAGGCGCCTTGCCCGGCTGGTTGCGTCCGCGCGCGTACTGATCTCGCCGCGCGCTTGCTCGGGTGCTCGCTTCCCTCTGCTACGCTCCTCGCCCCTATGAAGCGCGTGCGCGTGGCGGTGGGCCGCAGCCCTTACGAGGTCGTCATCGGTCGCGGGGCCGTGTCCTCGCCGGCCTTGTCGCGGGTTCTCGGACCCGGGGCGACCGGTGTGATCGTCTCTTCCCGAGCGGTCATGAATCTCCACGGAGGGGCTTTGCTCCCGGCCCTCGGCCGC
Organism: Vicinamibacteria bacterium; assembly: GCA_017990495.1. Taxonomy (GTDB): domain Bacteria; phylum Acidobacteriota; class Vicinamibacteria; order Fen-336; family JAGNNV01; genus JAGNNV01. The sequence goes on from JAGNNV010000073.1 coordinate 3,345, forward strand.
GCCGGTTTCTCCTCCCGCCGCATCATTCTGTTGCCCGATGGCGAGAAGGCCAAGACCACGGGAGCCTGGGAAACCAGCGTCCGCGCCATGGCCCGGGCCGGGCTTGATCGGTCGAGCTTCGTGATCGCGTTCGGTGGCGGTTCGATCGGTGACGCTGCCGGTTTCGCCGCCGCCACGTTTCAGCGAGGAGTGCGATTCGTCCAGATTCCCACCACTTTGCTGGCCATGGTCGACAGCAGCGTGGGAGGCAAGACCGGCATCAACCTTCCCGCGGGGAAAAACCTCGTCGGTGCGTTTCATCAGCCCGCGCTGGTTCTCGCCGACCTTGCGTTCCTCAAAACCCTGCCCCCGCGCGAGCGTCAGAGCGGGGTCTACGAAATCCTGAAGTGCGGACTGCTGCGGAGCCGTGGCCTCACTGCGCTGGTCGAGCGGACCCGCGGCTTGCGCAACGCCACCGAGGCGGAGACCGAAGCGGCCATCGCGGAGTCGGTGCGAATCAAGGCCCGCATCGTCGAAGCGGACGAGCGTGAGAGCGGGGAACGCATCCTCCTCAATCTCGGCCACACCCTGGGGCACGCCCTGGAAGCGGCCACGTCCTACCGGGGCTTCTCTCACGGCGAGGCCGTGGGCTACGGCCTCGACTTCGCCGTCGATCTGAGCGCGGAACTGGGCCTCTCCTCACCCGAGGACGCGTCGCGGATGCGCGCGACCATCGAAGCCGTAGGCTCACGCACTCCCCTGCGCGCGGGGCTCGCGGGGGCGGTTCGACGGTCTTCGATGAGCGACAAAAAGCGCGATGGCGCCGGCCTCAAGGAAGTCCTGCTCGGGGGACCACAACGACCGGTCGTTCACCGCATGGACGCGCGGGACTTCGCGAAGCGCGCCGCCTTGTGGGTGACCCGCCGGGCCGACCGTCGGGCCTAGTCGCCCAAGAGCAGGGTCAACGCCGCCTTCTGAGCGTGCAGCCGGTTTCCCGCCTGCTGGAAGACCACCGACTGCGGGCCATCCATCACCTCGTCGGTGACTTCGAGACCGCGATGAGCCGGCAGACAGTGCATGAAGACGGCGTCAGGCGCGGCCAGAGACATGAGTTCGGCGTCCACACCAAAGGCGGCGAAGGCCGCTTTCCGGCTTTCCTCCTGGCCTTCCTGCCCCATCGACGTCCACACGTCGGTGTACACGACGCGCGCGCCTTCGACCGCGGCCGCGGGATCGTTCACGAGCCTCGCCGGAACCGTCCCGGCCTTCTGGGCATCGCGAGCCGTGCTCTTGGTGATGAGCGGGTTGGGCTCGAAGCCCTTCGGGGTGGCGACGATCATCTCGACACCGAGACGGGCCGCGCCGATCATGAGTTCGTGGCAAACGTTGTTTCCGTCGCCCACGTAAGCGAGTTTGAGGCCCTGAAGTGAACCGAACTTCTCGCGCAAAGTGAAGAAGTCGGCCAAAGCCTGGCAGGGGTGCAACAGGTCGGAGAGGCCGTTGATCACCGGGCGGCTCCCGTACTTCGCGAGGTCGAGCACATCCTGATGGGCGAACACGCGGGCCATGATGCCGTCGGCGAAAGTGGAGAGCACGCGCGCGGTGTCGGCCACCGACTCACCCACGCTCAGGTGGATCTCGTCGTGGTTCAGCACAACGGCAAGACCCCCGAGCTGGAACATCCCCACCTCGAAAGACACACGAGTCCTCGTGGACGGCTTCTGGAAGATCATGGCCAGGGTCTTGCCTAGAAGAGCCTGCTTGTAGGACGCCGGATCGGCCTTCATCTTTTCCGCGAGGGCGAAGATTTCTTCGATGTCGTCGCGCGAGTAGTCTTTAAGAGAGATGAGATGTTTCGGTTTCATGGGTCGCGGGCGCGAGTATAGGGCGAAGAACGCGAGGGTCTGGTGATTCACGGCGTGCTTCTGGCCGCGGGTTTCGGGCGGCGCGCCGGCGGTCCCAAGGCGCTGCTCGAGTGGAGGAGCGAAACCTTCCACCGCCACGCGCTTCGGAACTTCCGCGATGCGGCGATCGAAACCGTCGTGGTGGTGGTGAATCGCGAAGTGAACGAGGCTCTTCCCCATCCCGAACCCGGCGAACACCGTGTGGTGAATGTCGACCCCGATCAACCGGCGGGCATGTTCGCCTCGGTCCGACTCGGAGTGGCCGAGGCCCTTCGGCTGGGGTCAAGCGGCGCTCTCGTGCTGCCCGTGGATCATCCTCTGGTGACCTCCGCTGACCTTCGCCTGCTGTGCCGGCGCCTCGAGGAGGGGGCCGCCATCGTGGTGGCGACCCACCAGGGTCAAAGGGGGCATCCCATTGGTCTGAACCGGGCGGTGATGGAGGAAGTCCTGGCGGGCGGGGACGCGCCAAGCCTTCGCGCGATCGTACGCCTTGACGCGGCCCGCGTGGTCGAAGCGGCCGTCTCGGAGGGCGCCTTACAGGGGATCAACACCCAGGAAGACCTGGCGCGGGTGTTAAACGCCCATTTTCGGTAAACTTGCGGGCTCCCCCCTACATCCTGCGGGGAAAACCAGAGAGGACGACGCCCTAAAAGGCCCCCCACATGACCCAGTTGCGCAACATCGCCATCATCGCCCACGTCGATCACGGTAAGACGACCCTCGTGGACACCCTCCTGCGCCAGGCCGGCGGCTTCCGGGAAAACCAGGAAATCGCCGAGCGGGTGATGGACTCGAACGACCTCGAACGCGAACGCGGCATCACCATTCTCGCGAAGAACGCGGCCGTCCGTTACAAGGGCACCAAGATCAACATCTGCGATACCCCGGGTCACGCCGACTTCGGCGGTGAGGTCGAGCGCGCGCTGAGCATGGTCGACGGCGTCCTCCTCCTGGTCGACGCCTCCGAAGGCCCGCTGCCCCAGACCCGTTACGTCCTGCGCAAGGCGCTCGAGAAGAAGCTCGCCCCCATCGTGGTGATCAACAAGATCGACCGCAAGGACGCGCGCATCCAGGAAGTGCTGAACGCGGTCTATGACCTGTTCATCGACCTCGACGCGACCGAAGCCCAGCTCGACTTTCCCGTGATCTACGCGAACGCGCGCGCGGGCCTGGCTGGTCTCACTCCCACCGAAGAGATGAAGGACCTCGGGCCTCTGTTCGACGCGATCATCAAGACGGTTCCCGAACCGGGCGGCGATCCGACCCAGGTTCTGCAGATGCTCATCGCGAACCTCGACTACTCCGACTATCTGGGCCGTCTCGCCATCGGCCGCGTGTTCGAGGGTACGGTCAAGACCGGGGAGAACGTCGCCCTCGTTCGTCGCGACGGCACGACCATCACCGCCAGGATCACCAAGCTCTTCACGTTCGAAGAAATCCACCGCCTCGAAGTCGAGGAGGCTCACGCGGGCGACATCGTGGCGCTCGCCGGATTCTCCGAGGTGAACATCGGCGAGACCGTCACCAGCGCCACCGATCCCAAGCCGCTGCCGCCCCTCCACATCGATGAGCCCACTCTCTCCATGGTGTTCTCGATCAACACCTCGCCGATGGCCGGCCGCGAAGGCAAGTACGTCACTTCGCGCCACATCAAGGACCGGCTCGACAAGGAGCTGCTCACGAACGTGGCCCTGAAGATGGAGCCCACGGACAGCGCCGACTCCTTCAAGGTGATCGGCCGTGGCGAACTGCAGATCGCGATCCTCATCGAGAACATGCGCCGCGAAGGCTTCGAGCTTGCGGTATCGAACCCCGACGTCATCACCCGGGTGGAGAACGGCGTCCGCCTGGAGCCCTTCGAACTCGTCTCCATCGACATCCCGGACACCTTCACCGGGGTCATGATGGAGAAGATGGCGCTGCGGCGCGGCGAGATGGCGAAGATGGTCAATCACGGTTCGGGCCGCGTGCTGCTCGACTTCATGGTGCCCACGCGCGGCCTCATCGGCATAAGGACCGAAGTCCTCACCGATACCCGCGGCACCGCGGTGATGAACCGGCTCTTTGATTCGTACCGGCCCTGGGTGGGCGACATCTCGCGGCGGACCAAAGGGTCGCTCGTGGCCGATCGCGTCGGCGACACCACCACGTTCGCGCTCTTCCATCTCGAGGAGCGCGGCGAGTTGTTCATCGGGGCGGGCGAAAAGGTGTACGAGGGCATGCTGGTGGGCGAGAACGCTCGAGCCGGCGACATGGACGTGAACGTCACCAAGGCCAAGAAACTCACCAACATGCGCGCGTCAAGCGCGGACGACGCCTTGCGTCTCACCCCGCATCGTCAGCTCACCCTCGAGCAGGCCCTCGAATTCATCTCCACCGACGAACTGGTGGAAGTGACGCCCCAGTCCATCCGTCTGCGCAAGCGCATTCTTCCCTCGGAAGACCGCTACAAGAAGATGAAGCCCCCCGAAGAGAAGAACTAGTCCTCGCGGCGCTTCATCCGCTTGCGGAGCGCGTTGGTGGTGAGGCCCAGAGATTCCGCAGCCCGTTCCACCGAACCGTCGGCGGTGGCAAGGGCTCGGGCCACCAGTTCGCCTTCGGCTGCGTCCGCGGCCCGGTCGCGCACTTCGCTGATAGAACCTCGCAGGTCGATGACGTCACCCATCGAAGGTCTGGCCGCGGCCGGCCCGGCCACGCGCAGGTGTTCCGGTTCCACCACCTCACCCGGGCACAGGATCACCGCGCGCTCGATGCTGTTTTGCAGCTCGCGCACATTCCCCGGCCAGGCGTGTTCGGTGAGAGCGCGAAGAGAGGCGGCCGAAAGCGTCAGGGGGCGACGGCGGCCGGCATCTCTTGAGAATCTGGCCACGAAAGACTCGGCGAGGGGGAGGATGTCGTCCCGCCGGGCGCGCAATGGGGGGATGAGGATCTCGATCACGGAGAGACGGAAGAAGAGATCCTCGCGGAATTCGCGGGCCGCGACCATGGCCTTGAGATCGCGGTTGGTGGCGGTGACGAGCCGCAGATCGACCGTCCGCGTTTCGGTGCCCCCCACCCGGTCGAACTGCTTTTCCTGAACCAGGCGCAGGATCTTCGGCTGCAGCGAGAGGGGAAGCTCGCCGATCTCGTCCAGGAATAGGGTGCCCCCCTGCGCCATCTCCACCCGGCCCAACTTGCGACCACTCGCTCCGGTGAAGGCGCCCTTCTCGTGGCCGAACAGTTCGTTCTCGAGAAGCGACTCGGGAATGGCAGCGCAGTTGATGGCCACGAACGGCCCCCGCGCTCGGGGAGAGAGCTGATGGACAGAGCGCGCCAGCAGTTCCTTGCCGGTGCCGCTCTCGCCGAGAATCAGCACCGTGGTGTCCGTGGGGGCCACCCGCTGCACCTGCAACAGCGCCTGCTTGAGTCCCTCGCTGGTGCCCACCAGACGGGGCAGAGACATGCGTTCCTGCAGTTCTTCTTCGAGGAGGAAGGCGCGTCGCTTGAGCCGGCGCCGGTCGAGAGCACGGTCGACGAGCAGGAGGAGGTGGTCGGTGTCGACGGGCTTGGTCAAGAAATCCGAGGCGCCCTCACGGATCGCGCGCACCGCGTCTTCAATCGAGCCAAACGCGGTCATCACGATGACGTCGGTTTCAGGCCCGGCCTTGAGCGCCGCCGCCAGCACATCAAAACCGCTCCCCGCCGGGAGCTTCAGATCGGTGAGAACCACGCCGAAGGTGGAGCGGCCGAGCGAGCGCGTCGCCTCGTAGGTATCGGCGCAGCCTTCAACCGACAGACCGTGCTCGCGCAGCGCTTCGGTCAGGGCGTTTCGAAGCGAGTCCTTGTCTTCGACGAGGAGAACGTCGATCAAAGTCTCAAGGCAGGCGGTTGGAGAGGACGGCGACGACTAGCGAAGCCATCCGGCGGGCACGCCCGCCCTCCGGGCTTCCTCTTGAACGGCGGCAACCCCTGCGTTGGCGGCCGTCACTGCCGCTCGGGCGGCTTCGACCTTTTCCCTCATGGCGGCCATGGCGGCCTCCTTCTTCTGAAGCCGAAGAGGGTCCTGCGCCTCCGCCGCGGAGACCTGGGTCAGGTCGGAGCTGAGCCTCTCCAGCTCCCGCTGAATCTGGACGAGCGACTTCTCGGCGGCGGTGACGGCGGCGCGCGCCGCGTTCGCCCGGGCCCGCCAGACCTCTTCGGGAGTTGGACCCTGCTCGCCTGCGGAGGGTTTCTTCACGGGGCCTGGAGCGACCACACCTTCCATCTGGGTCACGTTGCCCGGGTTTGACGCCGCATCACCCTCGGTGAGGACTTTCACCGGGCTCGCGATCTTCGCCCGGCGGGCCTTCTCTTTCCTGGCCAGGGCGGCAAGGTCGTCGGCGTGCCCGAACGAGGCCAGGCTCATCGCCGCCGCCAGACCGGCGGAAGCCCACGCCCGGCTGCGAAGGACGAGGGTGCGGCCTTGCATATTCAGGCGCTCTATTGCCCTGCCGAGGCAGCGAGCTGGTTGATCCGGTCGGTGAAGGTGCGCACGTCGTTGGCGCCAGGCGAGAGGCGAACGTACTCGCGATACGAGGCCACCGCCTCGGCGCCGCGGCCCAGGCGGTCGTATACCCGCCCTTTTTCACGATGGAGCAGGCCTGCGTTAGGGTCGGCCGCGAGCCCCTGATCAAGAAGCGCGAGGGCCTCGGCCGGCCGGTTTCGCCGCATCAGGAGGTCGGAGAGAAGGGCACGAGAGAGATGGGCCTCGGGCATCGCAGCGAGGATGTCGCGGTATTGCTGCGTCGCGCCTTCCAGATCGCCGGTACCGTCGAGGGCACGGGCCAGGCTTTGTTTCGGGGCGAGATCATCCGGCTGGATCGCCACGACTTTCTGAAGGTGCGGACGCGCCCTGGCGAAGTCATTCCCCTGGATAAGAAGATTGGCGATTTCCTTCAGGTTGGCCACGTTGTCCCCATCCAGTTGTAGCGCCGCCTCGTAAGCCTGAATCGCTTCGGTGGCGCGTCCGGCTCGGTAAAGCGCCTTCGCCCAATCACTGATGTAGCGAACGTTTGCGGAGTCAAGGCCCGCCGCCGCCTCGTATTCAACCAGGGCGTCCGACATCGCACCCGATTTCTCAAGTGCTTCGGCGAGGCCGAGCCGATGGTCCGCCTTGTCGGCGGCCGCCACAGCCGCACGCAGAAGTCTTATCGCCTCAGGGTAGTTGGCGGCCCGGAGGGCGGCCATGCCGGCCGTGTATTCGGCCACTCCCGGAGCCATGGTCGCCGCAGCAACCGGGGGGACCGGGGCCGGTTTGACCGGGGCGGCGGCCCGGCCTGCGTTGGGCGCAGGTCCGCCTTCCTGGACCACGCGCCAGGCGCCGAACGCGACGGCCAGGACGAGGAGAACGAGGATGAATGGGACGAGGGGGCTCTGGGCCTCGTCTCCACCTGTGCTCACCGAGAAGCCGGGCTTGCCCTTCTTGCCAACGAGGGTGGGGGCGAGGGCCGGATCGCCGGCTTTGACGCCTTCAAGCGGTTCGCCGCATTTGACGCAGAACTCCTTGTCGAGCCGGTTCCTAGTCGAACACTGTGGGCACGTTCGGAAGTTAGGCTTCATCTCAGATCGAAGCGTAATCCCGAACGCACCCTTTTGGGAAGGCCTGCGGGCAGAATATGACCGACGTCTCTATGGCTCCGTCCGGCAGACCGACGAGCCGATCCGATAGGGCACCGTTGTGGCGGAGAGTTCCCGATAAGCCTTGGTCCCTGGCACGAGGCCCGTCGAGACGGTGCTGCTCGATGTCGAGACAGGAACCGCAGGTATGCCCGGTCCGGGCGCCGGCGGCGGATCCTGCGCGTTGAGGCCCTGGTCGATCACGAGTGTCCCTTCGCTCGAGATTCGGATGGCGTTGACCTTGTTGCTCGCGATTTCCAGGTACGGATCGTCTCCTGTTGCCCCATCGAGATCGAACGCCGCCTCAGGGGACCCTGGTGTTGTAGTGAGACCCCGGAAGCCATAGAGGATACTGTCGAAGAGGGACACACAGGCTCCGGTGAACCGCACCCCCGCGTAGAAGACCACTGGCGTATTCGCATCGATGAAGCCGCCGGCCGGCTGCACGGTACCGCGATAGCCGGTTGGGAAGTTCTGGACGAAGATGTCGCTCCGAGTCCCGTTTGAGTCCTTCCACGCATAGGCCTTGAAGGACTTGGGATCGGCCTGCGGCAGAACGCGCCGATCGTGACCGGTCTCGGCATAGACCAGGACATCTCCTTCGACCTGTGGATCGGCGATGACGGTCACCGCGGTGGCGAACGGCTGGTTCCCCGACGATCCGACTGGCGCCTGGAAGAAGACCGTGGGAGCCACGGCGGGGGTCGTTGCGTTATAGCGCCAAACCCGGCCATGGAGGTCGCCGAAGTAGACCGTTTTGACCTTCACCGTCATGGGGTGCCCCAGGAAGTTGAACTTCGATGTCGATTCGTACGGGGGCCCGGGATTCTCGTCATAGTAGACAGGCGGCGCCACCAGGAAGTTGGATAGCGTGCTTTCGGGGGCCGCCGGCGAGCCGTTTGGAATTTCGAAGTTCCGAATGATGTCGCCGTTAAGGGCATCGATCGCGAAGAACGTCTTCCCTTCCGGAGCAGGGTTGTCCGTGTAGCCGGAGCCCATGAAGAGGACAAAGTTCGTCCCCGAGGGACTTCTGGGGGTCGGATAGTCGGCGGCGGTCACGTAGCCGACCGATGGAACCGACCAGGTCTCGCCCATCTTCAGATAGTTCGCGTAGTCGAGAGGCGTGTTGTTCACAACCGCGCCGTCCGGGCCGCCCAGGGGCCGGCCGTTGTCGGTATCCGGATTTCCGCGACTCCACGCAACGATCGGGGCCTCGGTCTCGACGGACAGGCGCGTGAAGGGCCCAGGCGCGGTGACGTCGATCGCGGTCATATACTTCCCGCCCTGGCCGCGTCCGAAGAACAGCAGTGTTCGCCACACGCCGTTGAACGAGACGCCGCCATACGACCCGCCTCCTGGTACGAACACGTCGGTGAAGCGGACGGGCGCGGCAAGCAGGTACTGCTTCTTGTCACGACTCTGGATCTTCGTCAGCTCGGGCAGTTTGGGGAGCTGGTCGAACGGGACAAAGGCCCATAGTTCTTCACCACCCGTTTCCCGCGCCACGCCGTCGAGCGTGTTCTCGCAATCAAGCGCGGTCCCGCCGAGACTGGCAAACGAGCTGTCCGGCGTCGGGCAGGGGCCGCCCCGGATCGCGTGCAATGCCTGGTTGGTGGCATGGTAGACGACGCTCATCGAGGGCTTGAGGTCGAGGTTTGCTTTCGCTGCGTCCTTGACTGCCTGGGATGCCTCATCCAGACGGTCCGGGTTACGAAGCCCGAGACCGCGAACGACCTGACTGGGGTTCGTGATCACCGGTGCGCCGGTGGACGGCGTCCTGATGCCATCACGGTAGTGCTTGTATTCCTCAAAGCCCAGCCCTCCCGTTTTGGGACCAGGGAAGAGGGGCGGCGTCACCACACCCGGCGCGGCCAGAGTGGACTCGGCCATCACCCAGGGGCGCACTACGTAGAGCAATTCGTCGTTCGTGGCGCGCTGTGGGACGCCGTTGGCGGCCTGCACCTGCGCTCCCGCCAGGTAGGCGAGGGTGATCTCGCGCGCCTCCCGTTTGGTGCGGGCCACGGCCACGCCGGGAGTGGCGGATGTGCAGTCGGGGTGAATATCTCCCGTGACGGTACCTTGGCAGGCTCCGGGAACAAGGGTCTGGAGTTCGGCCTTGGTGAGGCCATTCAATCCCATCGCATTGTCGAGGAGTCCGTTCGCCGGAGTGGTGACGGGAGCCACGTCCGTCGTGGGCGGCCACAGCGGCACTCGGAACCAGGTGAGGGTAGACGAGGCGGTGAGGATGTTGTTTGGGGTATAGGAGGTGTTCACGCCATTCTGCGAAGTCGTGAAAATTCTGCGTTTGATCTTGGCGGAGGAGCTCGCGATATTCGAGAGCGTGGCGTCGCCATAGAGCTGCGCGAACGTGTAGCAGCCGCTTCCCGCGGCCGTGCAAACCGAGCCGGGAGCGGCGCCCATCCCGTGCGTCGCATTGAGGAGCCGGTTCTGGAGCTTGTCGCCGGCATCCCACATCTCGGCGGAATCGTCATCGGTGAGGTCATCGGGCGTGCCGGCATCGTCGCGGCGGAACGCCTTCAGGTGGCCCTTGAACCCCGGCAATTCGAAGGTTGACTGCAAGAGGATGGGAATCGATCCGGCGTAGCGCTCATCGGGATCATACGGATCGATCGCCGGAGCGGCGAACGCTCCGAATTCGTAGACGCTCTCCGTGACGGACTGCTGATCGGAGAACTCGCCCGTCGCCACGCTCGTGTTGATCGCGGCGTTCAGGGCATTGACGAGGTCCTCGAGGTTGTTGGCGATGAAGGAGGTGCGGCAGGGGGCGAGGGGAGACCCCGTGAACCCGGGATAGAGCGGCTGACACGTGCTGTTCGAGGGGTTGCGACCGGTGCCGGCGCGGGAAATCGCGTCGACGTTGGCGGCCGATCCGCCCGCGAATGTGATCGTGATGAGTTCGATCCGGTTCGCGACCGCCCAATCCTGGGCGGTGATGCCCTTGGAGGCCAGACAGGCCGCGTCGCACGCGGGCAGCGCGGGGGCGGTGTTCGACCACAACGCATACGCGGCGTTTGGCGCGTTGCCGCTGCAGGACTCGTCACCGTCCGACAGCAGGATCACGAACTGCTTCTGTTTTCCCTGGGCGTTCACCGGTCGTTTGGCGGTCCCCCCCACGGGCAACACCGTGGTCCGGTAGTAGTCGAGCGCGAACGCCATCGACGCGGCCAAAGGCGTTCCGTTGCCCTGTCGGATGCCGGGATTCACGAAGGGCGGGCCGACCGGCGGGGTTACGTCGAGGCTGAAGGCTGGCGTTTCTCCAATGTTCGGCTTGCGGTTCGACAAGTTGGTGAGCGCGGGAACGTCACGGGGAGCGCCCGCCGCGCCGTTGTATTGCAGCTCCATACGCATGTAGGAATTGATCTGATCCGAGTTGTCCACGCCGCAATCAGCAACATCGACGTTGATGCCGCTCTGCGCGCAGTTCCCCGACGGGCCGGTGACGTTTGTGAAGTCGAAGTTGGTGCCGGTGATCCAGTAGGTCGTGATCTGGTTTGTGGTGGCGTTCTCGAGTTGGAAGCAGGCGCGCGCTTGCGACCCGTCGGCGAAAGCAAGCACGTCGTCGCCCAGCAGCCCCGGGGGCGGATTGGGACAGGTGATGTTGGTTGACGACACCAGAGTGTTGTTGGTACGCGTGCTGCCCGAGGCGAGGCCCGGGGTGACACGGTATCGCTTGCCGTTCCGCATGAG
>JAGNNV010000340.1 GCA_017990495.1 Vicinamibacteria bacterium
CCGGAGTCGATCGAGTTCTGGGTTGGCAAGGAGAACCGCCTGCACGAACGCGAGTTGTACACGAGAGCCGGCAACGGCTGGACGGTGAAACTCCTCCAGCCGTAGGAACTCCTCGACGGAGTCCGTCGGCCGTTGCCGACTAGAATCACCACTGAATGGCCGCCCCGCGCAAGCGAACCCTCACCCGCAAGCCCAAGGACGGTGCCCAGCCCCTTCCTCCTGAGCCGCCCAAGCCGTTCGCGGCCCTGGACTTGGGGGCGTCGGCGGTTCGCCTGATCATCGCCGAGGGCGAAGGCGACAATATGCGCATCGTCGAGGAGGCGTCGCGCGGAGTCCTCATCGGCAAGGACACTTTCACCAACGGGCGCATCGGCCAACCCACCGTCGAAGCCGCCCTCCACGCCATCGAAGGTTTCCGCTCGATGATGGATACCTTCGGCGTGGTCCGCTACCGCGCGGTGGCCACATCGGCTTTGCGCGAGGCCACAAACCGCGACACCGTCCTCGATCGCATCCGCGTGCGCACCGGCATCGACGTCGAAGTGATCGACGGCTCCGAGGAGAATCGACTCACCTACCTCGCGGTGCGCGAATCCCTCAAGGCGTTTCCGGCGATGGCGACCGAAACGTGCCTGGTCGCCGAGGTAGGAGGAGGCAGCGCCGACCTGTCCACCCTGCACGCCGGCGAGCCCGCTCATTCGGGGACCTTCGCCATCGGCTCGATCCGATTGCGTCAGAGTTTCGCCGCCTTCCAGGGCACGCCCTCCCACTTCCGCAAACTCCTCCTCCGTCACATCAAGAACGTCGTGGACGACATCCGCCGCGAACTTCCGCTCAAGGACGTCACCCAGTTCATCGCTCTCGGGGCCGACGCCCGCCTGGTGGCGCGCCTTCTGGGCGCGACGGATTCCGAGGCGCTCGCGTCCATTCCGCGCGACGCCTTCCTCAAGACCTGCGCGGACATCGCCGCCCTCGACGTCGACACCGTGCTCAGCACTCACGGGATCTCCCAGGCGGAGGCAGAGACCCTGGCCCCCGCGTTGCTCGTGTATTCGGAACTGGTGGGAGCCACGGCCGCGGCGACCATCACGGTTTCAAACGCCACCTTGCGGCATGGATTGATATTCGACCTCTCTCGCTCCGAAGCCGGGCTCGGCATCGAGGTGTTCTCGCGCCAGGTGATGGCGAGCGCGCACGCGGTGGGAGAGAAGTACAACTACGACGCGAAACACGCCCGCCATATCGCGAGCCTGGCCCTGAAACTGTTCGACGAGCTGAAGGCCGAGCACGGACTCGACCTGCGCGACCGCCTCCTCCTCGAGGTCGCGGCCCTGCTCCACGACATCGGTCTCTTCGTGAATCTGCGCGCCCACCATAAGCACTCCCAGTACCTCATTTCCGTGGCCGAGATCTTCGGCATGTCGCGCGACGATCTCCTCATCGTCTCCAACATCGCCCGGTATCACCGCCGCGGACTGCCCCAGCGTTCGCACATTGCGTATATGGCGCTCGACCGCGAGGCCAAGATCGTGGTCAACAAACTCGGGGCCATCCTGCGCATGGCGAACGCGCTCGACGCCGACCATCAGCAGAAGGTGAAGAATGTGCGGGTCAAGCCGGAAGACGGTGTGATCGCCTTCGAAGTGGAAGGCGTGGGCGACCTCACCATGGAACGGCTGGCCCTGCTGGCCCGGAGCGACTTCTTCCAGGACGCGTTCGGCCGCCGGGTGATCTTCCGCGAAGTCACGAAAGGTGAGTCGTCATGAAGGGCAAGTCGAAGCGCAAGGCCCAGGATCCGGAGATCTTCTTCAACCGGGAGCTCTCCTGGCTGTCCTTCAACTCTCGCGTGCTCGAAGAGGTGGAGGACACCGGAACGCCTCTCGCCGAGCGGGCCAAGTTCGTGGCCATCGTCACCAACAATCTCGACGAGTTCTTCATGGTGCGGGTGGCTTCGCTGAAGAACGCCATCGCCGAGGGGGACACGGCGCCTGATTCGGCGGGCCTCTCGCCCGCCCAGCAACTGGCGGTGGTGAAGGAAACCGCGGCCCTGCAGCTCAAGCGGCTGCATGAGTTGTCCGAACGCGACGTTCTGCCGAGCCTGAAGGCGATCGGGATCCAGGTCCTGGATTTCGCCGACCTCGAAGCTTCTTTGCGGCCGGGAGTGCTCCGCTTTTTCAAGGACGAAGTCCTGCCCGTGATCACGCCCCTCGGCATCGACGCGGCCCGGCCGTTTCCCATGTTGCCCTCGCTTTCGATCAACCTCGCGGTTCTCTTCGAGCCGGAGAAGGCGGGGGGCGAGCCTCGGCTTGGCGTGGTGCCCATGCCCGCGGTGCTGCCTCGCCTGGTGCGGGTGCCGGGAGCCGACTCCACCTACGTGCGGCTCGAAACCGTGGTGCAGTCGCAGCTCGGCTCGCTGTTCCCCGGTCAGGCGGTGCGGGACGTCAGCGCCTTCCGCGTCCTGCGTGACGCTGAACTCGAGCTTGACGATGAAGGGGGAGGCGACGACTTCCTCTCCCAGATCGAAAGCGAAGTGCGGGGCCGGCGTCGGTCCCAGGTCGTGCGGCTCGACATCGACGGCCGGGTCTCGGAGCCCCTCCTCACTCAGCTGGTCTCGAGATTCCCGGGGGCCGAGCCTCTTGTCTACCGGATCAGCGGCCCTCTCGACCTGCGCCTCTTCTTCCAGATCCTGGATCTTCCCGCCCTCGATTCGTTCCGTGACCCGCCTCAGAAGGCCCGCGTCGTGCTCCTGCCGCAGGAATCGGCCGATCTGTTCGGCGTGCTCTCGCAGCGGGACGTCCTGCTCCATCATCCCTACGACTCGTTCGAGGCCGTGATCGACTTCGTCAAGCAGGCCGCCGCCGATTCTCAGGTCCTCGCGATCAAGCAGACCCTCTATCGGCCCGCCAGCGATTCCGAGGTGGTGAAGGCCCTGGTGAGCGCGGCCGAGTCGGGCAAGCAGGTGACCGTGGTGGTGGAACTCACCGCCCGGTTCGATGAGGCTTCCAACATCCGCTGGGCCCGCCGCCTCGAGGATGCGGGCGCCCACGTCATCTACGGCATTCGCGGCCTGAAGATCCACGCCAAGGCCACCCTGGTGGTACGGCGCGAGCCTTTGGGCATCCGCCGCTACGTTCATCTTTCCACCGGGAACTACAACGAGAAGACGTCGAAGCTCTATACCGACATCGGCATGCTCTCCTCCGACGAGGGCCTGGGGCGGGATCTTTCGGCCTTCTTCAACGCCATCACCGGTTTCTCCGACCCTCCATCGATGCAGCGCCTGACCATGGCCCCCATGGCCCTGCGCATCCGCATCCTCTCCATGATCGAGCGCGAGCGCCGACGGGCCGAGGAAGGCCAGCCCGGCTTGATCCGGGCCAAGATGAACGCGCTGGTCGACGAGGACATCATTCGCGGCCTCTACGACGCCTCTCGCGCCGGAGTGAAGGTGAAGCTCAATGTCCGCGGCATCTGCTGCCTGCGTCCGGGCCTCAAGGGCGTCTCCGAGAACATCGAGGTGGTCTCCATCATCGACCGGTACCTCGAACATTCGCGCATCTACCACTTCTGGAACGGGGGCGATCAGGAGCACTACATCGCGAGCGCCGACTGGATGCCGCGCAATCTCGACCGACGCATCGAACTGATGACCCGCGTCACCTCGAAGGACGGGGTTGAGCGACTGAACGCCGCGCTCGACGTCTTCTTCGAAGACAATCAGAAGGCCCGGATCCTCGAGCCGGACGGCGCCTATCGCCGCCGCCGCGCCCTCAAAGGCGAGGATCCGGTGAGGGCGCAAACCCGGCTCTACGAAGAGGCGAAGGCGCGCGCCGACAAGCTCCGGGCCGTGCCTCTCACCCTGGAGCCGATCCGGCGCGACGCCAAGGCGTGA
>JAGNNV010000341.1 GCA_017990495.1 Vicinamibacteria bacterium
TGATTGCTCTCCGGATAAAGGACGTCCATCGACGCTCCCACCGAAACCGGCCACGACACTCCCGCGGTCTTTAGGCCATGGCCTCGCGCCACGTCCCAGATCGCGGGTGCCTTGACCGCCTTGTTCTCGAAGTACCACATCCGCGAACCGGCGTTCGGATCGAAGATCGTGTTGCTGATGATGCCGTGCCGCGAGGGCGATACCCCGGTGACGATCGAGGTGTGCGAGGGATAGGTCATCGATGGATAAGCGACCATCACTCCATCGGCGGCGCTGCCGCCTTCGCGGAGGGACTGGAGGTTCGGCAGAGTCACTCCTTCGCCCACGGCGTCTCGATAGACCGCGGGCCGGAAGCCGTCGATGGTGATCAGGATGACGTGATCCGCCGGTCGACCGGGCGAAGGCGCGGCGACGGGGGCGGGAGGAGTCTGGATCTGCCCAGCGCTCGTCGTCGCCGCCACGACGAAGAGCGAAAGGGCGAGGTGCGGGTGGAACCGGCGAGGGGCGGGATTCATGGCCCGCGAGGATAGTCCCGCGCGGGCCCGGCCGGGCGCCTACGAGCCGACGACCGCTTCGGCTTCCACCTCGACCAGGTACTCGTCGCCGACCAGGTCGGCCTGGACCAGCGTGTTCGCGGGCATCACATGACGGAAACGTTCGCCGTGGGCCCGGGTCACGTCTTCCCAGTCGTAGACGTTGCGCACGAAGATCCGCGTGCGCACCACATCGTCGAGGGTGGCTCCGAGGGAGAGGAGTGCGCCCTCGATCTTGTCGATGATGAAGTGGAACTGCGCCTTGACGTCGTTCCCGCCGATGGCTCGTTCGCCGTGGGTGGCGGTGGTGCCGGAGATCCAGATCCGGTCGTCGAGGCGGTGCGCGCGAGAGAAACCCCCGAGAGGCTCCCACGAGGTTCCCGAGAGCACGAGGGTGCGCCCCTTTCTCCCAGGCTTCACCGGATACGGCGGCGGCATCGCATCGAAGTGGTGGGATAGGTCACCCGAGGCTGTGAGGTATGGCGGCTTGCGGTATTCGTCGCCGCAATCGCCCTGCAAGACCTTCAGGTATTTCCGCCCCAGTCCGAGCGTCTTCCGGTCATCGTCGTCGAGGGTCAGGTCGAAGATCCGCAGCGTGTCCTCGATGTGGGCCGACTTCGACAGCCGTGTGCCCACGATGACCGCGGCCACAGCCGTGTGGTCGAGCACCCAGCGTGAAGCGACCGCGGCCATGGGCGCTCCGTGTTTCGTCGCCACCTGATCGACGCGGCGAAGGAGTTGCTGGAAAGCCTCCCACCCTCCCGCGGCCCGGATGAATCGTCCGTACTTCATCTGCGACCAGGTGCCGAGGGCGTCCCAGTCGGGTTCGTCGTGGCCGAGCCAGGCCTCGCTCAGGAAGCCTCCGAGAAGCGTGCCGTAAGCAAGAAGTCGCACATTCTGGGCCAGGCAAAAGTCCGACATCGCGGACGCTGCGCGGCCATCGAGCAGGGAGAAGGAGACCTGGTTTGAAACAATGTCGATTCCCGACCGCAGGGCGATGCGCAGATGGTTGGTGTCGAAGTTCGTCACCCCGAGATGCCGGATCAGTCCTTCGCGCTTCAACTGCTGCAGGTGGAAGAGAGCGTCGAGCCACGATGGATCAGAGTACGACCAGGCATGGAACTGGAGAAGGTCGATCCGATCGGTGCGGAGACGTTTGAGTGATCGCTCGACCGCTTCGCGTGCGTCCTCCCGCGACACCGGACCCGGCTTCGGCGTCCACTTGGTCAGGCGCTCCGTCCGCTCCCCGCCGAACATGCCGGCGATTACCTCGGCCGACCCGTAGTGATCGGCCATGTCGAA
Organism: Vicinamibacteria bacterium; assembly: GCA_017990495.1. Classification (GTDB taxonomy): domain Bacteria; phylum Acidobacteriota; class Vicinamibacteria; order Fen-336; family JAGNNV01; genus JAGNNV01. The sequence continues at coordinate 1,836 of JAGNNV010000341.1, forward strand.
TGTGGTGAGCCCGGCCTCGACATACGGGCTCATGGCGAGCGCCGCCTGGTCGAGGTCGAACTCGCGGCCTCCGCGCTCCAGATCGGCGATCTGCCACAGACCGTTCACCACCTCGGAGATGGGGAGTCCTTCGGCGAGGAGCTGGCGCGGAACCGCGGGCATGGTCAGGGGATCACGATGGCGGGCTGGCTCATCTGGTTGAGGGCGGCGATCTCGCCCGCGAGCAGGGCCTTCCACTCCGAGGCGAGGGCGTCCATTTCCCCCTTGTAGGTGGCGAAGACTTCGCGCGCACCCTGGGTGGGCACGCCGTCGTTCTCGATCACGAACGAGTACAGAGGCGAGAGGCGCGAATAGAGCATGGCCCCGCCCTTGAAGGCGAGGATGTCGTAGACCACTTCGGCCTTCGGGTTGTGGAGCTTGCCTTCGAGATCGTCGAGGCGGGGGAGCAAAGCGTCCGCCCGCTTTACCCAATCGGCGGCGGACGCGTTGGCTTTCACCAGGTCCCGGCGCGCGATGGTCTGCGCGCGCACGCTACGGATCCCTTCGACCATCCCGGTCAACCGCGTGATTTCGTCGCGCAGGACGAGCGAGAAGGCGAGCTGCGTCTCGTAGTCGGCCGCACTCATCGTGACGCGCGGATCGGCGCTCACCACCACGGGCTGGGTGTACGACTTGCCGTTCACGTTCAGACGCGCGGTGTAGGTACCGGGCGAGGCGAGTGGTCCCACTCCAGGTTCGCCGAGGTCGATCTTCGCTTGCCAGATCTTCCTGGCGCCCTCGTGCCTGAAGTCCCAATAGGCGCGCTGGACGCCCGCGTCGTTCTTGAGGTCGGCCTCGTTCGCCTCTTCGATCCAGCTGTCGGGATCCTCCACCGGGAAAGGCATGGGCTCAGCCACGCTCTTCAGTGTGCGGATGACCGCGCCCTTCGCGTCGAGAATCTCGATGGTGAAGTCCTTCTCCGACTTCGCCTTCAGGAAGTACTCGATCATCGCCGCCGCAGGGGGGTTCTGACCCTTCACTCCATAGTCGTGAAAGTTGCCCGAGTAACGCCAGCGCGTGGCCGGTGCTGTCGGGAACAGATGGGCCTCCGCGGCCTTGATCTCCGGCTTCCACTGTCGCAGCGCGGTGAGGTTGTCGAGGATCCACAACGCGCGGCCCATGGTTCCCACCACCAGGTCGTCGCCCTGCACACGCAAGTCGCTCACCGCCACCGGGGGAAGGTTCAGTTTCAACGGCTCCCAGGAAGCACCGTCGTCGCGGGAGAAGATCACACCCCGCTCCGTGCCGACATAGAGCATGCCGCGCTTCTTCGGGTCCTCGCGGACCGCGCGGAGATAGACGTCCTGCTTCATCGAAGTGGAGAGCGTCTTCCATGTCTTGCCGTAGTCCGCGGTCTTGAAGAGGTAGGGCTTCATGTCGTCGAGACGATGGGCCTCGACCGCCACGTACGCGGTTCCGGCATCGAAGGGTGAGGCTTCGATGAGCGAGACGGTGGCGAAGTCGGTGAACTTCGGCATGTTGGGCGTGACGTTCGTCCACGTCTTCCCGCCGTCCTGCGTCACTTGCACCAGGCCGTCGTCCGAACCCGACCAGATCACGCCGGCCTTGAGCGGCGATTCGGCCAGCGCGAACACGGTGCCGAAATACTCGACGCCGGTGTTGTCGCCGGTGATCGGGCCTCCCGCCCACTGCTGCTTGCTCTTGTCGTTGCGCGTGAGGTCGGGGCTGATGATGGTCCAGGTCTGCCCGGCGTCCTGCGTCTTGAAGATCACCTCTCCGGCGTGATACACGGTCTTCGGGTCGTGCGGCGAGATGAGGATGGGGGCCGTCCACTGGAATCGATGTTTGAGGTCGACGGCGCCATGACCGGAGCCGTTCTCCGGGTAGGCGGTGACGTTGCGTGCCTGCCCCGTCTTGCGATCGAAGTGAGTGAAGATACCGAGATACTCGCCGGCGTAGACCACATCCGGGTTCCCCGGTTCGGCCTGCACGTGACCGGCTTCGCCGCCACCCACGTCGAACCACTCGCCCTTCGCGATGCCGCCGCCTTTGAG
>JAGNNV010000074.1:0-6973 GCA_017990495.1 Vicinamibacteria bacterium
GAGGGCGTCACCATTCTCGATTTCAAGACCGGCGACGTCGACACCGCGGCCCGGGCCCAACATCGGGCCGAGGAAAGTCTGCAACTCGCGATCTACTCCCTCGCCCACTTGAGAATCACGGGCGCGTTGCCCCAGCGCGTGGAACTGCGTTTCCTCGAGACCGACCAGATCGGCGGCTTCACCCCCACCCTCAGCCTCGCCCTCGCCACCGAGCGCACCATCGCCCAAACCGCCGATGCGATTTCGCGCGGGTTGTTCGAAGCCACGCCTTCACACGGCGCCTGCCGACCCTGTCCCTTCCGCGACGTCTGCCCCGCAACCGCGAAAGACGACTAGCAACGTCTTTCTGGAAAAGTACACTCGGCCTGGTGATCGCGCCCCGAATCCGACTGGCCGCCGCAGTGGTCACCGCCCTCGGCCTGATGGCGGGCGTCTTCGACGCGCACGTCGCGCCGCAGACCGCCGGATGGTGGCACGGGTTGACCGGATCGCTCTCGGCGGGCGAGATCGTGCTCGCGCTCGGCGCGGCGCTTCTCGTCTGGTTCCTGGGCCGCTTTGTTCCTGTGCACTCGTTCCTCTGGATGGGGGCTGGCCTGTTGCCTTTGATCCCCGCGGCCACGGGTTTCGGAACCCCGCTGCTGTTCTTCTCCGGCTTCACCATGCTCCTCGTCTTCGCCATCACGCTTGGCTACGCCACACGCGACTGGGTCGGGCGTCTGACTCTCCATCCAGGAGCGGTGGTCGCGATCGCCTTCGCGTTCTTCATCCTCGTCGGACGATTCCTCCCCGGACCTGCGGGCCCCCAGGGCGACGAGCCGCACTATCTCCTCATCACCGAGAGCCTGCTCAAGGACGGCGACGTGGATCTTCAGAACCAGTTCGAAACGCGGGCCTTCACGAAGTTCACCGCGGCGAACCTCGACCCGCACACGGCTCCGCGGTCTCCGCGGGGCCGGATGTACGCGATTCACACGGCGGGCCTGTCCGCGCTGATCGCACCGGGATATGCGCTCGCCGGTTATGCGGGAGCCCGCGCGGTGGTGTCGGCCGTTCTTGCCCTCGCCGTGGGCCTGCTGTTCGTGACCGCGCGATCAATGTTCGGCGCCCCGACCGCGGCCTTTGTGTTTGTTCTCGCCGCTTTCGCGAGCCCGCTTCCGATCTACGCCAACGCTCTTTTCCCGGACTCGGTGGCCGCTCTGCCCGTCGCGGCCGGCCTCGCGTGCCTGGTCATCGGACACCCCGCTCTCCTCGGCGTCGCCTCCATCACGATCGCGTTCCTGCCGTGGCTTCATCCGCGCTTCGTGCCGCTCGCCTTTCTTCTCGCCCTGGCCATCTCACTGCGGGAGGGATGGGCGGCGCGGCGCGCGGTCGCGGTATTCACGCCGCTTCTGGTCTCGCTCGGTCTGCTGCTCTTTCACTTTCAGAGTCTCTTCGGCCAGGCTTCGTTGTCGGCTGCATACGGGCCGGGTTTCTCCTCCGACGTTTCGTTTCTCCGCATACCCTGGGGCGCCTCCGCGCTTCTGCTCGATCGTCAGTTCGGACTGCTCCTCTTCTCGCCCGTCCTGCTCGCCGGTGTGCCCGGACTCGTTGTCATCTGGAGTCGACATCGCCTGATGGCCGCGCTCGCCGCCGCCTCGGTGCTGGGACTGCTCGCCACCGGCGGCGCTTTCAGCATGTGGTGGGGAGGGGCTTCCGCGCCGGCGCGGTTTCTTATCGCCGCCACGCCTGCGCTGCTTCTCGCCGCGGGGGCCTGCTGGCACAGCGGGGAAACGCGACCCGATCGAAGAGCACTTCTCGGTGCATCGTCGGGTTTCGGGGCCGGCCTTCTGCTCCTCGCCTGCCTGGCCCCACGCGCCCTGCACAACCGCGCAGACGGTGAAAGCGGCCTGTTGCGCCTTCTCGCACCGGCGCTCGATGTGGATCGGTTCTTTCCCGGTCTGGTGAAGGAGCCTTCCGGGATCGGGCTGCTGGTCGCCCTGCTCTGGGGCGCCATCGTGATCGCCGCCCTCGTTCGCGTGAAATGGGGCGTCGCTCTGCTCGCGCTGCCCGTGGTCTCGGCCACCGTGGCCTCGAGCCGGCCCATGCTGGATCCGTTCTCGGCCTCCCTCCGCGTCCTCGAATCGTGGAATGACTCCCGCCGCGCCCTTGGCGGGGTGGATGAGCGGTCGGCCTTTTCTCTCGAACCTCCCCTCGGTGTCGCGCGTTTCGAACTCACCCCGGGGGTCCGGCTGTATTCGCCCCGGTTCTCACTGCCCGAAGGCGCCTGGACGATGAGTGTGGAGTCGCAGTCGGAGGAACGACCCGACGTCCGCAACGTCGCGCGCGTGAGTCTCGTGGGCGACGACGAAAGCGCGCCGCCGCTCGCGACGGTCACGCTGAAGGTGGATGAAAGGGTGACGAGCGGGAACTTCCGGCTCGGACGACACGCGCGACGTCTTCATCTCCTGGGTGAGGGCCTGCAGTCGCAAACCCTGGTCATCCGGGTGCGGCTCCTCCCCACCGCCCGCTGAACGTGGGCAGAAGTAATTGGCCGAGCTTGACGTCGCCCACAACGTGTTGCTAGCGTACGCATCGTTCTTACAACCGTACTCGTATGTCGTTTCTCCGGCGGTCACGGAGGTCGGGCGGGTCGAATGTCGACCCGGTTCTTGGCGCTCCTTCGTTCGGTGACGTAGACGAGTCGAAAGGCCGAAGGAGGCCTAGCAAAAATGATCGAAGGCAAAGTGAAGTGGTTTAACGAGTCCAAGGGTTTTGGATTTCTCTCGCGCGATGGCGGACCTGATGTGTTCGTCCATCACTCGGAGATCAAGGCCGATGGCTTCCGTACGTTGAACGAAGGCGATCGCGTCAGCTTCGAAGTCGTGGACAGCCCCAAGGGTCCGCGCGCCGCTAACGTCAACAAGATCTAAGCGGTCCGTTTCGAAGAAGCAAGCGTCGCTTCTTTGCCCGGGGTTTTCGAGCCTGCTCGAAACTCCCCGGGCTTTTTCTTTTTCCCCAGCTTCCTCCCCTTCTTCATGTCCCAGGTCCTCAAAACCCTAAGACGCGCGGGCCAGATCGCCCGCGAGGTGCGCGAGCTGGGTGCCGCTCTGATCGTTCCGGGAGCGTCCCTGCGCACCGTCATCGAAACCGTCGAGAGTGAGATCGAGAAGCGAGGCGGCAAGCCCGCTTTCCCCGCCCAGACCTCGATCAACGAAGTCGCCGCGCACGACTGTCCCACCCCGGACGACGACCGACGGTATCAGGAGGGTGACCTCGCCAAACTCGACATCGGCGTCCACATCGATGGATGGGTGGTCGACACCGCGACCACGGTGAACGTGGGCGGAACCGGCAACGGACGCATGGTCGAGGCGGCGCGACAGGCTCTCTCCGCCGCGGTGCAGACGGTGAAACCCGGCCTTCCGGTGCGGGAGGTAAGCGCCGCCATCGAGCGCGCGATCACGAGCGCCGGCTTCACTCCTCTCGAGAATCTCTGCGGCCATGGCGTCGGCCATTACATCGTGCACGCCCCTCCCGCCATCACGAACACCGTGCGCGCGGCCGAGGGCCGGCTGCCCATGCGCGGTGTGATCGCGATCGAGCCTTTCGCCACCGACGGACATGGCCGGACGGGTCCACGCGGCGCCTCTGAGGTCTTCAGGTTGTTGCCCGAAGCGAAGGATCGCCTGAAGGATCATGGGGTGGAATCGGCCTTCGCTCAGGCGCTCCTGTCGTGGCGCGGCTTGCCCATCGCGCGCCGGTACTTCCGCGAGTTCGGCGACGACTACGTGGCCGATGCCTTCAAGCGGCTCGAGAAGGCGCGCCTGCTGCATTCGTATCCGCCGCTCGTGGCTCTTTCGGGTCGGCCGGTGGCCCAGGCCGAACATTCGGTGTATCTCGGCCCCGAGGGCGTCATCCAATTGACGTAGCTGAGGACCCGCTATGGCCGGAGTGACAAAAAGCGTCAGCGACTTTGCTCGCGCGTAGCCTGCCCTTGGGGCATGGGGGGAGTCCGCGAAGCGGAGTAATCTGGCCTTCGCTCGGACACTTGCGCATGACTCCAAAAACACGACTGGCGTACTCGACCGGCGGCGCGGAGACGCCCGCGCCCAAAGCTCTCGCGGCCGAGATGGAGCGTAAGACAAAAGGGGCGCGGATCCGTCTCGAAAAGAGGGCCTCGGGCCGGGTCGTCACCGTGATCGCCGAGATCCCCGGTCGACCCCAGGACATCGAGGCTCTCGCCAAGTTGCTCAAAACCCGCTGCGGCACCGGGGGGTCGGTGAAAGACCTCGACATTGAACTCCAGGGTGACCGACGCGATGCTGTCCAGTCCGTTCTCCGCGAGAAGCGGATTCCCCACAAACTCGCGGGCGGCTAGCAACCGGGCGCGCGGTTGATAACCTCTGCGGCCATGACCTCAATCGATCGAAATCCCTTCCGCCAGGGCCTGCTCGAAGGCCGCACCCTCCTGATCACCGGCGGAGGCACCGGACTCGGGCGCTCCATGGCTCTCAAGTGCGCGGGGCTCGGGGCGAAGATCGCGGTGGTGGGCCGGCGTGAAGAACCGCTGAAGACGACAGTGGGCGACATCGAGAGAGCGGGCGGGCAGGCTGCGTTCGCGCCGTGCGACGTGCGGGACTCGGGCTCGGTGCGAAGCGCGCTGGACGCGCTCGAAGAGACGCTTGGCCCCATCAACTCCCTCATCAACAATGCCGCGGGAAATTTCCTCTGCGCATCCGAAGACCTGTCGGACAACGCGTTCGACGCGGTGGTGAAGATCGTGCTCTACGGCACGTTCAACTGCACACGCGAAGTGGGCCGGAGGCTCATCGAACGCAAGGCCGAGGGGCACGTCATCTCCATCGTGACCACTTACGCGGAAAGCGGTTCCGCGTTCGTTCTGCCCTCCGCCTCGGCCAAGGCCGGCGTGCTGGCCATGATGAGGTCGCTGGCCGTCGAGTGGGCCACCTACGGCATCAGGCTCAATGCCATCGCTCCCGGGCCGTTCCGGACCGACGGCGCCTTCTCGCGCCTGATGGTTGGTGAACTCGAGAAACAGGCGATCCGGCGCATTCCTTCAAGACGCTTTGGCGAGCACGATGAACTCACGAACCTGGTGGCCTACATCCTCTCCGACGCGAGCCCTTACCAGACCGGCGATTGCGTCACCATCGACGGGGCCGAGGAGCTGCTTTCGGGCCAGCAGTTCGCGGGCTTCGCCCATATCGATCGCGCCACGGCGAAAGAAATGATGAGCGCGGTGAAGCCGAAGAAGTAGCGACCCTTGGGGGCCTACTGGAAGATCTGGAAGCTGCCGAGCAGGAACCAGAGCACGATGAACACCACCACGGTTCCGACACAGCCGCAGCCCGACTTCTTGGCGCCCCATCCGGCCACCACACCACGCAGAATTTTGCTCACCGTCGTTCCTCCTTCAGAAGAGACCACCCGGTAAAGAGCAGTATCCGTGCCACCCGCACCGCGTTGGCCGAGGCCCCCGGAACAGGGCCTTAGGGCTTGCCATCCCCGTCGTGCTCGGGAATCGATTGTAGAAACGAAGGCGGTGCGGGCCCTTGGTCTCAGCGAGTCGTCGTGGCGGCCCGAGCGGCGAACAGTTGCAGCGGGCTCGGGGGAGCGGCCAAGCTCACCAGGAGGCGGCCAAAGGTCGAGGCGGGGTCGACATGGGTGATGTCGTGAGCGTCGAGCAGGGCCTGGATCCAGGCCGACGAAGCGCCCTCGTTGCTCGATCGCCCGAGGTAGAGGTACTCGGCGACGAGCAGGCACCCCACTGAGAGGCTCAGCTCCTCCACCACCGGACGCCGACCGGATCCCAGATTCTCAAGGGCCGCGCGCAGCACCTGATACGCGGGTCCGAAGTAGGGCTCTGAATCGATGTCCAGTGCCTGTCGACGCGCCTCACCGAAGCGGAAGCCGTGGAATGAGCCACCAACGCCATGCACATGCAGAAGTAGCCGGACCAGCCGCAACCGCAGGCGCATACCCGCACCGGTGAGGAGGCCCCTCGAGGCCCACGGAACGGAGGACGCGAAGAAGAATCCACGGAAGAGCAGGCGTGCCAGAGCCGGACTCGAAGGGGTGGGGTCGGCCGGCTTTGAGACCGCGAACTCGCCGGTCAGGGTCACGTACTCCTCGAACTTCTCGGGGCTCAGCTTGACCACGCGGTGACGCGTCCAATCTTCGAGGAGGAGGGCCATCCGCCCGACATTCCTTCGCAGGGAGAACGATGGCTGGTGCAGATCGAGGATGCGCCGCAGGGTCCAGCGCATGTTCTCGAGAAGCTCGGGGTCGAGGGGGACGCCGCGGATCCACTCGAGGGGCACATCGGCGGGCGAACTCGCCTTCTTCCAGCGCGCGGCCAGCGAACCGATCTCCGACCGCTGGTCGTCGATGGGCCGGCCCTCGTTGCGAAGCACGGTCGGGCAACCGAGGTTCATGCTCACCTTCGTGTCCCCATTCACGGGGTCGAAGGAATAGGGAAACATCTGGCAGGAGAGGGGCTTCGCCGTGCCGCCCAGATGCTCGTGGATGCGGCAGCGGTTCTCGTCCGAAAGAAAACCGCAGACCCCATCGGGTCGCTTCCGGATCCGCAGAAGGCCGCCCGCGAGGTATTCGAAGACGGGGCCACTCGTCCCCACCGCCTCGCCCGGCGCCTCCTGGAACCACTGCGAGACTTTCGCGGCCTCAAGGCGCTCCGTTTCCGCTGGCGTCGCAACGATGTCGAACGAGCGCCGACAGCACTGTCCGCACCCTTTGCAGGTGAAGTTCTGTTCGGAGTCGAGAACCAGGCTCATCGGTGGGTCAAGGCTAATCGGGTCGACCGCTTATTGACGTGACGCGGGGATGTTCCTTAAACTAGCCGTTCACCCTCGCACGCTGGGAGATCGTCCAACGGTAGGACATGCGGCTCTGAACCGTAGAATCGGGGTTCGAATCCCTGTCTCCCAGCCAGCGTTCGAGGGCGGAGCCCTCGAAC
>JAGNNV010000074.1:7073-14541 GCA_017990495.1 Vicinamibacteria bacterium
ATGACGTCGGCGGCGCGGCTGGCGTGGCCCGACTCTACGGGTACCCCTACACTCCCTGGCGGCAGTTGCAGTTCCGGCAGCCGTGCTCGGCGCAGGTGCCGCAGGATTCAATGACCCTCTTCTTCAAGGCCTCTCGGGCGCGGTGGACCCGGACCGAGGCGTTGCTCGCGGAGAGGCCGTGCTGTTCCGCGAAGGCCTTGACCGGGGTGCCGTTCATCTCGATGACCCGCAGCGCCTCCGCGTACTCGGGCTTGAGCGAATCGGCCAGGCGGGCCACACAGCCGCAAATCTCCGCTTCCATCTCACGGTCGGGTGAGGCCTGGACTTCGAGTTCGCGCGCGAAGGCGCCGAGGGCCCGGGTCGCCGTGCCCTGGCGCCGAAAGCGGTCGATCGCGGCATTGCGCAACGTCCGATAGAACCAGGGGATGACACCCTCATCGACGGGCGCCTGATCGGGCCGGTGGATCAGCTTGATGAAGGCGTCCTGCAGGATGTCCTCGGCGAGGGCCCGGTCTCCCACCCGGCGCTCCAGAAAACCGAGGAAGGCCCGGTGATTGTCCAGCAAGGTGGCAAGGGGTGCTGCGGCATCTTCGGGAGCGAAGGGGTCCATCCAGAAAAGTATAAGAGTGAGGCGGAACACAAAAAGCTGGAACAGGCGTCCGTCCACGAAACGAATTGGCGCCACGAACCGTATCTTCCGGGGTGCCTAAGCTCAAAAAGACTCTCCTCGCCCTGACCGGCCTCTTTGCCCTTGCCACCACAGGCTTTGCCGGTCTCGTATTCCTCGCCCGACCCCTGAGCCGTCCGCCACAGGTGATCAGCGCAGCCCCCACCGCTGACCGACTGGCCCGGGGCGAATATCTCGCCTACACCACGGGCTGCGTCGACTGCCACTCGGAGCGAGACTTCGCCCGCTACGCTGGCCCGCCCAAGGCCCCGCTCGGCGCGAATGGTCACTGCTTCGACAAAGGCGTCGGCGTTCCGGGCGTGGTCTGCCCGCCGAACCTGACCTCCGACAAGGAAACAGGCCTCGGATCGTGGACGGACGGAGAGATTCTGCGCGCCATGCGCGAGGGGGTTTCCCGCGACGGGCGGCCGCTCTTCCCCTTGATGCCGTACGGCGACCTGAAGAACCTCTCAGACGAGGACGCTCTGTCGATCGTGGCTTATCTGCGCACTCTGCCCGCCGTGACTTACAAGGCGCCCGCCCCGAAACTCGACTTCCCCCTCCCCATCGTGATCCGTTTCATTCCCGCGCCGCTCGAGGGTCCGGTTTCCGCGCCGGCCAGAACCGACACCGCCGCCTACGGGCGATACCTCACCTCGACGATGGGCTGCACGTTCTGCCACACCACCGCAGACGCACAGATGGCGCCCATCCCGGGGCGCGAGTTCGCGGGGGACAACGAGTTTCAGGGCCCCTGGGGAGTGGTCCGCTCGGCGAACCTCAGCCCGCACGAGACGGGCCTCGGCGAGAGGAGCAAGGAGAACTTCATCGGCCTCTTCCGCGCCTTCGGCAATGTTGAGGGCGAACTTCCGAAGGGTTCGCAGAACACCGTGATGCCCTGGGCGGTGTACAACAAGTTGACCGACGAGGATCTGGGAATCGTCTACGACTACCTCAAGATGCAAAAGCCGGTGGCCCACAGCGTGGATAAGTTCCCGAAGACGCCGCGCACTTGAGGGCTCTCGTCGGGCGCTGATCGGCGGGACTCCAGGGTCTCACGGGAAGATATTGCCCGACCCCACCACGCGCCACACCGGATCGGTGGCGGTGAAGGGCTCAAAGACGCCGGTGCCCAGCTTCAACATCCCGTTCATGAACCACACTGAAAAGATGCCGGTAGGTGTGGGGTTGTGCCAGAGGAAATCGGCGAAACCGTCGTTGTTGAAATCCGTTCGGGTCGAGACCAGGGTGTAGGCAGGCGATGTGGCCTGCCGGTCCGGGAAGGTGATGGTGTTCGTGACCTGCGCCCCAGTCAGGATCCATGCCGTGATAACACCAGTGGCCGAGTCGTAGAGCAACGGATCCTCCTGGCCGTCCTGGTTCGTGTCGTCCGAATTCACGATCCGGAGGGTTCCCGCACCCGGCAGGTTCGTGGTGAGGTCGTAGTGTGACAACTTCACGGCATCGTCGTGCAGCGCAATCCGTACCACCCCGGTCGCGGGGTTGTAGTAGACGATATCCGTGGTCTCATCGCCATTCGCATCGAATGACGTCGCGATCTGCCAGGGCGGACCCATGGTGTAGGGAAGGAACTGATAGCCCCCGAGATTGTCGCCATCGATGTACCAGAAGAGCAGGCGGCCATCGTCGACGTTGTGCCAGAGATAGTCGAGTTGGCCGTCTCGGTCAAAATCCGCCACCGCGCCCACCGTCCAGCCAGGGTCGGTCGCCCAGGGAGTCACCCAGTTGAACTTGTCCAGGGTGTTGCCGTTCTTCATGTGCCAGCGGTAGAGCCGATTGGTCGCGAAGTTGTGGAACATCAGACGCGAACGGTCGGTGACGCTGTCCGAGTCGAGGATTGTTCCCGTGGCCTGGCCGACATCGATCAGGGCGCCCGGGCTCGGGTTCGTCAGGCTCACCTGGAAACTCTCGCTGCCTTCGGCAACCCTGTCGCCCACAACCTGAACGGTGATTGCCTTCCGGGTCTCCCCCGCACTGAAAGACAAGGTTCCACCGGTGGCCAGATAGTCAGCGGGAGCCACGGCGGTCGCGTCGACGGTCGACCAGTCCACCACGACCGTGGAATCCGTGCCTTGGCTCAAGCGGACGTCAAAGAGGATCGGCCTTGTCCCGGTGTTGCCTTCCTCGACGGTCCTTGACCTGATCGAGACCAGGATGGGCGGCACCGCGAAGCCGAGCAACCTTGCGTTGGCCAGGGTTGCGCCCGGCGTGTACATCGAGGTATCGACGACCAGAGGATAGGTCGGAGGAACGTCGCTGGTGTAGGAGAGCGTCCCGTTGTGTCGATACGTCACGATCCCTGATTCCACGGCCACGCGGAACCGATCCCCGGTGGCGTAGGGCATGGGCCCAGTCTTCGCCACCCCGGACTCGAACAGCTGGAACGCACCGTTGCCGGTCAGGTAGACCGCCCACTCGAGATCCGGAAACCCCTGGTTCACATCGCCCCGGCCCAGGCCCAACATCCGGTAGGACGTGGTTTCGGTCGCATCGAACTCCACATAACCATCCCCGGCGCTCAGCACGGGCACGGAAATCGCCCCGGCGTTCCACAAGGGGGGCCCCGACCCGCGGACGAGGGAAGTTCCGTTCACGCTCACTCCTGCAAGGCGGGTCCAAAGGAACGTGGTCGGCAAATCGTCGTTGAGGATCGTTCCGGTTGCGAATCCATCGTCCAGCACGGCGTTCGTGACCCCGGAGATGCCTATCCCGACGCTCTCGTCGGCCTCGGCGTCGCCGTCGCCGTTCACAGTCACGGTGAGCGTCTTCGCCACATCCCCGGGGATAAACGTGACGGTTCCCGCGGTCGACAGGTAGTCGATGGGAGCCATGGCCGTGCCGTCGGCGGATGCCCACGATACGACAATGGGCAGGTCGCTCGGGTGCGACAGATTCACCGTGAAGGTGAGGTTGCGCGGACCGCTGCCGCCCTCGACCACGCTTGCCTCGCCGATCGAAACGCCGGGTGGCACCAAGGCGGGAACCGCGAGGAGATAGGCGTCGGTATACCCGTAGGCATAGCCGCTCGTTCCCTGCAGGTTGTAGGTGCTCGAATAGAGGAGCCGGCTGCCGTCACGACTTACCGTCGCCCGCGGCTGGTATTCATAGGCACTGGTCTGGCGGCTCCGGTGATGTGCCAGCCGCCGAACCTCCGAACCGTCGAGTTTCAACCGGAGAATCTCGTTCGTGTACACCCTCCACGATGCGCCTGTGGCCGGGGGATCGGTGGGATCGTAGGTTTCCAGGAATACCCAGCCGTCGCCGTCGCCCGCGGTGATATGCACCGCAAGACTCCAGTCGAGCGGGAGCAGGCAGGTCTGATGAGCGTTCGATAGCTTGATCTTGACGATGCCGTTCTGACAGTTCGGGATCGGGAGAGGATCGTTCGAGTTCGTCCAGATCAGAACGTCGTCGAGGTTAGCGTCCCTTGTCAGGTGCATATGGCCAATGGCATGGGTGAGTTGACGCTGAAATCTCATGTTCTGATCGAAGAGTTCGACGCCGGTGAAGCGGGTCGTCCCGCGGGCGAGCCATCCAAGGGCCACGCTGTTGTCGGAAGCGAGGTAAAGCTGATTGAAGGAGTGGCCGAATGTGTCGAGGACCGCCCCCTTCGTGTCGGTGCTGATCTGGTACACGAAGACATAGCGATTGACCAGGCCGCCCGGTTCGTCTCCCGCGAACACGAAGTGATCGCCGTCCAGACTGATCTCCGACTCGCCGCGACCGCGGATCGCCGAATACTCGCTGAAGGTTCGGATGATTGAAGAGGTCCCAGCGGAGACATCGAGCTTCATCAAACGGTTGGCGGTCACGTAGAAGAGGGCGTCGGCATCCGTCCGCGACCAGCGTGGCTCGGTAGCGGCGTTCACCGCGAAAGGAAGATCTCGAACATAGGCGCCGTCGCCGTCATAGAGCCCGAAGTAACTCTGATGCTGAAGGATCAGCCAGCTGTTGTCGCTGTTGAAGGGAGACGCCGTCGGGTACTCCGTGCCGACCCAGAGCAGGTTGCCGGAGCCCGCCTGGTTGGGCGTGTTCACGGCATCGGACAGCCGCTTGATGGCGACGCCGAAGGCGGGGTCGGTATAGCTGTGGCCAAGGGGCGGAGGGACGAAGGTGTCGTACAGAACGGGCAGACGAACGGTGTCCCCGGTCGCGAAAGCGCTTGAAGCCACCAGGGCGAAGATCACGGCCGGGAGCACCCGACGCGAAAGAACGCGGATCATCACCTTCATCGTTCCCGCTCACTCTTCGAAGCTCGCCCGAGGATCGCAAACGTGTCCACCCAGATCCAGGCTCCGCTCGAACTCGGCCCGCGGCGGCCGGCGGGCCTCATCGTGAGGGTGTGGGGGCCATCCTGAAGGCCTTCGATCCCATAGATTTCGGCCTGCGCACGAGCGGGGTTCGAGTATGTGTCGACCGTGTCCCGAAGCGTTCCGTCCACGAATACCTCGGCGATTCCGGACCACTCGTCTCGGTATCCGAAGATCCGGACTCCCGTTCCCGTGAACGCGATGTCGACTCGGGCAGCGCTCTCCATCGAGAGTCGGGCACTGTGCCCGCGGTGCGCGGGAAGCCGGTTGATCGACCATGATCCGATCCACGTGACCGAAGGATCCTCCTCGTCGATGAACCGCGCGGTTTCGCCACGCGGCGCGCGGAATTCAGAGGCGTTCTGCGCGGATCCCGGGTGAATACCCGCGGGCGATCTGGCGAGGCGGGACGGCCGCGCTTCGGAGGAATGGGCCGACGAGAAGGGAACCGGTCCCGATACCACAAACGCATCTACCCAAACCCACGAACCAGACGATTCGGATCCGTGGGTTCCCCTGGCCTCAATCGTCAGAGTGTGACTCCCCTCGCTCAGACCGCTCACGGCGTACAGGGGCGCCTGGGGGCGAGCCGGGGCCGCGTAGGTGTCCACGGTTGCCTGGAACACGCCGTCAAGAAACACATCGGCGAGCCCGCACCACTCGTCGCGATAGCCCACCCAGGTCACGGACACTCCGGAGAAGGCGAAGACCGCGCGCGCTCCCGCATCCATGGTGAGGATCGCAGTTCCAGCGCTGTTTGCGGAGAGGGAGTTCGTCGACCACGATCCGGTGCGGGTCACGGCTGGACCGGTCTCTTCAAAACGCTGGAGGGCGTCCCCCCCGGACGGGCGCCGGCTTCCCGAGCCAGGGCAAGGCCGCAGCTAAGCACGATCCCCGCAAGAGGGTGGTTCATGCCCCAGGCCCGAGCGGACTTCCCTGAGCACCCGAACTTCATGTGGCGTCTCTCCGAACATCGCGGATGAGCACGCGACCGCTCAAGGGGTGCAACGGGCGCTCACCTCCGAAAACAGGATGGCCGTGAGAACAAGACCTGGGCACCAAGGCGGATCGGATCTTCGACATCGTTGCGGGGGACAAGAGTTCCTCCTTCAGGCCGTTCGGGGAGGCCGCTGGGTACGCGGATCCCAACCCTGCCAATAGCAATATGTCGGCCACGCCGAAACACTCGAAGCGCCCTGGGCCACAAGGCCCGCGGTTCTCGGGAGGGGCACGGACTCAACCAGTTTCAGAAGAGCAGGCGCGCTTGGGCCTGAGGGACGGCGCGGTCCCGGCGGTTTCTACAATGTGGGCGCTTTCGCCTGGTCGGGAGCGGGTCCCAGGACCGATAATGCAGGACATGACGAGGGCTCTTCGAGAACTCGTCAACCAACAAGGAGAAACACCATGAACACCGTCGCGCTCTTCCTGAGCCTCGCCCTCATCCCCTCGCAGGAAACCGGGGCCGGCGCGAAACCGCCCCAAGGGGGGGCGAAAGCCGCGTCCGACGAACACCAGCACCAGGTCAACGAGAACGGCGACAAGGCCATGGGCTTCTCACACCAGAAGACCACTCACCACTTCATCCTTCAGACCCAGGGCGGAGCCATCCAGGTCGACGCCAAATCGAAGGCCGACAAAGAGAGCCGCGATCAGATTCAGAACCACCTCGGGCACATCGCCAGGATGTTCGCGGACGGAGATTTCAACACCCCGATGCTGGTGCACAGCGTCATGCCCCCCGGAACCGCTACCATGACGAAGCTGAAGGCCGACATCAAGTACACGTACGAGGCTTCGGCCACCGGGGGACGGGTGGTGATCTCCACCAGCAACAAGGAGGCGCTCGCCGCCATCCACGAGTTCCTCCGCTTCCAGATCAAGGATCACGCAACCGGCGATCCTCTTTCCGTGCGGTAGGAGTACCTTTCGGCGCCTCGCCGGTCGGGCGCCTTGGGCAAGTAAAATGCCGGAATGAAGAAGGATTCTTTCGGTTCCCGGGCCAAACTGCAGACTCAGGGCGGCAGCTATTCGATCTATCGGCTGGACGCGCTCAAGAAGGCCGGGGTGGCCCCGAACCTTGAGACCCTTCCGTTTTCGATCCGGGTGGTTCTCGAAGCCATTCTCCGCTCCGTCGACGGCGAACTGGTCCACGAAGCGGATGTGAAGAACCTCGCCGCCTGGAACGCCAAGGCGCCGAAGGATGTCGAGGTTCCCTTCATGCCCGCCCGCGTGATCCTCCAGGACTTCACCGGGGTGCCCGCGGTGGTCGACCTGGCCTCGATGCGCGCGGCGGTGAAGCGTCTCGGCCACGACCCGCGCAAGGTGAATCCGCTTGTGCCCGTAGATCTCGTGGTCGATCACTCGGTCCAGGTCGACGCTTACGGAACGAAGGATGCCCTCGCCCAGAACTCGAAGCTCGAGTTCGAGCGCAACAACGAGCGTTACGAATTCCTGCGGTGGGGCCAGAAGG
>JAGNNV010000342.1 GCA_017990495.1 Vicinamibacteria bacterium
AGGTCGGTGTCCTGGCCGACTCATTCAACGTCATGGGCGAGCGCATCGAGGGGGCGGTCGAGGAGATCCGCGAGGCCGCCGATACCAATCGCGAACTGTTCGTCGGCACCATCCGCATGCTGGCCAATGCCATTGACGCGAAGGACCCCTACACCCGCGGTCACTCCGAGCGCGTCGCCTACTACACCACCATCGTGGCCCGCGAACTCGGCTTCTCGGAGGCCGAGATCGAGAATGTGCACCTCGCCGGCTTGATCCATGACGTCGGGAAGATCGGCATCGAGGACCGGATCCTCCGCAAGCCCGCGGCCCTGACCGACGATGAGTACGAGATCATGAAGCAGCACCCCACCAAGGGCGCGCAGATCCTCGAAGCGGTGCCCAAGCTCAAGGCCCTGGCCGGGCCCGGCCTCATGCATCACGAGAACGTCGACGGAAGCGGCTACCCCGACGGCCTGAAGGGCGACGAGATCCCCCTGCTCGGCCGGATGGTGAGCGTGGCCGACGCCTTCGACGCCATGACCACCGACCGTCCTTACTCGAAGGCCATGACGTTTGACGCGGCGGTGGCCCGTCTGCAGTTTCTCGCAGGCAAGAAGTTTGATTCACAATGTGTCGAGGCCATGGTGCGCGCCGTGGCTTCAGGAGATCTCACGAGCGCCAAGGCCCGGGTCGCCTCGGTGGCGGCCCGCCGCGACGGCCCCTCGCTCAAGAGCGCCTCCTGAGCGCCGTGACCCGAAGCTTGCGCGGCTGAGGTCGCATCCGTCACAAAAGGAGTCTCATGCTGAAAAAATGGATCGGGCTCACCGCCCTGCTTGTCCTCGTGCTGGCCACCCCCGGCCTCGCCTCTGCCCTGGTCCTCAACCAGGATCCCGAAGCGGAGATTCGCTTCAACACCGGGGTTCGAATGCTCAGGGACGGCTTTCCCGAACGGGCCCTCTCCGAGATCCAGGAGGCCCTCAAGAAAGACCCGCAGAACGGTTTCTACCTCAAGGGCCTCGGCATCACTTATTCCCAGCTCGCGGACAAGTGCCGGCCCGACGACAACGGGTGCCGCAATAACAATTTCAAGAAGGCAGCCGAAGCGGCGCAGAAGGCCCTCACCCTGAACCCTGACTACGTGGATGTGAGGAACGATCTCGGCATCGCCCTGTTGCGGCTGGGCAAGCGCACCGAAGGCAAGGCGGAGCTCGCGCGGGCCTTCGCCGATCCCCAGTGCCCGACTCCGGAGGTGACGGCGTGGAACCTCGGCCAGGCTTTCTTCGAGGAGAAGGAATTCAACGAGGCTCTTACCTGGTTCCAGGCGGCGCTGAATCGCAACAAGAGCTTCGCCGCGGCCTATGCCAGCATCGGCGACGTACTGATGAACACCGGGCAGGCCGAGGCCGCCATCCTTCAACTCGAGACCGGCCTCAAGGAAACCGGAGAGAACACCGCGCTGCAACTGGCTCTGGGCGATGCCTATCTGCGGGTGGGTCGCTTCCAGGACGCCCGCGCTCTCTTCGAGAAGGTGGCCCGCAAGGACCCTCTCGGCCCTGGTGGACGCGCGGCGACCGCGCGGCTGGCCGCCTTCCCCCGGTAATACACAAGGCGCGGCCTTTGCCGCCGCAGGAAATAGACTGACGCCCATGGGGCTTCTCGAGCAGTTCAAGCAAGGTCTGTCGCGCACCCGCGCGGTTCTCAACACCGACGTTTCGGATCTCGTCCGGGGCCTCGCCAAACTGGACACGGCGACCCTCGATACCCTCGAGGAGAGGCTGGTGGCCGCCGACTTCGGCCCCGCAGCGGCCGGCGAAATACTCGTGGCTATCAGGCGCGACCTGACCGGCGGATCTGATCCCGCCCTGATCCGGGAGACCCTCAAGTCGAAGGTGCGCGCGATCCTCGACATTCCCGGACCGCAGGTGAAGCAGGGAACGCCCCACGTGATCTTCGTGGTGGGTGTGAACGGAGTGGGGAAGACCACCACCATCGGCAAGATGGCGAGCCGTTACCGGGCCGCGGGGGAGAGCACGTTGATCGTGGCCGCCGACACCTTCCGCGCCGCCGCGGTGGGTCAGCTCAAGACCTGGGCCGATCGCGCGGGCGCTTCCTTCCACGAGTCGCGCGAGGGCCAGGATCCGGCCTCGGTGGTGACCGACGGCCTTCGCAAGGCCAGGGCGGCGGGGACACGTCGTGTTCTCGTCGATACCGCCGGGCGCCTGCAGAACAAGGTTCACCTCATGGCGGAACTTGCCAAGATGGGCCGCATCGCCGCGCGGGAGGCGGACGGCGCGCCCCACGAAACCCTGCTCGTCCTCGACGCCACCACCGGTTCGAACGGCCTCGCCCAGGCCCAGGAGTTCGCCCGCGCCATCCCCTTGACCGGCCTGGTGCTGACCAAACTCGACGGCACCGCCAAAGGCGGCATCGCGGTGGCCATCGTCTCTGCCCTCAAGGTTCCCATTCGTTTCGTGGGCCTTGGGGAGGGCCTCGACGATCTCGTGCCCTTCGACGCCGCCTCCTTCGCTCAGAGCCTGCTCGACTGACCGTGGACACCTCCCCCGCCGATCTTCGCTTCATGCGCCGGGCCCTGGCCCTTGCCGAGCGCGGACTCGGCGAGACCCACCCAAACCCCGCGGTGGGGTGTGTGCTGGTGCGGGGAGGGAAAGTGGTGGGTGAGGGCTTTCATGCACGGGCGGGCTCGGCGCATGCCGAAGCCGTGGCCTTGAAGGCGGCGGGCATCAAAGCACGAGGCGCCACCGCCTACGTTACCCTCGAGCCCTGCGCACCCAACCCTGGGAAGCGCACTCCGCCCTGCGCCCCCCGCCTCATCGAGGCGGGAGTGAGCCGGGTGGTTTACGGCGTCAGAGATTTCAATCCAGGCGTGCGTGGCCAGGGAGTGAGGCTTCTGCGCGCCGCCGGACTTGAGGTGCTCGGGGGCGTTTGCGCCGACGAGGCCGCGCGCCTGACCCAGCATTTCAACGTGGCCATGAAGCGGGGGTGGCCTTTCGTGACCCTCAAGGCGGGAATGACCCTGGACGGGCGCATCGCCACCGCCTCCGGCGAGTCGCAATGGATCACCTCGAAACCGCAGCGCCAGGCGTCGCGTCGGTTGCGCCGGCTCTTTGACGGCGTTCTCGTCGGTTTCGAAACCGCCCTGCTGGACGATCCGATGCTGCTCCCCGAACCCGCGACGAAGCGCCCCTATACGAGAGTGGTCCTCGATTCCCACCTGCGGCTCCCGCTCTCCTCGCGGCTGGTCAAGACCGCGCTCGCGCACCCGCTGATTGTGGTGGGCACGTCGGAAGGCGAAGTGCGACGCCGTGGACTCGAGGCGAGGGGCGTGAGTGTTCTGCTCGTGGGGAGTCGCGGCGGGCGGGTTTCGCTCGATGCGGCGTTGAGCGCTTTGTTCGATCGGGGGCTCCGCTCATTGATGGTCGAAGGCGGAGCCGAGGTGCACGGGTCGTTCGTGCGCGAGCGCCGATTCGACGAGATGGTGATCTTCCGTGCTCCCCTGATCCTCGGCGGCCGCGGGAGCCGGGCCGTGGTGGGTGGCCCCAACCCGAAGAGTCTGACCGAAGCGGTGAGGCTCAAGCGTGCCGCCGTCTCATCCTCGGCCACTCTTCACTATGGTCTTGCGGGCGCAGGGGCTCTGGAGGTTGAGGTCTACGAGCGGCGGGCCGAGGCTGTGTCACGCAAAGGAAGGAGTTAGCCCATGTTCACGGGAATCGTCGAAGAGGTCGGCCACGTGGTCTCCTGCGAGCAGGACCAGGATATCTATCGGCTGGCGCTCAGGGCGACGCGGGTCCTCGATGACCTCGCCGTGGGAGGTTCGGTAGCGGTGGACGGATGCTGCCTGACCGCGACATCGGTTTCCGCGGATGGCGCCCGCTT
>JAGNNV010000343.1 GCA_017990495.1 Vicinamibacteria bacterium
GCCGGCAAGTCGTGGAAGAACGTCGGCCTCAAGAACTCCGAACACATCGGCCGCATCGTGGTGAATCCCGACAACTCCGACATCGTCTACGTCGCGGCCCAGGGCCCGGTGTGGAGCGCGGGCGGCGATCGCGGCCTGTTCAAGACCAGCGATGGCGGGAAGACCTGGGAACAGGTGCTGAAGATCAGCGAGAACACGGGCGTGAGCGACGTGGTCCTCGATCCGCGCGACCCCGATGTGGTGATCGCCACCTCGTATCAGCGCCGCCGGAGCTTCGCCACCTTCATCAATGGCGGTCCGGAAAGCGCCATCCATCGCAGCACCGACGGAGGGAAGACCTGGTCCAAGGTCAACACCGGGCTCCCGAGCGAGGAACTAGGCCGCATCGGCCTCGCCATCACGCCGGTCGAGCCGTACTTCGTCTATGCCAACGTCGAGGCGGCCAATCGGAAAGGCGGCATCTATCGCAGCTCCGACAACGGCGTTACCTGGGAGAAGCGGTCCGACTACAACCAGGGCTCGATGTACTACGGCGACATCTTCGCCGACCCTGTGAATCCGCAGCGCGTATACGTGCCCGACGTCTATCCCCAGGTGTCGGATGACGGGGGCAAAACCCTGCGGCCCTTCGCCCAGCGGAACATCCACGTCGATCACCACATTCTCTGGGTCGACCCTTCAAACACCGATCACATGCTCATCGGCAACGACGGCGGCCTTTATCGCAGCATGGACGCGGGTGTCACCTGGGTGTTCTTCGAGAACCTGCCCCTGACCCAGTTCTACGACATCGACGTCGACGACGCGCAGCCCTTCTACAACGTCTACGGCGGCACTCAGGACAACTACTCGCTCGGCGGCCCCTCGCGCACCCGCTCCGATCACGGCATCATGAACGAGGACTGGTTCGTGACGAATGGTGGTGACGGCTTTGTATCGCATGTCGATCCCACCGATCCCAACATCGTCTACGCCGAACTTCAGCACGGCGTGATCGTGCGCTACGACAAGCGCACCGACGAGCGACAGGGTATCCAGCCCAAGACGGAGCACGGCGAACCACCCTCACGCTGGAACTGGGACGCGCCCTTCATCATCTCGCCGCACTCCTCGACCCGGCTCTACATGGGCTCCCAGCGCCTCTATCGAACCGCCGACCGCGGGAACACCTGGAAGGCCATCTCCGGTGACCTGACTCGTCAGATCGACCGCAACCAGACGCCGATCATGGGCAAGTTGTGGGGGCCGGACGCGGTGGCGAAGAACACGTCCACCGCGCTCTACGGGAATCTCTCGGCCATCGCCGAGTCGCCGAAGAAGGAAGGCCTTCTCTACGTGGGCGCGGATGACGGCCTGGTGCAGGTGAGCGAGGATGGCGGCGCCACGTGGCGGAAAATCGAGTCCTTCCAGGGCGTGCCGAAGGATGCCTACGTCGCGCGCATTCGCGCCTCGCAGCACGACGCCAATACCGCCTACATCGCCTTCGAGAATCACCAGAACGGCGACTTCGCGCCCTACCTCTTCAAGACCACGGACGCGGGCCGCACCTGGACCTCCATCGTCGGCGATCTGCCCAAGCGCGGTTCAACCTACGCCATCGCCGAGGATCACGTCGATCCGAATCTGCTGTTCACCGGCACCGAGTTCGCCGCGTACTTCAGCAAGGACGGTGGTCAGAAGTGGATGAAGGTCGCCGGCCTGCCCACCATCGCGGTGCGCGAGATCGCCATCCAGAAGCGTCACAACGATCTGGTGCTCGGCACTTTCGGCCGCGGCATCTACGTCCTTGATGACTACAGCCCTCTGCGCGCGACCACGCTCGAGATGACGCAGCAGCCCGCGACACTCGTGGGCGCTCGCGACGCCATGCTTTACGTGCCGACCCAGAAGTACGGCGGCCGGGGCAAGTCGTTCCAGGGCGAGATGCTCTACATGGCGGAGAACCCGCCCTACGGCGCGGTCATCACCTATCACCTGAAGGATGCGCTCAAGACGCTCAAGCAAAAGCGCGTCGACGCCGAGAAGGCCGCGGAGAAAGCGGGGAAGACCATCGAATACCCGTCGTTCGACGCTCTGCGCACCGAGGCCGAGGAAGAGGCGCCCGCCATCCTTCTCATCATCGCCGATGAGTCGGGGACGCCCCTTCGCACCATCACCGGCCCCGCCACCGCCGGCTTCCAGCGCGTGGCCTGGGACCTTCGGCTGCCGCTGCATACCCTGCCGCGCACGCCGCGTCCAGGAGATGACGACGACGACTTCTTCGGCAACCAGAGCGGTCCCTACGCCATTCCCGGCGCGTACAGCGTGAGCATGGCCCAACGCGTGGGCGGTGTGGTGACGCCACTCGGTGGCCCGGTGAGCTTCAAGGTCTTCGCCGACCCGAACAGCCCGCTGACCGCGGCCGATCACAAGGCCCGCGGCGAGTTCCAGGTGGTCTATCAGTCGCTCCGCCGGTCGGTGGCAGGAGCGATCGAAACCGCGAACGCCACCAGCGCAAGGCTCGATCAGCTGAAGCGCGCCCTCGATGGTGCTCCCAAAGCACCCCGGGCTCTGCACGACTCCGTGCGAGCCATCGAGAAGCGTCTGGGCGCGATTCTCATCGCCCTGCGCGGCGACACCGCGATCGCGCGGCGTAGTGAAGCCACCGCCGACTCGATCAGCGACCGGGTCAACTTCATCGGCTTCGAGCAATCGCGCACCCTGGCCCCGGCCACCGGCACTCATCGTCGCCAGGTCGAGATCGCCAAGACACTCTTCGCTGAGGAACTCGCGAAGCTCAAGGGTCTGGTCGAAACCGACATCCCCGCGATCGAGCGCGACGCCGAGGCGGCGGGCGCGCCGTGGACGGCGGGCCGCATCCCGACGTTGACCCAGCCGTGATGGCAGCCGGTCGCTGAGGGTGTTCCGTGCTGCGAAGCAGTCGAGCGCGCAGCCTGGCCTTGGGCCAAGCGACCACCCTTGGGACATTAAGAGCGAATAACATCGTTCCGTGAGCCTCGCGCCAAAGCTGAAGACGGGGGAGATCTCGCGTCCGCGTCCGGACGCGGGCTCCGTCACCTCGCGCCTCGTGCGCCCGAACTACCTGCTGCCGGGGACCGGTTCGGTGCGCACGGAGATGCCGGCCTGGCGGCGTCTCTTCGCCTTCTTCAAGAACACCTGGGGCGGCCGGGTGATGGTCGCCGCTTTCCTGTGCGGCGTGATCGAGGCGAACCTCGCCATCAGCATTCCCCTCCCGTGGAAGACGGTCCTCGTCGTGCTCCTCATCATCTACGGCCGCAAGCCGACGGTCCGCGTGGTCCGGGCCCTCTTCTACCGGGTGCGGGCCAAGCTGCTGATGGCCTATGTGCTCACCGCCCTGGTGCCTTTGGTCCTCGGGGTTCTTTTCATCGTGACCTCCTGGATGATCCTGTTCATGGCCTTCTCCACCCGGCTGGTGGCCAACGAGTTCGATCGCCACGAGGCCACCCTCGAGGCCGTGGCCACCACCGCCCTCAGCGTGGCCGGTTCCGGGACGGCCTCGCGCGCCGACCTCGACGCAGCCTTCGCTACCACTCTCACCCGTTACTCGACCGCGGCGTGGACCGTGGCGCGCGGAGGCGCGGTGCTGGTGAGCCGAGGCCAAGCGCCGCGGGTGGTTCCGAAATGGGTTGAGGGCGATCGGTTCGCCGGCCTGGTCCGCGACGGTGAGACCATGTTCCTTCGCGCGGTGGCGCGGCAGGGTGACGCATTCGCCATCATCGAGGTGCCCTATGAGGCCTCGCTCTTCGCGGCCATCGAGAATCAGTCAGGGATCGTCGTCTCCAGCCTGAATGCGGTCTCACAGTCTCGTTCCCGTGTCCGCATCTCCCGCCAGGACCCCGCCACTCGAGGG
>JAGNNV010000344.1 GCA_017990495.1 Vicinamibacteria bacterium
CCATCGACGCCCGTGTCCTGGCCTTCGCCCTGGCCGTCTCCCTCGCCACCGGCCTTGTGTTCGGTCTCATCCCGGCGCTGCGCACGTCGCAGGTCGACATCGCTGCGTCTCTGGGATCGGCCACGCGAACCCTCGGCGGATCGAGCGGACACCGAATGAGGAACTCCCTGGTCGCGGCGGAGGTCGCGCTCGCCCTCACTCTCCTGGGCGGAGCGGGATTCACGATGAAGGCGTTCGCGCGCCTGGCCTCGCTGGACACGGGCTTCGACGCCGCCAACGTTCTCACCATGGGGGTCACTCTGCCTTACGCACGGTACGGCGACGACAGCGCCCAGGCTGGATTCTTTTCAACGTTGCTCAGCCGAGCCGTGAGCGTCCCTGGCGTTATCCAGGCGGGCCTCGTCAGCCACGTCCCGCTCGCGCCCGGCAATGCCACCGACGGCGTGTTGTTTGAAGGCCGGCCCGAGAGCGAACGTCCACCCGAAGCCGACTACCGCGTGGCCTCGTCGGGCTACTTCGAAGCCATGGGCGCCCGGATGGTTCAGGGGCGGTCCTTCGTTGACTCGGACACCGCGCAGAGCGTCCGTGTCCTGATCGTCAACGACACCTTCGCGCGGCGCTTCTTCGCGGGGGAAAACCCGGTGGGCCGGCGCGTTCGCTTCCCGGGTTCCATCGAAAGCAACCCCTGGCGCGAGATCGTGGGTGTCGTGGCGGATCTGCGTCACGACCTGAATCAGTCGCCGCGCCCCGAGACCTACGTTCCGTTCACCCAGGCCCCCATGGGCACGATGTTCCTCGTGGCGAAGACGCGCGCTGATGCCGTCGGGATGGCGCCCTCGTTGCGCGCGGCCGTTCTCGCCATCGATCCCAATCAGCCGGTGTGGGCGATGCGCACCCTCGACGAGGTCAAGGAGCGGGCGATCGCCGGGTTCCGCGCGATGGTGGCCTTCGTTGGCGCGTTCGGTTCGATCGCTCTTCTTCTCTCGGCCATCGGGATCTTCGGCGTCGTCTCGTTTGTCGTTTCGATGCGAACCCCCGAGATCGGCCTGCGCATGGCATTGGGAGCGAGTTCGGCCAACGTCGTCGGCATGATCCTGAGGCAGGCGTGCCCTCCCCTCGCCGCCGGTTTGGCCATAGGCGCCGCCGGCGCGCTCGCGCTGGGCCGGATCCTGTCGAACGCCTTTCCGGAGGTCGCCTCGGCGGACCCGTCGGCTTTCGCCGCCACCACCTTGATCCTGGCCGCGGTTTCGGCCCTCGCCACCTGGCTTCCGGCGCGTCGCGCCGCCTTGATCGCCCCCACTGAAGCGTTGCGCACCGAATAGGAAGGACCCGGCCGATGAGCTCTCCCAACCGCCCCCAGAACGAACGCCCCGAGGATCTCAACCAGCGCCTCGACGAAGAGATCCGGTTCCACCTGGAACAGCAGATCGACAAACACGTCCGCGCGGGAATGACGCCCGAGGAGGCCCGGCGCGCGGCCCATCTGAAGTTCGGCGGAGTCGAAAGCGCTCGCGAGTACACCCGCGACGAGTTCCGCTTCGCCTGGGCCTCCGACTTGATCCGCGACCTTCGCATCGCCGCGCGCACCCTCATGCGGACGCCGTCCTACGCGGTGGCCGTGATCCTCACCTTCGGCCTGGGCATCGGCGCCGCCGCGTCGATGTTCAGCGTCTATGACGGCGTGCTGCTGCGGCCGCTCTCCTACCCGGAGTCCGACCGCATCGTGCGGCTGTATCAACTGAACGAACAGGGCAGACGAAACAGCGTGTCGGAACCGAACTTCCTGGACTGGCAGCAGGGCACGCGCAGCTTCTCCGCCATGGCGGAGATCACCCGCGGCGAGGCGGCGATATCGGGAATCAACGAGCCGATGATCGCGCTGCTGAGCACCGTATCCCGCGACTTCTTCGACATCATGGGGGTCAAGCCCGCAGCCGGGCGAACGTTCCTCGAAGACGAACTGCGAGAGGGAGCGCCCCGGGTGGCGGTGGTCTCGGCCTCTCTCTGGAAGCGGATGCGGCCCGAGGGGCTGCGGGCGCCGACGAACGCGGATACGCTGAAAGTGGGCGCGGACGTCTACACCATCGTGGGCGTGATGCCCCCAGGCTTCGACTATCCGGGCGGCATCAGCATCTGGGAGCCCCGGGAGCAGTATCCCGCCCAGACCTCGCGCACCGCCCACAACTTCCACGCGGTGGCGAGGCTGAAGGACGGCGTGAGTCTGCGCGAAGCGCAGGCGGATATCAGCGCCCTGTCGCGAACTCTCAAGAGCCGGCACCAGGATCGGACGTGGATGTTCGATGCCACCGCGATCCCGATTCTGGAAGCGGCCACCGGGGCCTCCCGTCAGGCCCTGAACATGCTGTTCGCCGCGGCGCTGCTGCTGCTCGCGGTAGCGGCCGCGAATGTCTCGAACCTGATGCTGGCGCGAGCGGCCTCGCGACGGCGGGAATTCGCGGTGCAGTTGAGCCTGGGCGCCACCGTCGGACGTCTCCGCCGCCAGGCTCTGGCGGAAGCACTTGTGCTCTGCGTCACCGGCGGAGTCCTCGGCATCAGCATCGCTGTGGTCGCGGTGCGGCTGTTCGCAGCGCTTGGCCCATCAAGCGCGCCCCGCCTCGACACCGTAGTCGTCAACTGGCTTGGGGTGCTTCTCGCCCTTGCGGCTTCGGCCGGGATCGCGCTGGTTCTCAGTGTGATGACCGTGGCGGGCAACCGCAATGTCCCACTCGCGCCGACGCTGACCGAGACCTCACGTGGAGGAACAGGCTCGCGGAAACAGATGCGGGTGCGGCAGGGTCTGATCGTAGCCGAGCTGGCTCTGACGATGGTGCTTCTCGTCGGCGCGGGCCTTCTCGCCAAGAGTCTGCGCTCTGTCCTCGCTGTGGATCCCGGGTTCCGGCTCGACAACGCCCTCATCGCCGATGTCACTCTCCCCGAGATAGCGGGCGATCGCGCGCGCCTGGTACGGTTCCAGGACACATTGGTCGAACGGGTGCGCTCGCTTCCAGGCGTCACCGCCGCCGCGTTCATCAACGACTTCCCGCTGGGCGGGGGCTTCTATGCGAACGGAACACTCGTCGAGATGTCGCGGCCCGACGAGTTCACCTCGTGGGATCCGATCAACGCCATGAGCGCCGAAGAGCGCGACGCGCGCTCGACCATCGCCGGGTATCGCCTCGCCAGCCCGGGCTACTTCGAGGCCATGAGGATTCCCCTCGTCCGCGGCCGACTCATCGGGGAACAGGACGGACCCGACGCACCCCACGTCGCGGTGATCAGCGAGTCGCTGGCGAAAGCGCGCTGGCCCGACCGCGATCCGCTGGGCCGCTACGTGCAGTTCGGCAACATGGACGGCGACTTCCGCGGCATCCGCGTGGTGGGCGTGGTGAAGGACGTTCGCGAAATGTCGCCCGAAGCCCTGCCCCAGCCGACGTTGTACGCGGCGGCGCGTCAGCGGCCGGTGAACCGGTTCTCGCTGGTTGTTTACGGCCCCGCCCCTTCAAGCCTCAGCGAAAGCGTCAGGAAGATCGCCCGCGACCTCGATCCGGAGGCGCCGGTCCGGATGCGCACGACCGAGGGCGCTCTGGACACCGCACTCGGCAGCCGTCGATTCAACCTCTGGCTGGTGGGCGCGTTCAGCGTGGTGGCCTTCGCGCTCGCGGCCCTTGGCGTTTACGGCCTGATCGCGTTCACCGCCTCGCAGCGGACGCGCGAGATCGGTATCCGCATGGTGCTGGGCGCTGAAGACGCGGCCGTGGTGGGGCTGATCATCAAGGACGGCCTGAAGCTCGCGGGCGTCGGAGTGGGCGTCGGACTTGTGATCGCGCTGGGGCTGATGAGCCTGGTCGAGGGCCTGCTGTTCGGGGT
>JAGNNV010000345.1 GCA_017990495.1 Vicinamibacteria bacterium
CATCGCGGCGTCACCACCGCCCGAAGGGCGGCGCGCCTATGATCCTTGGGTTGCCCGAAACCTCCGACGGTCCACCCACTGTGACCCACCTTCAACGACCCTCGACCGGGCGACACCTCGTGATGGTCTGCGCCATCGTCGCGCTCACGACCCTCCCCTTTGCGGCCAAAGCAGTGCACATTGATGACGTCTACTTCCTTGAGGTCGCCGGGAATGTCCTGAAAGATCCGTGGCGGCCCTTCGCGGGCGCCGTGGCCCTCGAGGACATCGACTACCGCGTATTCGCAGCGGCCGGACGATGCCCCTCCACCTTCGCAAGCATGTCCCATCCCCCCCTGGTTCCGTACGTCATGGCTCTGGTGGCTGCGCTATACGGAGAGTTTCGCGAGTGGCCCCTTCATCTGGCTTTCGCCCTGTTCGCCCTGGGCGCTGCGCTTGCGATGTATGACCTGGCCAGGCGGTTCACCCGGCCTCCGCTTTTGACCACCCTCCTTCTCGTATCGTCGCCGGTGTTCGTGATGAGTGCCCAGAGCCTCATGACGGACATGCCGGCCCTTGCCCTCTCCCTGGCCGCGCTAGCCATCTTCATTCGCGGAACCGACGGCGGCGTCGGTCGTAGGTTGCTCGTCGCCGGCGTCCTGGCCGGACTCGCAATCCTGACCAGATATTCAGCTCTCCTCGTCCTCCCGCTGTTTTGCGCCTATGCCTTTGGACAGGGCCGTCTGCGCAAGGCGTGGCCCGCCCTCCTCGGGGTTCTTGGAGTGCTGAGCCTGTGGGCAATCCAGAATTTCGCGGTCCACGGCGAATCGCACATCGTCGCCAGCGCCCGTCACTATCGCCTCTTCTTCGCTGACGGAAGTCTTGACTGGACGGGCCTGCTCAAGAAGGCGCTCGGCGACCTGAGTGGCCTCGGAGGCACATCGTTTGTGGCCGCGGCCCTGCTCGTGGTCACCGGCCTGCGACGACGACTGGTCACGTTTGGCTTGAGCCTGCTCGCGGCGGCGATGGTCTTCGTGGTGCGGCCCGCGGGGATCGAGAGGCTGGACCTGTATTCGGTCCTCGAAGTCATCGCGGTGGCCGGCTTCTTCGCCGGTGGCGCTTTGCTCCTGGTCGAGGCATTGTGGCGAACACCCACAGCCACGCAGCCCGTCGGCACAGCCGAGCGCGATGGAGCTTTTCTGACGGCCTGGCTGGTTCTTTCGATCGGGGGCGCCCTCTTCCTGCTCCCCTTCGGCACCGCACGCTACATGCTTCCCGTCCTCCCTCCGCTGTGGATCCTCCTGGTCAGGCGCTTCTGGGACCGCGACGATGGCCTTCCGCGCGTCCGGGGGGCGACAAGACTCGTGGTCGCCCAGGGGCTTGCCCTGAGCCTCGTCCTCGGGACCGTGGACGAGGAATACGCGGGACGCTACCGTGACCTCTCCGTCCAGATTCGCGAATCGTATCCCCAGCGCAAAGTGTGGTTCGTGGGCGAGTGGGGGTTTCGCCATTACATGTCGCAGGCCGGCGGGACGTATCTGAAGTCAACCGACGACACGCCCCAGTCGGGAGACGTCGTCGTGCGGCCTTTCATCGCAGGCATGCACGAGATCTCGCCCTCGCTTCTGGCGCGATCCGCCCTGGTCGAGCAGATCCCGCTCCCCAGCCGGTGGCCGATCCGTGTGATGAACTTCGACGCCAAAGCCGGCTATTACTCCGTCCACTGGGGCTACCTCCCGTGGGCGGTTTCGAACGCGCCCCTCGAGTTGGTCGACGTCTTCGAGGTTCGCTCGAAGGCCCCTCCCATCGAACCGATCACGACATGCGCATCCTCCTGACGACGCATGCCTTCCTGCCCGACTCCGTGGCCGGGGTCGAGGTCTACACGGCGCGGCTGGCCACGGCACTGCTGGGGCTCGGTCACACAGTGAGAGTGGTCACTGCGGTCCATGATCTTGCCGGAGTACCGTACTCCGTCCGCCGCCGAAGCGTCGGCCCCCTGGACGTCGTCGAGATCGTCAACACCCACGCCGAAGGAACCCTCGAGGCGACCTATCGCAATGCCGCGATCGACCGTATCCTGAACGAACTCATCCTGGACTTCCGCCCGGACTGCCTCCATGCCCAGCATCTCCTCAACCTCTCGAGCGGTCTCTTCGCGTCGGCCTCTGCGCTTCGGCTCCCGATCTTTCTGACCCTCCACGACTACTGGCTGTCCTGTCCGCGCGACGGTCTGCGCATGCGAGCGGACGGGGGGCTGTGCCTTTCGGTGGACCATGACACGTGCGCTTCGTGCCTTGGCAACAGCCCATATCTGCCGCCGCCGCTGCAACGGGGCGCCATGCGGGCCGTCCAGCGCGCGGGCCTGGGACGCCTCCTCCACCTCTGCCGGCGCGTGTGGCCGCGGACGACACTCCGAATCCTCTCGGCCCTGCGTCACACGATCCCGGCTCGGCCTTCACAACTCTCGGCGCAGCTCGACCAACGGGACATTCACCTGAGGGAGCGAATCGCCACCGCCACCGCCATCCTCGCGCCCACGCGATTTGCGATGGATCGCGCGGTCGAGTGGGGCGCGCCCAAGGACAGGGTTCGCGTCCTTCCCCTCGGCGCGATCACGGGTCCGATCCGAAGACGCGAGGCCGCTCCGCGACGCCGCTTCGCCTACCTCGGCACGGTGGCGCCGCACAAGGGTCTGCACATCCTTATCGAAGCGCTCATGGGCTTGTCGAGGCGCGACTGGAGCCTCGACATCATCGGCAACGCGGCCATCGACCCCGACTACACCGCGCGCCTTCGGACGCTCGCCCGGAACGACGAGCGGGTCCGCTTCCTGGGCCCCGTTCCTCCATCGCAGCACGAGCACGTCTGGCCATCTATAGACGTGCTGGTCCTGCCTTCGCTCTGGTGGGAGAACTCTCCGCTGTCCGTCCTCGAGGCCCTGGCCGCCGGAATTCCGGTTGTCGCCTCCCGGACCGGTGGCGTTCCAGAGATCATCCCGCCCGGGGCCGGAGTCCTCGTGCCTCCCGGAGATGTCGAAGCGCTTCGTGCAGCTCTGGGGGACGTTCTCGATGGCCGCCTCCTGGCGGGTCCGCTCGACCCGCTGCCTTTGAAAACTGCGCACGAGGGCGCCGTGGAGCTGGCCGCTCTCTACGCTCAGACGGTGACGCGATGAGCCCGGAGCGAGTGGGGGTTGTGGTTCTCGACTTCGGTAGGGCCGCCGACGCGGCCCGAGCCGCGGCCTCGGCACGCTCCGCGAACGCCCGCGTCCTGATCGTCGAGAACGGGGCCGGACCGGGCGTCCCCTCGGATAAGCATCACCTTCGCTTCCCGGAGAACCGCGGCTTCGCCGGAGGTATGAACGCGGGGTTGAAGCAGCTCCTGGCCGAGGGCTGTGACCGATTGCTCCTTCTCAACAGCGATGCTGTGTTGGAGCCCGATTGCTTGAGACTCCTCGCGGACGCCATCGCCGACCCTTCCCTCGCGGCGGTCGGACCGGTGATCCTTCGGGAGCAAGACGGACGAGTCGAGTCGCGGGGCGTGAGCGTTGACTTGCGCTGGGGCCGCGTACGACTTGTCGGCAACGGAAATGTCCCTCGGGACGAAGCGGGAGTTGTTCCCGTCACGGCGCTCTCGGGCGCGGTTCTGATGCTCCACCGACGCGCCCTCGAGCGAGTCGGCCTGCTGGACGAGACCTATTTCTTCTCCTTCGAGGATATCGACTGGTGCCTGCGCGCGAGGCAGGCCGGTCTGGGTCTCGGTGTCGTGCTCGGCGCTCGAGCCCGCCATGCCGGAAGCCAGACGATCGGTCCGGGCTCCTCCGATCTCTTCTATTACTCGGCCCGGAATCACGTCCACCTCCTCGGACGTCATCGACACGCC
>JAGNNV010000346.1 GCA_017990495.1 Vicinamibacteria bacterium
TTGCAGACCGCAGTTTGGGCCATCTGGGTGAGCAACGACTGGGTGTAGCGCAGCATCAGCACCAGCAGCGGGCCATGCCGGTTGAATTCGTCCTTCAACGACTGCCCCGGCAGGCGGTAGGCGCTCCCCCCGCTTTGCACGATGGCCCGACTGGGCGTGCTTTCTCCGCCCATGAAAAGGGCGACCCCCACGAGGCCCTCGTTCCCCACCACGGAGATTTCGGCCGAAGCCCCGTCCTCCATGACGTAAAGAAGCGACACGATGGAGTCGGTGGGGAAATAGACGTGCTTGAGGGCGTCTCCGGACTCGTACAGCACCTTGCCGAGCGGCAGGGATACCCGTTCGAGCTGGGGGAACATCCGTTCCTGGACCTCTTTGGGCAAGGCGGCCAGGATGTGGTTCTGTTCATGCGAAGGCACAACGGAAGCCCCTCCCAACTTGTCCGTCCCGCGTCCCTGGACATCGTCGGCCGGGGCGGCGAGGTTATTGTTCTGTTCGTGGGAAGGCATGGAGGAACTCCCCCCGAGCTTAGCCAACCACCGCCGGTCTTCCGTGCGGTAGCGCAC
This sequence comes from Vicinamibacteria bacterium, assembly GCA_017990495.1. GTDB lineage: Bacteria > Acidobacteriota > Vicinamibacteria > Fen-336 > JAGNNV01 > JAGNNV01. The sequence continues at coordinate 567 of JAGNNV010000346.1, forward strand.
ATAAGGTGCCCCATTTGTGGAGGTTGCGGCAGCGTCGCGCGGCCTTCGGGGAGTAGGCGTCGCTGGCCGCTCAACGGCGGATATACTCCCTGAACGCGAGGAGTTTCCTCCTCTCGAATCCAGAAAATCAAGCCCAGAGCGCCCGTCCAGAACATGCCCCCGAGGATCCTCGCCCGCTCGCAGCACACGCTTTCCCGCAAGCAGATCGATCCAGATCCCCTGCGCGTCCTCTACCGTCTGCGCAGTTCCGGTTTCAAGGCGTACCTTGTGGGCGGCGGAGTGCGTGACCTGCTCCTCGGCCGCAAACCCAAAGACTTCGACATCGGCACCGACGCCTCGCCCCAGCAGGTGAAGAAGCTCTTCCGCAACTGCTTCATCATCGGCCGCCGCTTCCGTCTTTGCCACGTGCGGTTCGGAAACAAAGTTGTCGAAGTGGCCACCTTCCGCCGCAAGGCCGAGCCCGAAGAAGGCGACACCATCGTCAAGCGCGACAACACCTTCGGCACGCCGGAGCAAGACGCCTTCCGTCGCGACTTCACCATCAACGCGATGTTCTACGACATCGCCGACTTCTCGATCATCGACTACACCGGCGGCATCGAAGACCTCGAGGCCAAGCGGGTGCGGGTGATCGGCGACCCTGACGAACGTTTCCGCGAGGACCCCGTGCGCATGATGCGGGCGGTGGCCATCGCCTGCCGCCTCGGCTTCCGGGTGGATCGCGAGGCCCAGGAGGCCATTCGGGCCCGCCGCGGGGAGATCGTCAAGAGTTCCCACGTGCGCATCCTCGACGAGATCTACAAGATCCTGCGCCAGGGTTCGGCGCGCGCCACCTTCGAGCAGCTCTACGCCACGGGGTTGCTGGCCTACATCTTCCCGGAGGCCCACAAGGCGTTGAACCAGGGTGAAACCGGGCTGCTCGACACCCTGTCCACCCTCGACGAGTACCGAAACCGCACCGGCTCGGACGCGGCGCTCTCGAACGCGATTCTCATCGCCCATCTGCTGCCGCCGCTTGGCATACCGCTTTCCAGCGGGCTGCGCGCCACCGCGCGAAAACGTCCCTACGTCGACATCGACGGTCCGCGAGATTTCCAGGGGGAGCCCGACGAGCCCATCCCGGAAGAAGCGCTCGAAGGCCAGGTCGATGAAACCGACGTGGTGGCGGAGATGGTGGAACTCGACGAAGAGACCGACCTCGGGCACGGCCCGAGTGTGGCCCACGGAGAGATCCCCATCAGTCTGCCCTTCGCGCGGCGTGACATCGAGCGTCTCGGCCTTCTCGCCGCCGTCGGCTCCAAGCTGCATCGCACCGATCTGCCGCCGAATACCGAACGGAACCTCGCCCGCAAGCCCTACTTCCAGGAAGCCCTGCTGCTGGCCGAGATCCACGGCCTCGATCCTGAAGTGGTGGCCCACTGGCGCGCGGTCGACGGCACCGCGCTTCCGAGCGAGCCCGAAGAATCGCATTTCGACCGGCCGGCAGGGGCCGGACCGGCTCCGCACCCTGAAGGGGCGCGCCGACCGGCCAGGCGCCGTGGGCGTCGGCGACCAGGCCGGCCCCGTGGTCCCGTCGCCTGACCCCCACACCCGAAAATGCGACGGACCGGAAACTAGGAGAGGCGGCTTTATGGCCAAAGCAAAACTGAAGGCGTTGTCGGACTCGGAGATTCTCAAGGGGCTCGGCGAGCTGCACGGCTGGCGCTTCTCTCGCGGCGCCCTGCGCTGCGAATTTCAGTTCGAGAGCTTCAAGAAGGCCCTGCAATTCGTGAACACGGTGGGGGCCATGGCCGAGAGCGCCAACCACCACCCGGATATCGACATCCGCTATTGCGTGGTGAAGCTTTCGCTCAGCACCCATGATGTGTCGGGGGTGTCCGAAAAGGACTTCTCGCTGGCCAAGAGCATCGATCGGCAAAGCGCGGTGCGAAAAGCGGTTTAGGATAGTCCCACACAAACCCGTCGTCCGCGTCCAAACCCCGCAGATCCTTATCTCCCGAGGAGAGTCATGCTTCATTTCACCCACAGCCTCGCTTTGATGTTGGCGGCCGCAGCCCTGCCTGAAGGCTCCGCCCCAAAGGTTGCCGAGACCGCAGCCAAGGTTGTGGCTGCCAGCGAGGCGACCTCCGCCACTGAACCTGCGGACCAGGCCACGCCTTCCGGCTTCACCATCGTCCACGAGAACGGCGGCACCACCCTCACCCTGAATAACGCCGAGATCCGGCTGTCGAGCCGGCTTCAGTTCCGGTTCCTCGACCAGTTTCCCCCGAACAACGTTCGCCTCTCCGGCACCACTTCAGCCGGCCAGTCGAAGCCCTCTTTCCGCATTCGCCGGGCCAAGACCTCGCTCGAAGGCTGGTTCTGGAAGAAGGAACTGACCTACGAGCTGCAGCTCTCGTGGGCCGGCCCCGAAGCGGGCGCCTCCACCCAGACCCCTCTTGAAGACGCGCTCATCACCTGGGACGCTTCGAAGAAGGGCTCGTTCAAGATCACCATCGGCCAGTTCAAGGTTCCCCTCGGGCGGCAGGAGATGACGAGTTCGGGCAAGCTGCAGTTCGCTGACCGCTCGCTGCTGAACGCCGAGTTCACCCGCGGCCGCGACATCGGCGTGCAGTTCAGCGGCCGGGTGGGCAACGACAAGGTCGAGTATTTCGCCGGCGTCTTCAACGGCAACCCCGCGAGCCGCACCTCCAACGACAACACCAAGCTGCAGTACAACGCCCGGGTGAGCGTCGAGCCCTTCGGCAAGGTCGCCTACTCCGAGAGCGCGTTCGAAGCCTGGGACAAACCCCTCCTCGCCATCGCCGCGCAATTCGAAAACAACGACTTGTCCGGGGCCACCAACCTGACCGACTTCAACACCACCATCCTGGGCGCCGACTTCCTCTACAAGTACAAGGGCTTCTCGCTCTTCGGCGAGTTCTACAACCGCAAGCGCAAGCCGGAAGCGGTGAGCGGAACCTCCTCGGCCAGCTCCGGGGCCGCCGCCCAGGGTCAGGGCACGTTCAACTCGAACGGGTACAACTTCCAGGCCGGCTACTTCCTCAAGCGGGACAAGGTCGAGATCGCCGCCCGTTTCGCGGGCTACGACCCGTCGGACAAGACGCCCTCGAACAATCAGAAGGAAGTGGGCGGGGTTCTCAACTACTTCGTGCTAAAGCACAACCTGAAGATGGTGGCCGATTTCCGCGCCCTGCGCGACGACCTGGCCAAACAGACGGAAAAGGAACTGCGGGTCCAGATGCAGTTCATCTTCTAGAGGTCACTCCGATGAAACGACTCCTCGC
>JAGNNV010000075.1 GCA_017990495.1 Vicinamibacteria bacterium
ATCCAGGGGAACGTCATCTACAACTGGGGCTCGGCGGCCATCGGAATGGGCGCCCGGGGAAATCGTGAAAACCTCGATGGGGCCCGCGCCGTGATCCGGAACAATGTGGCCCTGGCCGGCCCCGACAGCACCCGCCGCCTGATGGTGCGCTCGGTGGACCCTGGCGCAGAGGTGGAGGCCTTGAACAACCTCGCCCGCGATTTCAAGGGCGGGGATCTTCCTCTCCTCGACGCAGGCCTCGGGCCCCTCAAGGCCCCTCTCGCGGGAATGCCTTCCACCAAAGCAACGCCTTCGGCCGCGGCCATCCTCGACTCGGTTCTACGCGGCGCCGGCTCCAGACCCGCCCAGCGTGATCCGGTCGACCGGAGGATCGTGACCACCGTCATCGAGGGCACGGGTCGGATCATCGACTCGCAGTCGCAGGTCGGCGGCTATCCTGAACGACCGGTGACCCGAAGGGCGGTGGTCGTGCCGGGAACCGGAGCCGAGCGCGAAGCGTGGTTGCGGGAGCGCATGAAGGACCTGGCCGTGGATTCGACTCTCGACCTCAAACCCTTGTTGAATCGCCTGAACCTTCCAAGGTAGCTTGCGCCTCTGAGGGGGATCTGAAAGGAATCATGACCACGCTGACCATCAAAGACCGGGCTGCCTGTCGCTTCGACATCGTCTCCCTCGGCGAGGTGATGTTGCGTCTCGACCCGGGAGCGGGGCGCATTCACACGACTCGCACCTTCGAGGTCTGGGAGGGTGGCGGCGAGTACAACGTGGCTCGCGGCCTCAAACGCTGCTTCGGGCTCAACGCCGCGGTGGTCACCGCGCTCGTCGACAACCCGGTGGGCCGCCTGGTGCAGGACCTCATCTACCAGGGCGGTGTCGACCAGACCTATCTGCGCTTCGTGCCCGACGACGGTGTCGGGCGCAAGGCGCGCAACGGCCTCAACTTCACGGAGCGGGGTTTCGGGGTGCGGGCCGCCCTCGGTTGCTCCGACCGCGGCCATACCGCGGTGTCCCAGCTCAAGCCGGGTGACATTGACTGGGAGAGAATCTTCGCGGTGGACGGCGCGCGCTGGCTTCACACCGGAGGCATCTTCGCCGCGCTCAGCGAGACCACTCCCCTGGTGGCCCGGGAGGCCATGGAGGCGGCGCGGCGACATGGTGTGGTGGTCTCCTACGACCTCAACTATCGCCCCTCGCTCTGGAAGACCATCGGCGGTGAAAAGCGGGCGCGCGAGGTCAATCGCGAACTCGCCCCCTTCGTCGACGTGATGCTCGGGAACGAGGAAGACTTTCAGGCGTCATTGGGCATCCACGTGGAAGGCCTTGACGAGAGTCTCTCCACGCTCGAAGTCGAGAACTTCCGGCGCATGATGCAAAAAGCCACCGCGGAGTTCCCGAATTTCAAGGTCGTGGCCACCACCCTGCGCACCGCCAAGACCGCGACCGTGAATGACTGGAGCGCCGTGGTTTACGCCGATGGCCAGCTCTACCGGGCCCCGGATCGCCCGAATCTCGAGATCTTCGACCGCGTGGGCGGGGGTGATTCGTTTGCCTCAGGCCTGATCTATGGACTCCTGGCCGGTCGGGGACCACAATGGGCTGTCGAATGCGGGGCCGCCCATGGCGCGCTCGCCATGACCACGCCCGGCGATACCACCATGGTGAGCCTGGCGGAAGTCGAGCGGGTCATGAAGGGCGGGACCGCCCGCGTCTCGCGCTAGCACCGTCTTCCGTCCGCCAAACGAAGGAGCATGAACATGGAAAAGAGTGAAGTCCTGCAACACATCGCGAGCGTCGGCCTGGTGCCGGTGATCCGGGCCGAGGGACAGGACGAGGCCATCCGGGTCATCGACGCCATCGAGGCCGGAGGCATTCCCCTCCTCGAAATCACCATGACCGTGCCGGGCGCTATCTCCGTCATCGAGGCGGTGCGAAAACGAGAGAAGTCGGCGGTGGTGGGGGCTGGAACCGTTCTCGACCCGGAAACCGCCCGGGCCTGCATTCTCGCGGGCGCGCAGTTCATCGTGAGTCCCGCGATGAATCTCGCCACCATCGAGATCTGCCGCCGTTATTCCGTGCCCATGATCTGCGGGGCGCTGACTCCCACCGAGGTGGTCGCCGCCTGGTCGGCAGGCGCCGACGTGGTGAAGATCTTCCCCTGCGGGGCGGTGGGCGGGGCCTCCTACATCAAGGCCTTGAAGGCGCCCTTCCCTCAGATCGCGCTTATGCCCACGGGCGGCGTGTCCCTCAAGACCGCCGCGGATTTCATCAAGGCCGGATCGTTCGCCCTGGGTGTGGGGAGCGATCTCATCGACCACAAGGCGATAGAGGAGGAGGACTGGAACACCCTCGCCACCACGGTTTCCGCAAGGGCCCGCGAGTACGTGAGGGTGGTGCAGGAAGCGCGAACCGCTGCTTAGCAGCGGTGGCGAATCGTCGCGGTCGCGGGCTTGGCGACGGCTCCGCTCCCTACCGTACCGCTGGGGGCTTCAAGTCGCGGATGGCTTTGACTCCGCCCGCGGCGGTGGCCTCGCGCACCGCGGCCAACAGGGCGTCGGCCATGGCCTCGGCGGCGAGCGCGCCGATCAAGGTGGGGTTCGCCTCGCCGTCCCACTTTCCGGTGGCGAGAGCGAAGACCGTATCGCCATCACCCATGGTGTGCGCCGGATTGATGGCGCGAGAGAAGCCGTCGTCGGCCATTTGCGCCATCTTGGTGACCTGAGCCTTCGTCATCTTCGCGTTGGTGGCCACGAGGCCGATGGTGGTGTTCTCGCCCGCGCGCGTTCGCGGTTGCATGATCCCGCCTGACCGCAGCAGAAGACGCACATCGGCGAAGGTGTCGTCCGGGTTGATCGCTCCCGCCACCACCTTGCCGGTATAGGGATCGACAATGTCTCCCACCGAGTTCACAGCCACGATGGCCCCCACGACCAGGCCGTTCGGCAACTTGATCGAGGCGCTGCCCAGGCCGCCCTTCATGGGTCGACGTCCCGGACCGCCTGCCTTGCCCACCGTGGCTCCTGCCCCCGCGCCCACTGTGCCCATAGCCACCGGATTGCCGCTGGCCGCGGCCGCGGCCTTGTATCCACAATCGGCGCCGGGGCGGATCTTGGGTTTTCCGTCGAAGGGGAGATCAAAAAGGATGGCGGATCCGACGATCGGCACCACCCCCGCGTTCCCCACCGGCCAGCCGATGTTCTGCTCCTCGAGCCACTTCATGGTTCCAGACGCGGCTTCAAGCCCATAGGCGCTGCCGCCCGAAAGCACGATCGCGTTGACCTTGTCGACCATGTTGACCGGATCCATGAGGTCGGTCTCGCGCGTGCCCGGAGCGCCGCCGCGCTGCGAAACACCCGGGGTCGCTCCTTCGGGTTTCCCGTTCGCGCCCATGGCGCCCTCGGCGAGGATCACGGTGCAGCCGGTGGGCTTCTCGGTCAGGGTGACGCTTCCCACCTTGATCCCGGGAACGTCGGTGATGGTGCCGTCGGCGAACGCGGGAATCGAAAGCGTGGCCACGATGACGGTGAGGATTGCGGGAGCGGATTTCATGGATTTCTTGAACCTCGTGACTGTCGTGGATGGCAGCGGCGACTCTGCCGCAGGTGACTGGCAGGTCGTCAATGAAAGACCAGAATATCCCGCGCGGAGGACGCCTGGCACTAGTTGAAGATGTCGATGAGTCGGCTGAACTTGATGACCAGGCTACGGTCGCGCACGAGGCCGAGGGCTGAGTCGTCGCGCAGACCCGCGTTGATTCCATCCCGCTCGCGGCCCTCGTTGTAGACCACGAAGATGCCGGCGTTCGCGCTCTGCAACCAGCCGAAGCGGAAGTTCCCCGAGAGGAGTTTCGCCTGCTGGTTGTACTGCATCAACGACTGCACGAAGACCCGCGGCGAGAACGAATAGGAGGCCCGCAGGCGGAACAGGTTCGCCTCGAACTTCCCCTGGGGCAGGGTCACCCGGTTGTAGTTGATGTTGAGGTTCCCCGAGAGCTTGTCACCCGCGCGGAAGCGGATGGAGGGGGCGATGGCGAGGCGCCGTCCTCCGTAATACCCGCCGACGTTGGTGGTCACGTTGATGTTGAGCGGCTTGGCCTGGGGAGAGATGAAGACGATCTGGGCCTCGGCATGATCGTAGTCGCCCACGGGAACACTGATGCCGGGGGCGATGGCGAAGGGAGTCCGCAGGCCCTCGTGAACGAGGTTCAAACCCGTGTGGACTTCCCACTGGCTCTTGAACTCGAAGTGGTTGTCGAAGTGGGCGAAGCCGCTCTCATAGAAGCCGTCGGGCTTGAAGTAGCCGCGGTAGTTGATGTGGGGCCGGAGTTCCTGGATCCCCATGAAGTCCTTGGGCCGCGTGCGATTGAAGACGAACACGTCGATCTTGCGGAACCCGGTGCGGCGCAGGAAACCCACTTCCGGGTTCATGCCCTCGCCCACGTCGGTGTACTTGGCCCGCAGATCGAAGCGGGGTGATTCGCGCAGGAAGGCGAGGTCGAAGGCGCGCGCGTCCGAGCTGATATGGGGCGAGGAGGTCCCGGCCAGGAAGCCCGTGATCTGGGTGTAGCGGCCGAGGCCCTTGCGGCCATCGACCGCGTAGGTGCGGTTGTAGTCGGCCACGCCTGGAACCACGATGTCGCCGGTCGACTGGCGGTTCACGAACAGCGCGCCGAAGCCGGAACGATTCGGCATCTCCCGGGAAAGCCGCGCCACCGCGAAGTTGTTGCCGGGAGCCACGCCCTCGAGGGCCTTCGTCTGCATGTCGATGAGGCCGACGTTCCAGCCCTTCACCTTCCCGGACAGCCGAGCCCCGGCCACGATGGGCAGTTGTTCGCCGGTGCGGGCGATGCCGATGCGGCGTGAGAAGAACAGGTCGACCTCACCGCTGTTTCCCGCAGTGAAGAGACCGGCGTTCTCCAGGAAGAACGGCCTTTTCTCCGGGAAGAACAGGGAGAAGCGATCGAGGTTCACCTGCTGGTCATCCACCTCCACCTGGGCGAAGTCGGTGTTCACGGTGGCGTCGAGGGTGAGGGACGGCGTGATCGAGTATTTCAGATCACCGCCCACGTCGCCCCCGGTATCGAACTTCGACTGGGTGCGGTAGTTCCGCTGCGAACTCCCGAGAACGTACGGAGTGATCTTGAGATTGCGCTGGGCCGGGGTCTTCACCCCCTCGAGCAGGCCCGCGCGCGAGACCCGCAGGATGTTGTACTGCCGCGGCAGCGGCGACCAGTAGGCCACCTCTTTCTTGCGACGGATGTTCCGCTGCATGTTGAAACCCCAGGACTGCTCCCCGCCGCGAGCGTAGCGCAGGTTCTTGAAGGGAATCAGGAATTCGGCGCTCCACCCGTAGTCGCCCGTCTGGGTGCGCACAGTCCAGACCGCGTCCCAGTTCAGGTTGAACCCGCCCCCCGCCCCCGACTGCTGCCGGGCGCTCTGGTCGCCTTCGCGGCCTTCAAGCGAGACCTGGGCATCGTATTCCCCACCCGAAGGCGAGGTCCCGAAGACGAAACCGTTCTGGCCATCCTTGTAGGTGTCGAGGATGAACCGGAAGCTGTCCACGTCGTCGAGCGGAGAGTCCCGGCGCGAATCGGAGACCACGAGGGCCGAGGGATCGGAATCGAAACAAATGACGCCGACGATCAGCGCGTCCGCGGTGAAAGCAACCCGGACCTCGGTTCTCTCCGAGACCGCCGCGCCGTCGTCGGGGGTGGTCTGGAGGAAGGAGGTCATCGGCTCGATCCCCTTCCAGCCCGGGTCGTCCGCGACCGCGCCATCGATGACCGGAGCCTTCTCGATAAAACGCGCGTGCTGGGCAGGCCGCGGCGCCTCGGACGCGCTCGGGCCGGGGGTCTGGGCCCGGGCAGGGGACGGACACAAACCGAGCAGCAACAATACGGTCGCGATCAGACGAGGGGGGACGAACGTGGTCATTCGAGGGGGGGTCTCCGCGGCTCCGTCTTGCCCTAGCCGCGGCGGAGGATACCTTTTCCGCGGGCCGTCCCCTCAAACAAACAAGCGGCCAGACGAACCCGGGCGAATCGCCCGGGCGGCCTGGCCGCGGTGGGTCAGACGCCGGAGGTTACTTGGAGGCGTTCGGGGCGGTCTTGGTCTGCAGGGACCACACGTAGTGGGTGATCCTCTTGACCGCGGCCGCGGCGCTGGGAGCGTCGGTGCCGCTGGTGATGGCGAATATCTCGCCCCACACCGGCATGTCGGGCGTGCCGTGCATGCGCGTGGACTCGCGTCCGTCGATCTGGGCCGCGACCTTGTCGTACGGGAACGTTCCCCCGTTCTTCTTGGTCAGGCTGGTGAGATCGATGGGCTTCTTGATCAGACCGGGCGCCACCGGGCCGTCGCCCTTCATGGCGCGGCCGTGACAGGCCGCGCAATACCGGAAGTAAATCACTTCCCCGGCCGCGGCCTCGCCCAGATCAGGGCCGCTGCCCGCCTTCACCACCTCGGTGGCCGGGGTGGCCGTGCCCTGCGCGGGCGCATCGGGGGGCTTCTGGGCGAACGCTGCGCCCGACAGCACGACCATGGCTACGACGCTGAGGACCTTCTTCATGACGACTTCCTCCCTTTAGTGTTTCCGCTGTGCGGTTTCCGACCGACGTTCATTTGCCCGCCACCGCTTCGGGCAAGCCCAGGGACTTGCGCAGCTGAGCCTGGATTTCCTGGGCCTTCCGGGTGCCATCCACCGCCACCACCAGTTCCTTGCGCCGGAACAGGTCGATGATGGGCTGAGTTTTCTCACGATAGTCCTGGAGCCGTCCTTTGACCGCATCTTCGTTGTCGTCGGCTCTCGCCACCAACCGGCCCTTGCACACATCGCAGATGTCGGGACTGGCCGGGCGGTGGAAGATGAGGTTGTAATCGAGACCGCAATTCGAGCACAGACGTCGGCTCATGATGCGCTCCATCACCACCTCGTCCGGAACCTCCATCAACAGGACGGCGTCCACGTCGTACCGCTCCAGGAAGAACACCGCCTGGTTCTCGTTCCGTGGAAAACCATCGAGGATGAAACCGTAGTTCCAGTCGTGCAGATCCAGTCGCTCCGTCACCACCTCGTTCACCAGTTCGTCGGGGACCAGAAGCCCGGAGGCCACGATCCTCTTGACCTTGGCGCCAAGTTTGGTGTGGTGCTGGACCTGCCAGCGAAAAATGTCCCCGACGCTGATGTGGACGAGGTCGAAGTCCTTCTCGAGCATCTTGGCCTGGGTGCCTTTGCCGCATCCTTGCGGGCCCATCACGATGTACTTGTGCATGAACCTCTCCTTCGGCTTGCTAGAGCGCCTTTTCCAGTCGGCGGCACACCGTCTCCAGAACCTGGATGCGGGCGAACCGCTTGTCGTTGCCGGCCACGATCACCCAGGGCGCGCCGCGGGTGCTGGTACGGACGACCATCTCGTTGATGGCCCCCTCGTAGGCCTCCCACTGCTTGCGATTCCGCCAGTCCTCGTCGGTGATCTTGTACTGCTTGAACTCCGTCTTCTGGCGCTCCTTGAAGCGCCGCAGCTGTTCTTCCTTGCTGATGTGCACCCAGAACTTGGTGACCATGGTGCCGTGTTCGACCAGCTGATCCTCGAACTCGTTGATCTCCTGGAAGGCTCTCTTCCACTCATCCTCTCGAGCAAAGCCCTCCACCCGTTCCACCAGAACGCGCCCGTACCAGGAGCGGTCAAAGATGGTGACCCGACCCACACGCGGGATGTGACGCCAGAAACGCCACAGATACTGGTGCGCCCTTTCCTCGTCGGTGGGGGCGGCGATGGGAACCACGCGGTAGAGCCGCGCGTCCATGGCCGAGGTCAGACGCCGCACCGTGCCGCCCTTGCCCGCGGCGTCCCAGCCCTCGAATACCAGCACGCTCGAGACCTTCTTCTCCCAGGCCGCGCGGGCCAGTCGATTGAGCTTCCCCTGGAGCTGGGAGAGTTTGTGGTCGTATTCCTTGGCCGAGAGTTTGCGGGTGAGATCCACGCGGTCGAGAACCGAAACCACGTCGGTGGCCGCGGCCACTTTGCGGGGCGCCGCCGCCGCCTCGGCCTTCCTCGTGGCCAGCCGGCTCTTGATCGCTTCGAGCACGGTGCGGCCCACCGCCACTTCGCGGTAGCGGTCGTCGGTGGCGTCGATCACCGTCCAAGGGGCAAAGCCGGTATCGGTGCGCTGCAGGGCCTGCTCCGAGTACTTCACGAAGCGGTCATAGAGCTTGAAGTGCTTCCAGTCGGTGGGGCCCACCCGCCAACGCGTCTTGGGATCGCTCTCGAGTTTGGTGAGCCGCTTCTTCTGGGCCTTCTTCGAGAGGTGGAGCCAGAACTTGACGATGACCGCGCCGTCCTGGGCCAGCTCCTGTTCGAAGAATTCGATGCGCGAGAGGCTGCGATCGAATTCGGCGCCGCCGCTCTGTCCGTAAGTGCGCCGGATGATGGGATCGGTGTACCACGACCCGAAGAACATTCCCACCCGACCTCGCCCGGGCAGCGACATCCAGAAGCGCCAATAGGCGGGCCGGTCGCGCTCTTCATCGGACAGCGGCCCAAACACGTTGGTTTCAAGGCCGCGCGGATCGAACCACTCGTGGAGCCGGTTCACCGTCTCGGACTTCCCTGCGCCATCGGCCCCGGAAACCACCAGAATCAGAGGCAGGCGGGCCGCGGCCAGATCGCGTTGGGCCTGCAGCAGGCCGGCCCTGAGAAGAGGGACCTCTTTCTCGTAGTCGGCCTTGGATATCTCGTGGCCAAGCTCAGCAGCTTCGAACATCTTCGCCTCCCTGGAGTGCGGTAACGGTTCTTGAGCGCTCCCATTCTGCGCCGGTTCCCCCCAAAAAAGGGTGATCCCCCCGCCTCATTACGGATGAGCCACTTGCACCATGCCGGGACCAGGCCCCCCTGTAATCCCTGAGCACCAGCAAAGGACGCCGGTCGAGCGGGCTGCCTGGCCTTGGGCCAGAGGTGCTTGCCGTCCGCAGCTCTCTAGAACGTGGCCCGGAAGAGGGTGGCGCCGCGGAGCTTCCCGGCGATCTCGCTGACCCTCGACTTGAGCGGAGCCTCGATCTCCCTCTCGCCCATCCCCCGCAGCAGCCCCTCGAACACGAGCACGTGATCGTCGTCCCAGCCGCGCAGGCCGAGGACATTCTCATCGGCTCCCAGGACCCGCGTGACGCCCAGTTCCTCGACCCAGTCGACCACCGTCTCAACCGGGTCCCGGCCGGGGTATCGCGCGCCCACCAGTCGGAGCAACCGCGTCCTTTCACTCACATTGAGCAGCAGGGCAAGGAGGAAGCGGTGCTCCTCGCTGGTAACGGTAGCCCGGCGATGCGCGATCTCGGTCTGCCGCCTCCGCTCTGCGATCACGGGTGGGACAAGGTCGACAAGAGCGCCATGGCGGAGACGAGCGGCCTCCAGCAGGCCCTCGATCCGGTCGAGGTCCGAGCCGAGCCCGAGGGCCCGGCGCAGCCCGCCCTCGGACAGGGTTTGGGATGCGGTCTCGATCAGCCGGAACGCGGTCGCGAAGTCCGACTCGGCCAGGAGTTCGCGAATCCGCGGGTCGGCGTCAGGGCGCCGCATTCTGAGGAGCAGGGAGAGCGTCTGGGTCTTCCTGGACAGTGCGGCGTCTCGATAGAAGGGATTCACGGCCAGCGATGGCTTCAAGTAGGCGTACTGCGGCGCTGCGGTGGGCGTGTGAAGCGTCCGCACGGTCAGTGTGATCGAAGGCCGATCCAGATGGAACAACGAGTGGATCGCAGTGGACCCGGGGACGATCGGTCGTATCGCGCCCTGCTCCAGGATCTCCACATCGTCGAGATCAAGGCGCCCGATCAGGAAGTGCGGGTTGATCTCCCGCTCGCGGGCGAAGGTGTAGCGACTGTGCAGACTCGAGCCGGCCCACACCTGAAAGGCGCCGGCGAAGGCGTGCTGGTGGATCTCGGTGGTGCCGTCGAGCCAGAAGTAGGCATCGATGTAGAAGCCGTGGCCGTTGTACAAAGTAACGGGCAGGTCGCTGAATCGCGCCTCGACATCACGCTGCTCCGGCATCGGCTCGGCCTGGTGAAAGGCACGCAGGACCTCCCAGGGGTCGATCCGGCCGGGTATGCCCGACTCGGCCAAAGCCTCGCCGGCCAGGGAGGGAAAGCGGTGCTCGTCGTAGTCGGCCCGGCGAAAGCGCGCCTCGATCAGCCGGCCGAGATCGTGAAGCGGTTCAAGAACCGCCACGGCGGAAGTTGTCACGCTGCCGACTCCAGATATTTCGCGTACTCGAGGATGCGCGCCGCGGTCTCCTCGGCGTCGCCGCGGAAGGTGGTGATGATGGATGCGCTCTCCGCCACCTGGCGAAGAGCCTGAAGGGCCGCGGCAGGATCGCGACGGGCCGAGACGGTGTGGGCCACCATCTCGAGCGTCCCCTGCCCGGCCGACAGTGCGCAGGGCCGAAAACGTCGACCGCGGCGGTATCGACATAACACGACCAGACCCACCGGCAGAGGCTTCCGGCCCGCTTCGCCCCCGAACGACGCGACCGAACGCCGCGTGGTGCGCTTGAAGACGATGCCCTCTCGGATAGAGATGGGTTTCGCGAAAGGGTGTACCCGTCCGCGCGCGTCAAGTACCGCATACTCGTCCGAGTAGTACGTTGCGCCGGCCCGGATGAGTTCTCCGACCAGCGTCGACTTGCCGCTGTGGCTCCGCCCGGGAATCACGATCGCGCGCCCGCGAAAACCAACCACACCGGCGTGGACGAAGACGCGACGAGGCGCGTGCTCGGCCACGTGATGGCGCAGATCCGCTTCGAGGAAATCCAGGAGTTCCTGGGGCTCCCGGGTGCGCGCGAGTTCAACGCCATCGGCGTGAAGGATGCTGAACGGGCGAGGTCTGGAGCTCGACCCTGGAACCGGGATGTCCACCGAGTACAGGCGATCCGCGACCGCAGGCGTAGCCGGCTTCCACCCGTAGGGCAGCCGCTCCGCGAGCATGCTCAGGACTTCGCGGCGAGATACGCGGAACCGGAATCGGACGCCGTGCGACTTGATCGAGGGGCCCATCACCCAAGCCCGACCGTCCGTGGGAGCGGGGGCCGCTGCGCGAAGGGTCACCCAAGCACCAGTGATCCGCGCTGAATCAAGGGGCGCAGATGCCTGACCCGTTGCAGTTGAAGGTGCTCGGACAGCTGGTCTGCACGAGGCAATCGCCGGGGTTCACGCAACCACAGGCGCTGGCCGCACTCGCCGCCGTGGGCGCGAGCAGGGTGGAGATCAAAGGCAGCGCGACCGCCAGTCCCGCGGTCCGCCGGATGACGTCCCGCCGGGAGGGACCCTTGGTCGGGGCCGTCGCGGGCTCGAGCAATCCCGCCTTGGCCAGTTCGGCGATGGCCAGAGAGACGACGTCCAAGGGAACCGGGGCGGACAGCGAGTCTCCCACCAGCCGGGCGATGTCGCCGGGTTCATTGCGCCCGTTGCAGTTTTCCCAAACGAGCGCAGCGGTCCGGTTCAGACAGTGAGCCTTGTCGGTGCGGCGGTCGTACACCACCGTCTCCTCGGGCAGGGGCGCCACCTCCAGGTCGGTCTGACGGGCCAGGGGCGTGTGTTTGGTGGACATGGCTCAAGCTATTCCTCAACAAAAGGGGAACTGCGCGGTGGGGGCCGCGCAGCATAGCAGTGAGCCTTGCGGGGTTACAGAGCCTTGAGAACCTTCTCGCCGAGGGCGGTTTCGAAGGCCAGGAGTTTCGCCTGACGGGTGGCCGCGTCCTTTGTCTCCGCGACGATGGCAGCTCGCGCCGCGGTCGCGCCTTCCGCGTTCGCCACGCGATAGAAGGCCGCGAACACCTCGCCCACGTCCTTCCCGCTTGCCTTCATGGCCCGGGCCACGAACGCCACGCCGGCGGTGTTGACGATGTGATTCACCGCCACCGTGCCCACGATTTCGCGCTTCAGGGGATGAGCGGCGAAGTGCTGCGCGTACTCTTTCTGCAGCCGCTGTGGGAAGTAGGAGGCGAGCAGGGAGGCGCCTTCCGGGGAGTCCGGGAACGAGGTGGGCAGGATCGCCTCGAAAAGGTAACGCTTGGTTTCGCCGAGCAGGACGGACAGCAGAGGACGGGGCAGACCCCGCTCCGCGCCGTCCTTCTTGAGGGCGTCGCGGGTGGGAATCGAGTCGACCACCGGGTTCATGAACTGCGCCTCCACCAGGGCGTCGATGCAGTCGAGGTGCTCGTCGAGAGCGGCCTTCGAGCGCATCACGTCGAGGGTGATGGCCAGGGTCTGATTGTCGTTGTCGGCCAGACACAGGTCGGCCACTTCGTCGGTCATCTCCGCGAGCAGGGTGTTCCGCGCCTCCATGTCCTTGAGCGCCCCCGCCTTGAGCAGGATGCTCATGAGGATCTTGATGTTGACCTCGTGGTCCGACATGTCGACGCCGCCGGAGTTGTCGATGGCATCGGTGTTCAAGAGCACGCCCTGGCGGGCCAGTTCGAGCCGGGACTTCTGGGTGAAGCCCAGGTTGCCGCCTTCGGAAACCACCTTGGCCCGCACCTCCGTCGCGTCCACGCGAACCCGATCGTTGGCGCGGTCCCCCGCGTCCTGATGTTCCTCGGTGGAGGCCTTGACGTAGGTGCCGATGCCGCCGTTGTACAGGAGATCGACCGGAGCGCGCAGAATGGCGCGGATCAGTTCTTCGCCCGACATTGAGGCGACCGAGGCGTCAAGGGCCAAAGCCTTGCGGATCTCATCAGTGAGGGCGATCGACTTCGCTCCGCGGTCGAAGATGCCGCCGCCCTTGCTGATCAGGGAGACGTTGTAATCACGCCACGAAGAGCGCGGCAGATTGAACAGGCGGTCGCGTTCGACGTACGAGGACGCGGCGTCGGGGGTGGGATCCACGAAGATGTGAGCGTGGTTGAACGCGGCCACGAGTTTCGTGGTCTTGCTCATCAACATGCCGTTGCCGAAGACGTCGCCCGCCATGTCGCCGATGGCCGCGCAGGTGAAGGGCTCGGTCTGACAGTCGATGCCGAGGTTCGCGAAATGATGCTTCACGCATTCCCACGCGCCGCGAGCGGTGATGCCGACCTTCTTGTGGTCGTAACCCACGGAGCCGCCGGAGGCGAAGGCGTCGCCAAGCCAGAAACCGTACTGATTCGAAACGCCGTTGGCGGTGTCGGAGAGGTGCGCGGTGCCCTTGTCGGCGGCCACCACCAGATACGGATCGTCGCCGTCATAACGAACCACGTCGGGCGGATGCAGGACCGCGCCGTCCACGATGTTGTCGGTGATGTCGAGAAGGCCCGAGACGTATTCCCGGTAGCGATCGATGAGATAGCCGTCGAGCGCGGGGCGGGGCGGCACCGTGCCCTTGAGCACGAAACCGCCCTTTGAACCCACGGGCACGATGATGGAGTTCTTGACCATCTGCGTCTTCATGAGCCCGAGGACCTCGCGCCGGAAGTCGTCGTGACGATCGCTCCAGCGGATGCCGCCGCGCGCGACCTTGCCGCCGCGCAGGTGGATGCCCTGCACCGACCGTGAGTGCACGGCGATTTCGAACATCGGCCGCGGGGAGGGAACGAGGGGAATGTTCTTCGACTCGAACTTCACCGAGATCACCGAACGCTCGGGCTTCTGGAAAGCGTTGGTCCGCAGCGCCGCGGTGACGAGTCCGGACATGCCGCGCAGGATCTCGTCGTCCTGGAGGGCGGAGACGGCTTCAAGCGCCGCCTGCATCTCGCTGGCCGCGGCTTCGCGGACGGAGGCGCGCGCCTCGCCCACCGCCGGATCGAACTTCGCCGTGAACTTGCGGGAGATGGCGGTGGTGGCTCCGGTGTTGCGGAGCAGTGCCTGGTTCACCGTCTCCACGTTGTAGTGGGTCCGGAGTTGCAGGAGATGGTTGCGCAGACAACGGAGCACCTCGACTTCGCGGGCGGTGAGCCCGCCCTCGAGGATGAGCGCGTTGAGCGGGTCGTCGGTGGAGCGACCCTGCTCGATCCGGCGAAGCACATCGACCACGCGCGCGGTGTCGGAGGCGAGGGCGCCGATCACCCTTGTGGTGGCCTGGGTCTCGAACTGATAGATGTGCCCCTTGCGTCCGCCGGGGAGAGACACCGGCATCGACACTTCCTCGGTTACGCCGAGACCGAGGTTGGTCAGGGTGCGGAAGATCTCGGAGAGGACGAGCGGGCCCTTGGAGAAGATCTTGAGCGTCGCTTCATCGGTGGACCGGGGAAGGGCGCGCGCGACCAGACCCTCGCCCAGCTGCTCGAGGCAGGCGATGTCCTGGGGCACCTGCTCGGGCGGAGTCATTTCGCGATAGACGCCGCTGCGCGACTCGGTGCGGACGTAGCGATTGAACAGCTTCCGGCCTTCCTCCTCGCCGAAGTGGCGGACCATCTCCAGCGAGACGCGGTCGGACCAGGTGTT
>JAGNNV010000347.1 GCA_017990495.1 Vicinamibacteria bacterium
TCAACGACTTTCTCCGCGCAGGGCTGGCCCGTGCCGTCGTTCATCGCCTTGAGTGCGGCCTCGAGGCTTTGCCGGATGTGCAGGGAGTAGCGCCCGGAGTTCCGCCGGAACAACTCCAGGTGATAGGCGACGCGTTCCGCACCGAGGGAGAGCGCACTAAAACCCGCGGTGCTCGGAAGGCGGCAGTCCACCGTCGTCTTGGTGAAACCGCTCAAGACGCCGATGGCGCTCTCCACCGCGCCCGCGATCTCGTCGTCGAGCCGATCGAAGTAGGGCGCCCGGGGAACACCGAGACGAATTCCAGCGATCGGCTGTTTGAGGGCCGCGACATAGTCTTCGCGCGCGTGATCGACACTCGCGACGTCGTGCGAGTCATAGCCGGTCAGATGATTCAGAAGGATCGCGGCGTCCTCGACCGTCTTCGTCATCGGCCCGCAGTGATCGAGCGAGTAGATGAGCGGGATGATTCCCCGGATGGATACGAGCCCATAGGTCGGTTTGAGTCCAACGATGCTGCAGAAAGCCGCGGGCTGTCGGATCGACCCGCCGGTGTCGGTGCCGAGGGCCCCAAATGCGAGGTCGGCGCTCACTGCGGCTGCGGAGCCGCCCGAAGAGCCCGAGGGGATGCGATCGAGGGCCCAGGGATTGCGAACGGGTCCGAAATAGGTGGAGGCCGAGGAGCCTCCATTGGCGAACTCATGGAGGTTGGTCTTGCCGATGATCACAGCGCCCGCAGCCTTGAGCAGGCGAGCCACTTCCGCATCCTCCTCGGGGACGCGGTCGTCAAACACCTGGCTGGCCGCGGTGGTTCTGGTGCCCGCGGTATCGATGTTGTCTTTCAGAGCGATAGGGATGCCGTGAAGAGGGCTGCGGAACTTCCCGACCTTCGCCTCCGCGTCCAGCACCGCCGCCTGCGCCATCGCTTCGGCGTGCATGACCGTGATGTACGCGTTCAGCTTCGGGTTGTAGACCTTGATCCGGTCGAGCAGCGCCCGCGTCAATTCAACCGAGGTCACCTGCCGCGCGCGAACCTGTCGTGAAGCTTCACCGAGCGACATCGCCACGAGATCTCCGGTTGGAGCCGCGACCGCGACCGGCGCGCTGAGCGCCGATACGCCCGAGGCAGCAACTGTGCCCACACTCAAGGCCACGAACTCACGACGATTCGGCATTCCCATGGTCTTTCTCCAAGGCTTCAAAGGTGTGGGGCAGTGTAGCTGCGCCAAGGTAGCCTGCGAACTGGCCCCACCCGAAGAATCATCGGGGGCGGACTGTAAGAATCCGCCGGGCGTCGCGTTATCCGGGTGAAAGAGAGCCAAATCATGAACCATCAGCACACTCACCAAGCACCCGAGGGAAGCGCAAACGAAGGATCGCCGAAAGTGACCGACCCGGTCTGCGGCATGAAGGTCGACCCGGCGAAAGCTGCGGGGACCGCGCGCCACCGCGGCCGGGCCTTTCACTTCTGCTCAAAGGGGTGCCTCGCGAAGTTCGAGGCCGACCCCGACCGTTACCTGCCCAAGCCGAAGTCGCTGACCATGGCCACGAGCGCTGAACCGGAACGCTCGCTCGACCCCGTCTGCGGAATGATGGTTGACCCGAAGACAGCCGCGGGGTCCACGGAGTACGAGGGGCGGACGATCTATTTCTGCTGCCAGGGCTGCCTCAAGAAGTTCGTGGCGGACCCGAAGCGGTACCTCGTCCCCGCGGATCAGGCGTCACCGTCGGTCTCGGCCCCCGCCGCACCGGCGCCCAAAGGGACCGTGTACATCTGCCCCATGGATCCCGAAGTGCGCTCCGATCACCCCGCGGCCTGCCCGAAGTGCGGGATGGCCCTTGAACCGGAGACCATCGCGCCTCTGGCCACGAAGACCGAATACGTCTGCCCCATGCATCCCGAAGTGGTCCAGGACCACCCGGGAAGTTGCCCAAAGTGCGGCATGGCTCTCGAACCACGCACGGTCACCCTCGACGAACCGGAAAACCCCGAACTGGTCGACATGACCCGTCGCTTCCGCGTGGCCACTGCGCTCACCGTTCCGGTTTTCCTCATGGCCATGGGCGATATGATCCCCGGCAACCCTCTGGGCGGGTTGATGGAGCCGCAAACCCAGGGCTGGCTCGAGCTGATCCTGTCGACGCCGGTGGTGCTGTGGGCCGGCGCACCCTTCTTCGAACGCATGTGGGCGTCGTTCGTCAACCGAAGCCTGAACATGTTCACGCTCATCGGCATCGGCACGGGAGCCGCGTATTCGTTCAGCGTGATCGCCACTCTTTTCCCTTCGTGGTTTCCTGATTCCTTCCGCTCTCACCACGGTATGGTCGACCGCTACTTCGAGGCCGCCGCGGTGATCACCGTCCTCGTGCTCCTCGGCCAGGTGCTCGAACTGCGGGCGCGCAGCCGCACCGGCAGCGCGATCCGCGCCCTGCTCGGTCTCGCTCCGAAAACGGCGCGACGCATCGCGAAAGATGGCGCCGAGGCCGATGTGCCGCTCGAGCAGGTGATGGTGGGAGACCGCCTGCGCGTGCGACCAGGCGAAAAGGTTCCCGTAGACGGCAAAGTGTTGGAAGGGTCCAGTGCCGTGGATGAGTCGATGATCAGCGGAGAAGCGGTGCCGGTCGAAAAGAAGACCGGCGATGCGGTCACCGGCGCCACCATCAACGGTACGGGCGGCCTGGTGATTGAGGCCGAACGTGTGGGCAACGACACGCTGCTCGCCCAGATCGTGAAGATGGTGAGCGAAGCCCAGCGCAGCCGGGCTCCGATTCAGCGCCTCGCCGACCAGGTCGCGGGATGGTTCGTTCCCGCGGTGCTGGCCATCTCGGCCCTCACCTTCGTGGCCTGGGCGGTGTTCGGCCCGGAGCCTCGCCTCGCCCATGCCCTGGTGAACGCGGTGGCGGTGCTGATCATCGCGTGCCCCTGCGCGCTCGGCCTCGCCACGCCCATGTCCATCATGGTCGGGGTGGGCCGCGGAGCCTCCGCCGGCGTGCTGATCAAGGACGCGGCGGCGCTTGAGTCCATGGAGAAGGTCGACACTCTGGTGGTCGACAAGACGGGGACGCTGACCGAGGGCAAGCCTCGGGTCGCCACCGTGGTGGCGTCACCCGGTTTCTCGGAAGGTGATGTGCTGCGCCTCGCTGCGAGCCTGGAGCGCGGAAGTGAACATCCCCTCGCCGCCGCCATCGTCGCCGCGGCCGAGGGGAAGCACCTCACTCTGACCGCGGCATCTGAATTCCAGTCCACCACCGGCAAGGGAGTGCGGGGCGTGGTCGACGGCCGCACTGTGGCCCTCGGGAACGCGTCGCTGCTCGCGGACCTCGGTGTCGACGCGGGCTCGCTTGCCGCCCAGGCCACCGCCCTTCAGGCCGAAGGTCAAACCGTCATGTTCCTCACCGTCGACGGCAAGTCGGCCGGACTGATTGGCGCGGCCGATCCGATCAAGTCCTCCACAAGAGAGGCGCTCGCCCACCTGCGCGACGCGGGCCTTCGGGTGGTGATGCTCACCGGCGATCACCGGACCACGGCTTCCGCGGTCGCCCGCGCCCTCGGCTTCCGAGAGGAGGACGTCATCGCCGATGTCCTGCCCGCCCACAAGGCGGACGCCATCAGGAAACTCCAGGAAGGCGGGCGATTCGTGGCCATGGCCGGGGACGGCATCAACGACGCCCCCGCCCTGGCCCAGGCGCAGGTGGGCATCGCCATGGGAACCGGCACGGATGTGGCCATCCAGAGCGCCGGCATCACCCTGGTGAAGGGCGACCTCACCGGCATCGCGCGGGCGCGGAATCTCTCGCGCGCGGCCATGAAGAACATCCGGCAGAACCTGTTCTTCGCCTTCATCTACAACTC
>JAGNNV010000348.1 GCA_017990495.1 Vicinamibacteria bacterium
TTCTCTCGCCCACGGTGTTCGCCCAGACGAAGCCCGTCGACATGTCCGACCCGCGGATCAACCAGGGACCCAAGACCGTGGCCACCGGCGACCGGGGGATGGTGAGTACGCAGCTCCTGTCCTCAACCGAGGCGGCGCTTCGGGTGCTGAAGGACGGCGGGAACGCCGTGGACGCTGCGATCACCGCCATGTTTCATCAGGAGGTCGCGGATTACCACATGGTCTTCCTCTTTGGATCCATGTCCGCGCTCTACTACGACGCGAAGACGGGGAAGACGCACGCCCTGGTCGCGATTGGCGCTCATCCCGATCCCGACCGCAACGCCTTGAAGGGGACCGATCAGGTGGTGATCGGCGGGACGGTCCGCGGGGCGGCGGCGCTCTCGAAACGTTTCGGCACGAAACCGTGGGCGAGCCTCATCGAACCCGCCATTCGCGAAGCCGAGGAGGGCCCGCTCGTGACCTCCTACATGTATGGCTTCAACTTCGGCATGTGGGAGTCGGGCTTTCTAAGCGATCTTCGAAGCAACGCCGAGGCGCGGAAGTTCTACATGCCCGAGGGTCATCTTGTGGGCGCTGGCCAGCGGTGGAGGATGCCCGCCCTGGCTGCGACGCTGGGTGAAGTGGCCAAGGACCCCGACTACATGTACACGGGAGCCTGGGCGAAGAAATTCGTGGACGCGGTGAAGAAAGGCGGCATGGCGGTGACCATGGAGGACCTCGCGGAGTACCAGCCGGAATGGACGGAGCCGGTGCGATTCTCGTACCGCGGCAACGAGCTTCACGGTTCTCCCGCGCCCGACACCGGCGGACTCGCCATCGGCTTCAACCTGAACGTGCTCGAGAACTTCGACCTGCCGCGGCTGGGCAGCTACGCGAAGTCGGCCGAGAGCATGGAGATCGTCGCCCGCACCATGGCGCGGGTCCAGAAGGAGACACGCGGCGCCATCCGCGATCCCCTCACCTACAACGTCCCCGGCGCCTTGTGGCTGTCCAAGGACTACGGCCGGATGGTGGCGGAGTTCGTCAGGCAGACGATGCCCAAGGTCAGTCTCGAAGCGAAAACGGCGTCTTCGTCCATCCCCGGCGCCGGCGTCTTGACCACCGTGGGCAGCAATCACATCGTCGTTGCCGACGCGCAGGGCAACTGGGTCTCGATGCTTCACACCATTCACGGCGGCGCACCCGGGATCTTCATCGACGGCGTGCGCGCCACCGGCAGCGGCCTTCCGGCGCCCTCGCGCGGCCCGGGGCGGCGTCTCATCCTCCCGATCAGCGCGATCCTCGCGATGAAGGACGGCAAGCCGTGGCTCGCCATGGGCACCCCGGGGAATCCGCCGCAGCCCGTGACCGAAGTGCTGCTGAACATCTTCGACTTCGGTCTTTCACCCGATCAGGCCGCGGAAGCCCCGCGCTTCTGGGCCGTGCCGGATGAGGGTGCGCCGGGTGGGCACGGGCTCAAGATCCAGTATGAGTCGCGCCTGGCCCCGGACGTGGTCACTGGCCTCCGCGCTCGGGGGTTCGCCCTCGAAGACCTTGGCCCCTACAACTACCACACGGGTTCGATGCAGATCGTCTGGCGTGATCCAAAGTCGGGCCGGTTCATGGGTTCGACCGATGCCAGGCGGCTCGGCAACGCGCAGGGTTACTAGGGCGTTCCATCACCCCGTGTTGCGCAGGCCGGCCGCGATGCCGTTCACCGAGAGCAGCACGGCGTCGCGCAGCGCCTCGGCGTCTTGGGCCTGGGGATTCGCTCGTAACCTTCGCAGCAAGGCCACCTGAACGTAGTTCATCGGATCGATGTACGGGTTGCGCACGCGGATCGAGCGCTGAAGCCAGGGGGAGAGATCCAGCAGGTCGCGCTGGCCGGTCAAGCGGCAAAGCGCTTTGACGGTACGCTCCTGCTCGGCCTGGATCAACGGGAAGACGCGCTGTCTCACGGCATCCGGGGCGAGGAAGGAGTACACCTCCGCGATCCGCAGGTCGCCCTTGCGAAGCGAAACCTGACAGTTGTCGACGAGGGTGCGGAAGAATGGCCACTCGCGGTACATCTGCGCGAGGGTCTCCCACCGCGCCTCATCGTCGCCCGCGACTCGGACGAGCGCTTCGCCGAAGCCGTACCAGCCGGGCAGGGTGACGCGGCTCTGGGTCCAGGCAAAAACCCAGGGGATGGCGCGGAGCGATTGCAGGGTCACCGCTCCCCCGCGATGCGCGGGCCGGCTTCCGATGTTGAGTTGTCCAAGCTCCGCCACCGGAGTGGAGCTTCGGAAGTAGGCGATGCCCTCCTCGTTCTCGACGAGCGCCCGGTAGGCTGCTTCCGAGACCGGAGCCATCGCGTTCATCGCCTCTTCCCAGACTCCGCCCCTGGAGGGGCTAGAGATCGGCTTCTTGCCCGTGGTCCAGAGGACGGCATGGAGAAGCTGCTCGAGGTGACGTCGCGCGAGTTCACGGTTGGAGTAGCGGGCGGTGATGGTCTCGCCCTGTTCGGTGAACCGAAGACGCCCTCCCACCGACTCGGCGGGCTGAGCGAGAACCGCGCGATTCGTCGGTCCGCCGCCGCGGCCCACAGACCCTCCGCGGCCGTGGAAGAGGGTGAGCATCACGCCGCGGCGCGCGGCGATGGCGGCGAGGGAGCGCTGCGCCAGGTGCAGCTCCCAGTTCGCGGAGACGTAGCCCGCGTCCTTGTTCGAGTCGCTGTACCCGATCATGATGGTCTGACCCGCCGGCCGTTTGCCGAGGTGGCTCGCGTAGGCGGGATTGCTGAACAGCCTCTCCATGGTGAACGGCGCCTGGTGGAGGTCGGCCACGGTTTCGAAAAGCGGCACGATGTCGAGGGTTTCCTCGACTCCGGCATCCTTGGCCAGGAGCTGCACGCTCAGAATGTCGGCGACACCCCGCGTCATGCTCACGACGTACGTCTCGATGGCGGCCGGCCCGATCCGATCGTGGGCACGGCGCACAAGACGGAACAGCTGCAGGGTCTCATTGGTCTCCCGGCTGAAGTCGAGCCGCGCGGTCAGAGGCCTTGGGCTCAGGAGCTCGGAGGTGATCACTTCTGCGCGTCGCTCGTCGTTTCCGCTCGCCCAGGCCTCGCCGAGGCCGTACCGACCGAAGATCTCCGCCAGCGCGTCGGCATGCCGCTGCGCATGCTGCCGCAGGTCGAGAGTCGCGAGATGGAAGCCGAAGATCTCGGCCTGCGTGATCAGGGTACCGATGGCCCCTTCAGCCAGGCGCTTTCCCGCGCGTTGCCGCAGGCTGCGCTGAATCATGCGAAGGTCCTCGAGGAATAGCGAGGATGAGGCGTAACTGCCGGGCAAGGGCCGATGGTCGGCGCGCCACGGCCGGGCCGCGGCCTCGACGGTCGCCTGCAGCTTGCGGTAGACGAAGGCGAGCTTCTGCCGGTAAGGCTGGCGGTGATAGCGGTCTTCGGCGCGCTTCGACACGTCGGGATAGAGAAGGGCGTCGGCGCGCAGACTGTCCTTCAACTCGGTGAAGTCAGCACCGCCTTCGTCCTCGGGGACCGCGATGCTCAGATGACCGCGCATGCGATCGAGGGCTCGCAGGTAGAGACGAAGCGCCATGGTCTGGTGCTCGCGCAGCGCGTCTTCCGTGGCCGAAGGGTCGACATTCGGATTGCCGTCGCGATCCCCGCCGATCCAGCTGCCGAAGCGCAGGAAGTGCGGCACGTCGAAGGCCGACTCTGGAAACGTCTCCTGCAACGCTTGTCGCAGGCGTCCCTCCATCTCGGGGGCGAGATCGAAGAGTGTCGTCTCGAAGTAGTAAAGGCCGTTCCGCACTTCGTCCAGAACACCGGGCTTGTAGGCGCGGGTTTCCTCGGTTTCCCACAAGG
>JAGNNV010000349.1 GCA_017990495.1 Vicinamibacteria bacterium
CGAGGACAAGGAACGCGTGGCCCTCAATCCGACGAGCCTGCGCGATGGCGCGCGGGTGACCGAGGCCCGGCAATGAAACTCGGCCTCGCCGGACGTATCGCCGCGGCTTTCGCGGACAGCAAACTCACTCCCCTGCTCATCGGGGCCGCCCTCGCCACCGGTCTGCTGGCTTTAGCCGCCACTCCGCGCGAGGAAGAACCGCAGATCCGCGTGCCCATGGTCGATGTGATGGTGGCCTGGCCGGGTGCGGAAACCCACGCGGTGGAAACTCATCTCGTCGAACCTCTTGAGCGTTCGTTATGGGGCATCGCCGGCGTCGAGCACGTCTACTCCACCGCGACTCCCGGCTTCGCGCTGATCACCGCGCGCTTCCGGGTCAACGAGTCGAACGAGGAGAGCCTGGTCAAGGTCTTCGAGCGCCAGTCCGCGCTCTTCACCGTAAGCCTGCCCCCGGGCGCCCTGCCGCCTACGGTGGAACTGCGTTCAATCGACGACGTTCCGTTTCTGGCCCTCACCCTGTCGAGTCCGAAACTCGGAAGCGACGAGCTGCGCACCCTGGCCGCCGAACTCGCCCAGGAACTCTCGGAAGTTCCCGAGACCACGAAGGCGACGCTCACCGGCGGCTCGCCGCGCGCGATTCGCGTGGTTCCCGACATCGCGAAGATGAACGCGAAGGGCATCACCTGGCAAACCCTGGTCCGCGGAGTCGGTTCGTATGGTGGCCGAGCCAGCGGCGGCACCGCGGTGCGGGACAACCAGGAGATCCGGGTAATGAGCGGCCAGCCCTTCGAGCGGGCCTCCGACGTGGCCAACGTGGTGGTGGCGGGGCGGGGCGGACGGCCGGTGTACGTCCGCGACGTTGCGTCGATCGTCGACGGTCCCGACGAAGCCACCGACGCCGTCTTCTTCGTGGC
Source organism: Vicinamibacteria bacterium (assembly GCA_017990495.1). Classification (GTDB taxonomy): domain Bacteria; phylum Acidobacteriota; class Vicinamibacteria; order Fen-336; family JAGNNV01; genus JAGNNV01. The sequence goes on from JAGNNV010000349.1 coordinate 915, forward strand.
CGGGCCCGCGGGCGCCACCACGGAACGGCCGGCGGGGTCGGCCCATTCCGCGGTCACCATCGCCCTGGCCAAGCGTCCGGGAGCCAATGCCACCGCGGTTGCGGAGCACGCGCTCGAGAAACTCGAGGCTCTGCGGTCGCGGCTCTTGCCCAGCGATGTCCAGGTGGACGTCACCAGAAACTACGGCGAGACCGCGCGGGAGAAGTCGAACGAGCTGGTCGAGCACCTGCTGCTCGCCACCCTTTCCGTCGTCGCTCTCATCTCCCTGGCCATGGGCTGGCGGAGCGGTCTGGTGGTCGGCATCGCCGTGCCCGTGACCCTGGCCCTGACGCTGCTCATCTACTTCCTGGCCGGTTACACCTTGAACCGAGTCACCCTCTTCGCCCTCATCTTCTCGATCGGCATCCTGGTCGACGACGCCATCGTCGTGGTCGAGAACATCGAGCGACACCTGCGAGAGAAGGTGGGCCGACCGTTCCTGCGCACCATCATCGAAGCGGTCGATGAAGTGGGTAATCCCACGATCCTCGCCACCTTCACCGTCATCGCCGCCATCCTCCCGATGGCTTTCGTGCGAGGCCTCATGGGGCCTTACATGCGCCCCATCCCCAACGGCGCTTCGGCGGCCATGATCTTCTCCCTGGCCGTGGCCTTCATCGTGTCGCCCTGGGCCGCCTACCGGATCTTCCGCAACCACAAGGACCACGGTCCGGCGGAGGAAGAGGTGAAGGAAGGATTCAGCACCCGCCTCTACCGCCGGTCGATGTCGGCTCTGGTCACGCGTCCAAGCGCCCGCTGGGGCTTCTTCGCCCTGGTGATGGCCCTGCTCCTCGGGGCCATGGGGCTGGTCGGCGCGGGCTTCGTCCGAGTCAAGATGCTGCCGTTCGACAACAAGAGCGAGTTCCAGGTGCTCATCAATCATGACGCGGGAACGCCTCTCGAGGTGACGCTGGAAACCGCGCGCGAGATGAGCCGCTACCTCGCCACGGTTCCCGAAGTGGCCAACGTGCAGATCTACGCGGGCGCGCCCGCGCCCTTCAACTTCAACGGGCTCGTTCGGCACTACTTCCTCCGCCGATCGCCCACGGGGGCCGACCTGCAGGTGAATCTCGCCCACAAGTCGAAGCGCGATACCCAGAGCCACGACCTCGCCAAACTCGTGCGGCCGCCCCTGATCGAGATCGCGAAGCGTCGCGGCGCGCGGGTGAAGGTGGTGGAGATCCCGCCCGGTCCGCCCGTTCTCGACACCCTGGTGGCGGAGATCTACGGACCCACCAAGGAGGCGCGGGAAGCCCTCACCCATCAGGTCCGCGAGATCTTCGAGTCCACGCCGGGCGTGGTCGATGTCGATGACACCCTCGAGGCGCCGCGGCCGCGCGTGGATGTCGCGATCGACCGCGAGAAGGCCGGACTCGCCGGGATTCCATCCGCCGACGCGGTTGAAGCGCTCGCCGGACCGGGCGAAGGCCGCGAAGTGGCGCGCCTCGATGCTCCCTCCTCTCGCGAGCCCGTGCCCGTGCGCATCCGTCTGTCGGCCAACGATCGCGCGAACCTGGCGCGACGGCTTTCCCTCCGCGTAGACGGTCCGGGCGGCCCGTCATCACTCGCCAATCTCACGCGCGTCACGCGCAAGGACGAAGACCAGCCCGTGGTCCACAAGGACCTGCGACCGGTGGCTTATGTCTTCGCCGATCTCGCGGGTGAACAGGAGAGCCCGGTCTACGCTCTGGCCGCGCTCAACCGGAAGCTCGACGAGTTGAAGCGCCCCGACGGCACGTCGGTGGAGCGTTATGCGGTGGAAGCGCCGGAGACGAGCGACCGCACCGCGATCAAGTGGGACGGCGAGTGGCAGATCACCTATGAGGTGTTCCGCGACCTCGGCATCGCCTTCGCCGTGGTCCTGGTGCTCATCGCCATCCTGGTCATCGGCTGGTTCCAGTCGTTCGCGGTGCCTTTCGCCATCCTCCTGCCCATCCCGTTGTCCCTCATCGGCATCCTGCCCGGACACTGGGCCTTCGGCGCCTTCTTCACCGCGACGTCCATGATCGGCTTCATCGCCGGAGCGGGCATCATCGTGCGCAACTCGATCATCCTCGTCGACTTCATCGAGCTGAAATTGCGCCAGGGAATGGCCCTCGAGGCTGCGGTGGTGGAGGCGGGCGTGGTTCGTTTCCGACCCATGCTCCTCACCGCCGCCGCGGTGGTGGCGGGTTCATTCGTCATCCTCTTCGATCCCATCTTCCAGGGTCTCGCCATCAGCCTGATGATGGGCGAGATCGCGGCGACCCTGCTCTCGCGCATGGCCGTCCCCGTCGTGTACTACCTCATCGCCCGCCGCGGTCGCGCCGCGGAACTGAACCTCGAAGCCACCGCGCCGGAAGCCCCGGCCTCTCACTAAGGAAAAACAACAATGACTGTCGAACGCGCCCTTCGCGCCATGGCCGGCTTCTTCGTGATGCTCTCCGTGGCCCTCGGCTACTGGGTTCACCCCGGTTTCTTCGCCTTCACGGCTTTCGTTGGCCTGAACCTCTTCCAGTCCGCGTTCACCAACTGGTGCCCGGCCATGTGGATGTTCAAAGTGGCGGGTCTCAAGAACTGCGTGCCGCAGGCGAGCCAGAAGACCGCCTGATCGCGGTTCTGCTCTCAAGGCGCGCGGGGCCCGGGCCCAGATCGTAGGATTGGACCCATGGCCCTCATCCCCTCCCAGCGGCATCTCTTCGATATCCCGCGCGAGATCGCCTACTTCAACTGCGCGTACTACTCGCCGCAGTTGAGCGAATCGCGCGACCGCCTCATCGCCGGAGTGCGGGCCAAGAGCCAGGCCTGGACCCGCGTGCCGCCCGGCTTCTTCGACGATGCCGAAGCGATCCGGGCCCAGGCCGCC
>JAGNNV010000076.1 GCA_017990495.1 Vicinamibacteria bacterium
AACCCCTGACGTCACCACCGCCGACCCCTCGTCCGACGGGCTGGTGTTGTCCTTCTTTCAGGCGCAAGGCACCACGTGGAACGTGTGGGTTCGAGAGGCCGGGGACACCTACCGGTCCACCGGCATTCAGGTGCAGGTCGCGGTCGGCACACAGAAGACGTTGCGAGTGGTGCGCGGCCCCGACGGTTCCATCGGCTTCTACCTCGACGGCGTCTCTCTGATCGGCATGCCCATTTACAAAGAGCCCGCGTATGTCTTCGCGCGCGTCGTCGGGACGGGCGCCACGTTCACGTTTGTTCAGGGATCGACGTCTGCCTCGATGGGCTCGTCGCCCTTCTAGACGACTCCACTTGCAGGGGATTCGCCCACGGCGGGTTCACACGCCAAAGCGGTTCCGCGTGGGGAACTCTTCTCAGTGCGAAGACGCACAGACCACAGCGAGCCTCAGGTGGGAGGATCTGAGCATGGCTATATGCGGCGCTTGCGGAAATGACTATGACAAGACTTTTCAGGTCTTGATCCACGGCGAAACCCACACCTTCGACAGCTTCGAGTGCGCCATCCACAAGCTGGCGCCCACATGTACCCACTGCGGCCTGCGGATCATCGGACATGGCCTCGAAAAGGACGGCCGCATCTTCTGTTGCGACCACTGCGCGGAGCGCAAGGGCGTCAAAGAACTGCGCGATCGGGCCTGATCGGCCTTCGGTCAGCTTCACGAAATCGGAACAAGGAGAAAGCACATGCCCCAATTGAAAGACCTGATGAGCCGGGACGTGAAACTCGTGAGCCCCGAGATGTCCATCAGGGAGGCGGCGCTCCAGATGCGCGATGGTGATTTTGGAATGATGCCGGTTGGCGAGGCCGACCGGATTGTCGGGACCATTTCGGATCGCGACATCGCGATTAGAGCGGTGGCGCTCGACAAGGGACCCGATACCAAGGTCCGGGACGCGATGAGCAGCGGGGTCGCCTGGGCCTACGAGACGGACTCGGTCGACAAGGCGGTCAAGATCGTGAGCGAGCGGCAGGTGCGCCGTTTGCCGGTCGTCGACGCGAACAAGCGCCTGGTGGGCATCGTGGCGCTCGGCGATCTCGCGGTCAAAGACTCGCGGCAGCAGCCGGCGGCCGAAGCTCTCTCCAATATCTCCAAGCCCTCCTGAAGCGAAGGAGACACCCATCCCGGAGGCTGCCACCATGAAGCGCGCCAGGCAGAAGGCGCGCGAGGGCCAGTCGCCCTCGTCGCAGCGAGGGTGAGCACGGCCGCGATCGGCCAGGCGTCTCTTCCTTCTCGCTCCGGCGACCCGTTTTGCGCACTTTGCGCGTCGAGATGACAGGCTTGACGCGCTGGTTCCGGCAACTCTTGCGTGCGCCGGCCTCCGGCCCTCAAGACCTGCCTCCGCGAAGGAACGAACGAAGGAAGAACCAATCGGTCATCTCCCTGTCGCGTGTCGGCCCGCCGAGATCCACAGGCCCTGGGGACCCCGTCAGCGTCCGGCCGTTCGCCCGACGATGTCGTAGTGCGCTCGGTACATCGTTGTCCTGACCTCCTCGATCCTGCCGTCCTCGCGTTTGACCAGGTAGACGACGTTTGGGTCGTCTGTGAAACCGGCCACGATGCCGAACTGCTCAGCCGTCTCGACGACAAAACCGTCCACCGCCACGAACGAGTCGCGAAGCGCGAGTCCAAGGTCGCGGAGTCTGTTGGTGTACAGAGTCCGGTCGTTCAGACTCAAGGGGTTCTTGGCTTGAGCCGCCTCTTCGAGGGTGGTCTTGCGGAGGCCGTTCGGAAAGCGGCGCTTGAGGGCCTCCTCGGTCCGAGCCTCGAACGGCGCCGCCCCGTGACGTTGAGCGTGCCGGATGTAGAACTCGTCCTCCGTGTCATTTTCGCCGTAGCGTTCGGTGATCTGTCCATAAACCCGCGCCGCCTCTTTGAAGTCACCTAATCTCTCGTGAGCCTTGGCGAGCGTCTGCAGCCCGGCCTCGGAGTAGACCGCGCCCATTCGGCGCGCGACCTTCATGGCCTCGGCCAGCCGGCCCCGTTCCTGGAGCATGCTGACGTACAGGCTCATGTTGTTCGAGAGAGTTATCTGGTCGCGGGACTTCTCGAGGGCTCGTCGCCCCAGAGCCAGGCCTGCGTCGATATGGCCGAGGACCATCAGCCGGCGCGCTGATGTTGCGCAGGAGTCGGCCTCCAGAGCACACGCCCTTTCCGCCAATCGCAGGAACTCGTCTGATGGAAGGGTCTCCTCCCTGAGAACGACCTGAATGGCGTTTGCGTCGTAGTCGAGGACTCCTGAGTACACCGCCAGCAGGTCCGCGACGGATGCGACTCCCTTGCCTCGGCGGTTCGCGCTCGCGTACGCCTGCCAGAGGTTCCAAGGAGCGCGTGCCACGGCCTCCTCATACTCCGGCGTTCCAAATGCCGGACCGGCGTGCCAGGGACCGGCCGCGACGAGCCCGGTACCGGCGATCGCGACGTCCTGCCATTCGTTTCTCACGACTCCCCGGGTCGCCGGGTGCCCGATGCACGCGTTCACCAGTCTCCAGTCTTCGTTCGCCAGGAAGTCGGGCCGATCCGTGATCAGTTTGCCGATGCGGTCGCAGATATCCGGGCGCAGGGCGACCGTCCCCGGGTCGCGGCGATTGGGGGCCAGTTCCAGGAACGGGTCCTGAGGGAGCAGGGCGCGGAGCCCGGCGGTCTGCGCCGTAAATCCCGAGGGGTCGATCGCCCTCCTCATGATGCCGCTCAAGACGAACTCATACGCCTCGGCGAGATGACGAAGCCCCGCTTCGGCCCTCAGCGTGGCAGGGACGATGGCCCTTGGACGTTCCGGTTGATGGGTGTCGGTTCTGGAAAGGGCGTTCAATGCGGCTGCGACTTCTTCGGGCGTGTCCCCGGAGACGCCCGCCATGCTCGCAGCCGCCTGTGCCTGAAGGAGGAACGGGTCGTCCACGCCGGTGATGTATTCCTCGTCGAAGCAGGGCAGAGCCTCGCGCCCCCAATCGGCGGCAGGAGGGATGCCCCAGGCCTTGGCCGTCGGAATGACGATGTTGCAGTCCTGACGGCTTTTCCCAAGCGCGATGAGGTACTCGAGCTTCTCGAGCCGTGAGGCGACAGGCTTTGGGCCCTTGAATCGCGGGTCGTGGGTTATGCGGATACGAAGGGCGTTGGCCCACGCGGCGGTGACGATGTCGGGCGAGCCGGCGTTCAGGGTCTCGAGTCGCTTCAGAGCCTCGGTCTGGCGGAGGAGAAGGACATCGAGGACGATGGCGGCGATCTCCGCGTCCGGACTCGGAACGCGCGAAGGGCCGAGGGCCCTGGAAACGGCGAGGTGCGCGACCACGCCATTGAGGAAGGGTGTGGGATCGGTGCGGCCACGAGCGGATTCCCGCATCGCATGCGCGGCCCAGAGAAGGGCTGCCTGCTCGTGAAGGCGCGGGTCCCTTGGCCTGGCGGACAGGTCTGCTAAGAGGAGCATGTCGGCCTTCAGTAGCGAAGGGATGTCCGAGACGAGCAACAGGCGCCCCACTTCGGGCACTGGTTCTCCAGCTTCCGATAGGGCGCCGCTCAAGACCTCAGTGGCCACGCCGACATACGCCGCCGGGTCCCAGATATGCGCCCCGGGTTCGATGGAGAACGAGAGTGGGTTGGGGCCTCCGGTCAGTTGCCCCTCGATTCGGCCGGGGCCCGGCGCGCCGGCTGAGCGTTTAACCGCCAGTGTCGGGGTGTGGCCCTCCTCACTCACCGTCCACGAACTGATGTGGCGCAAGACCTGATGGGCCACCCACTCCGGTTGCTGAGGCCAGCGCCACTCGCGAACCGGCTTTGGCGGGGGCGTCGCTCTTTTCCGGGCCTCCTGCTCGAGCCGGGCGCGCTCCTGCCTCGCCTCGTTGTATTTGAGTCCCGCGGCGGCGGCGCCCAGCGCCACCAACACGAGCAGAAGTCCGGCCCTCTTCTTGTCCGCCATCACCGCGCGCCTCCCGTTGAATCCGCTGAACGGCAATGCTACCGCCACGCGTGGGCGCTACCCTGGCGAATTGAGCGCCTCGGCCAACGTCTCTTCGCCGCGGCAGGATCGTCGCGAGGCCGAGCAGAATTCCCCCCGGACAGCCATCACATCGCCCTGACGAGGAAGACGATGGCAGCGATGACAACAAGCCACACCACGAGACCTGAGCCCGTCCGGGGGTCGGTCACGAAGAGCAGGCGATAGTGGCGCTCGCACCAGGCCCCGGTGAAGGGAACCGGGCCCGGGAAGTGCCGCGTATGGCCCGGCGCGTCGCACTTCATGCACCGGCCGCAGAAGCCCTCAGGCAGGCCCTGGTCAAGCAGGACTTCCGACTGAGTGTCCCACAATCGGCAATAGCAGCCACGTTCGGCGGCGGATGAGGCATATGTCTTCATGCGGCTCAGCGCTTCTTCCCCCCAAACCCGGGGAGGGCGGTGGCCTGTTTCATCCACGACGCGACCTGGCGCGCGTTGAGATCGTCAACGGATGCGAGGTCCACGCCGCGCGAGTCTTTGCCCATCCCGATCGGCGCAACCGGCGGTACTGGAGTGAGTGACGTGCCGCGTCCGAACGTGAGCTTCACGTGGCCGGCGAAACCGCCGCAACAGAAGCACCAGCCGTCGCCGACCCCGTACCACGCCATTCCCCACTTCACGCTTCGCTGCAGGTTCGGGAGCGTCTTGGCCGCGAGCGCATCAACGTGTTCGGCGATGGAGCGTTGCGGCTGCGGCAAGCTCGCGATGTAGGCAAACACCGGCCTGTCGCCGTCCGCGGCCCTGGCGGGGCTTGCCCGGCCCGTCATGGCGGCCGGCAGCGTGGTGAGGACCTTGCCTTCCACGGCCGCTCGCCTGGTGGGCTTGCGCGCCACCGGCGTCGCGCGCTTCTTTCCTTTGGCGGTCGTCATCATGTTCGATTCTCCAGGAGATTCCAACGGTTGAGAAATACGGGTTGCAAAGCTCGTCCGATGAGTCTAATGTACAACCATCTGGTTGTATCTTAGAACGGATGCGACGAGTCGCTCAACCTGTCCACCGAAAGGAAAATGACCGTGCCGGTTACCTCTGTCACCAAAGACGCCGCGAACCTCACCCTCACCGTCGTAGCCGAGTTTCCCGTTCCTCAGCAACGCCTTTGGGAGGCCTACGCCGACCCGCGCCAGCTCGAGCGCTTCTGGGGCCCACCCACCTGGCCTGCCACCTTCACGCGTCACGAGTTCAAAGTTGGCGGCCGCGCCGAGTACTTCATGACCGGGCCGGACGGTAAGAAGTGGAGCGGCTCCTGGAAGTTCACCGCAGTGAATCCGATCAGCTCCTTCGAGGCGCACGACGGTGACGACAACGCCTTCGACCCGAGCGGGCCGGCCGGCATGACGTTCACCTTCGAACCCACGCCCAAAGGATCGCGCATGATCGGCGTCACGCGGTTTCCAAGCCTCGAGGCGATGGAGCAGAGCGCCGCGGCCATGGAAGAGGGGATGCGCGCAGCCATGCCCCAGCTCGACGCCCTGCTCGCTGAACGGTAGCGCCTCCGCCGCGGGCGCCTGACACTCACCACCACGGAGACCCAGGATGAGAAAGCTCAGAATCGTAGAACACATCTCGCTGGACGGCGTGATCCAGCACTCGGCCGATGACGGGGACTTCCCCTACAGTGACTGGACAGGGCCCTATCGAAGCCCAGCCGGCCGGGATGCCATGCTCGCGGCCTATGGCGAGAAGTGCGATCTGCTGCTTGGCCGTCGCACCTACGACCTCTGGTCGGGATTCTGGCCAAAGGCGCCGAGCAATCCCATGGGCGACCGCCTCAACGCAGCAGTTAAGTTCGTCGCCACCCATCGGCCGGAGAGTCTCGAATGGGGCCCGCTCGAGGGCGTTGGACCGGACCTCGTTGAGTGCGTTCGGCGTATCAAGTTGCAGGGCGGCCCGGACCTCGTCCTCTCAGGTAGCTCCACGCTGACCAGCACGCTGCTCGACCATGGGCTGGTGGATGAAGTTCTGCTTGCTGCCTATCCGGTCTTGCTGGGCAGGGGGAAGCGCTTCTTCGCGGAAGGAACCGAGGCTCGCTCATTCGAGCTGGTCAGCACACAGGCCTTCCCGTCCGGCATCATCTTCAGCACCTACAAGGCCGCCGGGCCCTTGAAGACCCTGTAGCGCTCCTGCCCTCGCCGATCGGCCGGCAAGACCATAAGATCCGGGCCATGATCCTGATCCGACGCGCGATCTCTCTTCTCTGCCTCTGTGCTGCACTGCTCCCCACCTCCGCTCGGGCGCAGGCGCAAGGCGACACGCCCTCCGCCGACGCGCGCCTTCGCGCCCTCTATACCGAAGAGTGGACCTGGCGGCAGCGTGAGATGGGGCGCGGCGAAGGTGGCCGCTTCGCTCGGGTCGACGCGGCCTCGCAAGCCGCCCGCCTGGAGTACTGGACGAAGGCGCTCAACGCGCTCAACGAGATTCCGTTCGACCAGCTCTCGTCCGAAGAGAAGGTGAACGCGCGCGTGTTCGGGGCCTCGCTGCAAGCCCTTTCGGACGACACCAGATTCCGCCTCTACGAGACACCGTTCAACAGCGACACCTTCTTCTGGAGCTCGTTCACGCCCCGCCAGGGCCTGCCCACGGCCGACGCGTACCGCGCGCTGCTCGCACGCCTCCGCGACGTGCCTCGCCACTTCGACGAGCAGATAGTGAACATGCGGGCCGGCCTGGCGCGGGGCTTCAGCGTTCCTCGCGTTTCGGTCGTCGGACGCGACGCCACCATCGTCCCGTACACCAGGACGGACCAGACCAATCCCCTGTTCGTGCCCTTCACGATGATGCCCGCGAGCATCAAGGCGGAAGACCAGGAAGCGCTGCGCGCCGAGGCGGCCACCGTGATCCGGGACATCGTCGCTCCCGCCTACGAGCGTCTGCTCGCCTTCATTCGAAACGAATACCTCGCAAAGGCGCGGACCACGCTGGCCGCGGTCAAGATGCCGGACGGCGAGGCCTACTACCAGGCCATGATCGAGAAGTTCACCACACTCAAGCTGACGCCCAAGGAGATTCATGACATCGGGCTCAAGGAGGTCGCGCGCATCGAGGCCGAGATGGTGGCGACGAAAGAACGCGCCGGCTTCAAGGGATCGATGGCGGAGTTCTTTCAGTTCCTGCGCACCGATCCGCAGTTCTATGCGAAGACGCCACGCGAGCTTTTGTCCTACGCGACGTATGTCTCGAAGAAGGCGGATCTGAAGCTCGGAGAGACGATCGGCTTCCTGCCCCGGCGCCGGCACGGAATCCTTCCCGTGCCCGAGGCGCTGGCCCCGATCTACACGGGCGGGCGCGGTGGACTCGATGCCTGCCTCATGAACACCTACAACCTGCCGGCACGCACCCTTTACACCCTGCCGGCGCTGACGCTGCACGAGTGCACACCAGGCCACAGCTTTCAGGCCGCCCTGGCGCTTGAGGGGCCAGAGCGCCCGCCGTTTCGTCGCGGCACCTCCTTCTCGGCCTACGGCGAGGGCTGGGGGCTGTACACGGAGTGGCTCGGCACCGTGATGGAGATCTACGAAACGCCGTACGAGGACTTCGGCCGCCTGACCTACGAGATGTGGCGCGCGGCCCGACTGGTGATCGACACCGGCATTCACGCGTTCGGATGGAGCCGCGAGCAGGCGATGGACTACCTGCGCACCCACGCCGCTCTCTCCGAGCACGAGATCACGACCGAGATCGAACGGTACATCGCGTGGCCAGGCCAGGCACTCGCCTACAAGCTCGGCGAGATCCAGATCCGCCGCCACCGGCGCGAAGCGGAGGTGGCACTCGGGCCGAAGTTCGACCAGCGCCAGTTCCACGATGTAATCCTCGCCCTCGGATCTGTGCCTCTCTCCGTGTTGGAGGAGCGTATGGCGCAGTTCATCAAGGACGGAGGCGTGAACGTGACGCCCGCGAAGGGCGAAGACGCGCGTTAACGCGGGGGCAACGCCACGGTCTGCCCCTTCACCGGCTCACCACGCTTCACCGGCTTGCCGTCGGCAACGTAGTCTTCAAACGGCGCGGGCAAGCCGCGGCCCTTTCCGAACACCGCCGTGTCCTGCAGGTGAAAGTGCAGATGCGGCTCACTCGAGTTCCCACTGTTGCCGGCGAGGCCCAGCTGGTCTGAGGTCTTGACCACGTCACCGGGCTTGACCGCTACCGTGCCCTTCTTGAAGTGCGCCAGGAATGAGAACTCGGCGTTTCCGTGATCGATGATCACGTGGTTTCCCAGGGGCGCCTTCGGATTCATGACGCCGGGCACATTGTCATCGATCGCGTTCTCAACACTGACCACGGTGCCCGCAGCGGGCGCCAGCACCTTCTGGCCGAAGCAGAAGTAGTCGGCGTTGGTCTTGCCTTCTCCGCCATGGGTCAAGCCGGCCCGCGTCATCACGAGGTCGTAGGCGAAGCGTTGGTCGACCGTCATCGTGTGGTAGTTGTCCTTCAGCGTTCGGCCGCCCCAGAACACGAACCACGGCGCGGCGAAGGGCAGACGCAAGGACGTCTTCGTCACGTAGTCGAGGCGCTCTGTGGGGGCTTCTTGAGGCGCGGGCCGGATGAAGAAGCCTTCGATCACACCGCCCGAACTGAGAGCCCATTGCACCATCACGGGGCCGGGCGCTTTGCTGAAACGCGTGAGGCGCATGTAGACCGACATGCCCCCCACCGCCTCGACCCGTTCATCGAGGATGGAAGTCTCGGCGCCCACCTGCGCGCTCACCTGGGCTCGGAGAGCGGCCAGATTCTCGACTTTTCCGATCGTCTGCTTCATCTTGTCGGAGAAGCGGCTCCACACCTCGAGGTCCTTCCCCTCGTACAACATCGCCGTGAGTTCACGGCCCTGCTCCAGGGAAGGAGCGGCGGGCGCGGCCTGAAGCGCGATCAGAAGAGCGAGGAGGGGTGGGTTCATGGGTGCCTTTCGCCTTCAGCATAGCGGGCGGCGCGCGGCACGTTGGCTCCCGGGTCCCTTCGACCGCAAGCTTTTCGTCGGACTCAGGGACCGGTTGCGCTTGTTGGTCACAACGCGGTCGAAGGGCCCTTCGTCGGACTCAGGGACCGGTTGCGGCCGGACGGGCCCTGGGTGCGGTGACGTACAGACTCCAGGGGTCGACGACGTCAACATGCGGGGCGAGTATGAAGGCCCGTGAACATCCGATAACCACCGGGCGGCACTTGAGGCTTTGAAGAATTGTGCGCAGATCCAGTGTCGTCGTCGCGGCCGTTTCCCTCGCGGTGCTCGGGTGGGGCCTCTCCTCCGCCGGCGCGCAATCGGGTTCCCCTCCCATGACCAATGACATAGAGATAGATGCGCAGCTCGGCGAGTCGATCTGGCCCCGCGAAGCCGAATCGACGAAGTCCATCGCGGACCTCATCGCCAAGTCCATCGAAGAGCGCTATCCCGCGAACAAGCGTCCGGCGAGGCGTGACGCGCACCCCAAGGCGCATGGGTGCGTCAGCGCCATATTCACGGTTGAGGCCGATGTGCCTGAGGCGCTGGCCCAGGGCGTCTTCATCCCCGGCCGCAGCTACAAGTCGTGGATTCGCTTCTCGAACGGCAACGCCGATCCGGAGCGCCCCGACGTCAAGGGCGACGCGCGCGGTATGGCCATCAAGTTGATGGGCGTGCCCGGTGCCAAGCTGCTTCCGTCGGAACGCACCGCCCTGACCCAGGACTTCATCATGATCAATCACCCGGTGTTCTTCATCGATGATCCGGGGGACTACCTCACTTTGGTCAAGAGAGGCAGCAGCAAGAATCCGCTCGTGAAGCTGCTCGCACCGTTTGCCCTGGGGCTCAAGGGGGTGAAGATCGCGCGGACCATCAGCAAGAAGCAGATCGAGAACCCGCTCCACACGCGTTACTTTTCGATGGTCCCCTACCGCCTCGGCGACGACGCCCGTAAGCAGGCGATCAAGTTCTCCGCGCGACCCTGCGTCGGCCATCCGAACAACAACATTCCCAAAGACCCGGGCGCGAACTATCTGCGAACGGCCATTGCGAACACGCTGAGCAACGGCGACGCCTGCTTCGAATTCCTGGTGCAGCCCCGACGTTCCGAGGCGATGAAGGTGGAGGACTCGAAGACGGAGTGGTTGGAATCGGAAGCGCCGTTCATCAAAGTGGCGACGATCCGCATTCCGAAGCAGGTGTTCGATACGCCCGAGCAGAACGAGTTTTGCGAGAACCTCTCCTTCACCCCCTGGCATTCCCTCCCCGAACACCGCCCCCTGGGCGGCGTCAATCGGGTGCGGCGAACCGTCTACGAGGCGACGAGCAAGCTCCGCCATGAGATGAATCGCGCGCAAAGGACCGAGCCGACGGGCGACGAGATCTTCCCCCGCTCCTGAGTTGGGGGCCGCAAAGGGCTCAGGGGCCTGCGCTAGCCCTGTTTCGGGCTCGGTGAACTTTCCCACCGACGACATCGTACAGTCGCGTATGGAGGACTGTCGCCCAACCAGACGGATACGGCCCTGGTGACGGCGTTGCTGGGCGTTGAGCCCGCAGTGTTGTCGCTCGTCACCGCGGTGCTGGTGTCGGCATTCACGGTTGGCGGCACGTGGTGGTTCGGCCGACGAGCCGAGGGGTACAGTCACTGGCGCGACACCATCAGCGAGCTTGGAGCCGCAGGCACGAACGACGCGAGGGCCGTCGCGTGGCTGTGGTTCGCCCCGAGCGGCCTTGTCTTCGCGGTGGCCGCGGTGGCGCTGGGCGAAGCGTTCGGCACGGAAGACGCCAGGCGCGCGGCCAACATTCTGGCTTTTGTGGGAGCAGGCTGGGTGGGAGCCGCGATCTTCCCGTGCGACAAGGGCGCGCCGACGTTCGGCACGGCGAGGAACCACCTCCACAACCTCCTTGGCGGCGGCGCCTATCTCGCGGGCGCGGCGGGTTTGATCGAGATGGCTCGCGCTCTCGAAGACAGCCATTCCGTGCTGTCCATGGTCGCTCAGGGGTCCGGTCCGGTGGTGCTCCTGGGACTCTTCCTCATCAGCTTTCCTGAGCTGCCGGGGCGCGGTCTGACCCAGCGCCTCATGGAAGCCATTCTTCACAGCTGGCTCGTGGTTGCGGCTGTCGTTGCCGTGGTGTCCTGACGAAGGTCGGTCCGAGGCCGCGGCCGGCGGCTCGCCTTTGGTGCGACGACGCACAGACGCCACGAGCCTTTTCAGGTCACGCTGGACCCTGAACGATGCGGCACGCGTTCGGAACAGGAGACAGCCATGACACTACCCACCGATCCGGTCTGCGGAATGGAAATCGTCGATCAGAACGCCGCTCCCCAGTCGATTTTCGACGGGGATGCCCGCTACTTCTGCGGTGAGGCCTGCAAGACGAAGTTTGACGACGCTCCCGAGCGTTACGCGGGCCCGAACCCGGCGATCTCCTCGACGTAGACCGCGTCGACCGGACGCTCACAACGCCCCATCCCCGAGACTTCGATGAAGGAGATTTTATGAAACAGCGCCTACTGATTGCGGCGTTCGCGACACTCTCAGCCGGCCTCTGGGGCGGCAATCCGTCCGTTCAAGCGGCATCGCGATACCACCTGATTGTTGTTCATTCGAGCGGCAATACCGGGGAGGGCGTCGTCAGCGTAGACCGGGCCAGGCTGCACCCATTCCCTCAGGCCGGCGATATCGACCGTGAGTGCGCGAGCGCGGTTTGCGGCAAGACTTACCCGGTCGGCACCCGCGTCACCCTCACCGCCACCCCGGCGCCCGGCAGCACGTTCACGGGCTGGGGCGGCGATTGCTCTGGGACATCCCCCACCTGCGTCGTCCGAATGAGCAGAAGTCTCGACGTGATGGTGCACTTCAGCGAGTAGAGATGACCACGGCCGGCGGGCCTCGCCGGCGACGGAATCGGTCTCGACCTACAGGCCCTCCAGCGCCTTAACGCAGGCCGCCTTCTCCCACCCAGCGTCAGCACACGGCCCAAACATGGCCCTCAGAAACGCGGGCACTGGCTTCGCCGATGCGCCGATGAGTTCAATGACATCTACTCTGGTTCTGTCCTTTGCCCGCACGAGGCCCACGACCTTGCCGCCATTGGTCGCCACCGCCCCACCACTATCGCCCTCTTTCACGCACTGGCTCCCGATCACATACAGAAGCCGCCCCTTCACCTCGAACTCGATGCCCTCCTCGTCATCGCAGTTGGCTGCGCGGGGCGCCGGGCCCAGGGCGATTCTGCGGAACCCGGTGCTCCAGCCGAACGCGTATAGCTGCCCGCCACCTGCGGCGATGGTGGCCGGCGTCAACTTCGTGCCTTTAGGGAGCATGTCGGGCCGGACCTCGATCGCGGAGATGTCCTTCCCCTTGAGGTGGAAGGCGTAGGCGCCGCACGGTCCGGCGCCTTTCTTGGCGTCGCACTCCAATCGAATCGTCTGCCCGGACCGGTTCGTGGCCTCGGAGGGCGTGTTCTCCTGAAGACAGTGGGACGCGGTCAGCAGCCACGGGTTTGCGGGAGTCGCGGTGCCGGCGCCCGGACTCGGGTTCTTCACGAGCACTGCCGAGCATCCGGCAACTCCGCCTTTCAATTCGAACGACCAGCCCCACGAGGCGGCGGCCAGGGGAGCCGGGCCCACCGGAACCACGGCCTGGACGAACAACATGACCGCGGCGAGCATGGCAACGCCTACGAGAGCGGGAGCACAGCCGGAGGGCAGCGATCCGTGATTTTGAGCGCCTTTCCACCGATCCGGTTTCCGCTGGGGGCCTTCAGGGTGCCCTTGCTCGAGAGGGGCTGGAAGGCGGTGAGATCGAGGGTGCCATCACGCTCGGTGACACGGTCGCCGTCGCACAACGCGAAGAAAGACGCCTGGATCAGGCCTGATCGGGACTCGAGAACCAGACTGTCCGACGGGCCATCGCCGGTGAACGTGATCCGGACCCTCCCCGACGCCAAAGGCTTGTACTTGAGGAACATCCCATCGACAACCTGCTGCTTCTGACCACCCTTGAACTTCCAGATGACCTCTTTGACCTTCTGCGAGGTCGGCCGCAGGGATCGCAGCTCGCCGCGGTCGAGCTGCAGGCTCGCGATCCGTGGCGCGGCGGCGAGGCCCTTGAACGTAACACCCCGCCCGCACCATTCCAGGTTCGCGACATAGCCCAGATCGTCCCACTCGCTGGTGTCGGCGTCCCCGCGAACCCCAACCTTGCTGGAAATCCCCACGGTCGAGAAGCCAACCGGGTCTCGTTCGTAGCCGGCGGCTTTGTTCGGATTGATCCGCATCGCGAGATTCGTGACGTCGAAGACGGCCCAGCCCTCACCGCCGGGAGCCACAACGGACAGGAAGGGGAGCTTCGGCAACTTGCTGATGTTGTCCGCCCGCACCGCCAACCGAGGCTTGTGAGTGCCCGGGGGCACGATCGCCATGGTGTCCGGGTGAACCCCGCCCTGGTGCTTGCTTTCGAGGCCGACCGCGACGAGGCCGGCAATGGTGAGTTCGAAGGTTGCCTTGGGCATGGACGGGTTCCTCTCTTGATGTGGTTTCCGAATCAACCGATGGACTGATAGAGAGTGAGGCTGAGGGCGGCGAGGCTGCGGTTCCGCTTTCGGCTGGCGAGAACGGCGTGAACAGCGTCGGCAGGGGTGTCGGCCTGGCGCAACTCCTGGTGGAGCGCGACAAAGAGCGCGGCGACGTCTCCATCGTCGAGCGGACGAAGGCTGCCGATGACGGCGCTGGCGCCCGCTTCGAGGAACGGAGCCACGAGGTTCATGCCCTCCCCACCTCGCTCATCGGCCGAGCGGGCCGAGTCGCAGGCGGCCAGAACCACAACCGGGCTCCGCGCGAGACGCCACTTGGCGACCGTGGTCAGAGGGACACGATCAGTCAGCAACAGGGACATCCGGCCCGGCTGGGTGATGCGAAAGTCGGCGTGAATGGCGAGGTGAACCACGTCCGCTCCGGTCACGGCCTCCCGAACTGCGTCTTCCGTGGCGTCTTTGCCGACGAGCACGACGGTTCGGGGATAAAGAGTGCCGATGCCGCCCGCCTCAGCCACCGCTCCTTTCAGGCGGGGCATACCGTTTGAAGGATCCGCGACAATCGCGGCCAGGTTGAGCGGGCTTCGCGCTCGGCGTTGAAGCGCTGCGGAGAGGCTCGA
>JAGNNV010000350.1 GCA_017990495.1 Vicinamibacteria bacterium
GCGTTGTGGCTGGGCTCCAGCAAATGGACCATCTCGTGCACCACCACGTACTCGAGGCACTCGGGCGGCTTCTTGACCAGCTCCGTGTTGAGCCGGATGCTTCCTGAGCGCGTGTTGCACGTCCCCCACCGCGTCCGCATCCGCTGCATGAGGAGTTTGCCCACCTTCACGCCCATGACCGGCTCCCACTTCGCGAACAGCGGCATGGCCGCTTCCTTCAGCCGATCGCGGTACCAGGCTTCGAGAACGGCGCCACGAGTGCGAGCCGTCGACCCGGGACGGACGCGGAGCACCAGCTCGGCGGGCCGCAGCTCGACCGACGGCCGGGCCTTCAGCTCCTCAACTCTGAGGAGATACCGCTCGCCCCAGACGTAGTGGCTCTCGTGGTCGAGGAACTCGCGCGGCGTCTCGCGCGGTTGCTGGCGCACCCGAACCTGCTGCTTGCGGATCCAACCGAGCTTGGCCATGGCGAAGAGACGCAACGTCTCGAGGCCCACTCGTATCGGCGCCGACATGCGCACCCGGCCAGCCGGCGGATGAACGCTCAGGCGGATGCTGCGGATGCGTTTGCGGATGACATCCACCACGATGTCACCGAGAGAAATCTGCATGCCTCAGTATGTCCTCCATCGGGGTTGGGCCGGCGAACGTTACGATGGACGACGCATGACCACCACGATCGTCATCGTCTTCTTCCTCGTTTACCTGGGGATGATTCTGGGCGGACTGCCCTTTCTCCAGCTCGACCGGACAGGCGTGGCTCTCCTGGGGGCCATTGCCCTGATCGGAGTGGGGGCGGTGAGCCCCGAGGAGGCGGCCCGGGCCGTTCATCTCCCCACGGTGATCCTGCTCTTCTCGTTCATGGTCGTCTCGGCCCAGCTCCGGCTGGGCGGGTTTTATCCGTGGGTGACCCTGAGGCTCGCCGACTCCGCGCTTTCCCCCCTCGCCCTTCTGGGAGGCGTGATCACGGTCGTGGCCGCCCTGTCGGCGGTATTCAGCAACGACATCGTCTGCCTCTCGATCGCGCCCGTGCTGGCCGACGCGTGCGTGCGGCGGCGGCTGAATCCAGTCCCTTTCCTTCTCGCCCTGGCCTGCGCCGCCAACGTGGGATCGGCGGCGACGCTGATCGGCAATCCGCAGAACATGCTCATCGGAAGCGCCCTGCGCCTGTCATTCGCCGGCTACGCGGCCGAGGCGGCCCTGCCGGTGGTCCTCGGTCTCTTCGCCACCTGGGCGATCATCGGATGGCACAGCCGCGGCCGATGGGAACTCAGCATGGATTTGCCGAACGTCGGGGAGCCGCGCGAGAACGAGGGCGCCTTGATCAACCGGTGGCAGTCGGCGAAGGGCCTGATCGTGGCGGGAGCGCTGCTCCTGATCTTTCTCTTCACGCCCTGGCCGCGCGAAGTCGCGGCACTCACCGGCGCGGGCCTCCTGCTGATGAGCCGCCGCTTGCACTCGAACAAGATGCTCGGCCTGGTGGACTGGGAGCTGCTGGTCCTCTTCGCCGGCCTCTTCGTGGTCAACCACGCGTTCCAGCAAACCGGACTGACCGCGGCGGCGGTGGCCGACCTGGCCGCGCGCGGTGTTCACCTGGAGCATCCGGGACCGCTCTTTGTGGCAACGCTCATCCTGTCCAACACCGTCTCCAACGTTCCGGCGGTGATGCTGCTGCTGCCGGTGGCGAATCACTCTCTCGCGGGGCCGCTGCTCGCCCTGGTGAGCACTCTGGCCGGCAATCTGTTCATCGTGGGCAGCATCGCCAACATCATCGTGGTCGACGCGGCGGCGCGCCGCGGGATCGCCATCGACTGGCGCACTCACGCGCGGGTGGGTGTTCCCGTCACGGTGGTGACGCTTTCGATCCTGGCCGCCTACTTGGCAGTCCGGATGTAGCCCGCGTCGAAGTCAGCGTGCCGACGATGTCTCGTCGAAGTAGCCGCGGCGCGCAATCACCCGATACCCCTTCTTGAGGGTCTCGACCTTGATCTTCCGGAAGCCCGGCTTCTTGTGCTCGGGCGGCTCGTAGCCAAGGAGGTAGTAGGTCGAGGTCATATCGAGCAGTCGGGTCAGACCCTTCGACATGTCGTTCGTGTTGCGGATGGTGAGACCACCGGTGTCCTCCGCGAGGTTGGAGGAGCCCTCTGCAGCCTCCGAGAACGCGAAGGGAGTTTCTCCGGCATCACGGTCGAGGGCCGGGCCGTACTCGACGCCCTGATAGCGACCCATGCCCTGGAGGCCGCGCGAATCGACGAAGTGGATAGGCGCATTGGCGAGGAGCGACCGGGTCACCACCTCCTGCTGCTGCCTCGCGTCATCGGAGTCGTAAGCGAACCCTCCCGAAACCATCACCACGCTGTGTCGCCCCGGCTGTCGGACCAGCCAGTCCAGGGACTTAAGCAGCACGCCGTATGCGTCCTCGCGACGGATGCGAGCGTCGTGGACGACCTCGGTGGCCCGGCTCGTCGCGGCGGCCGCGGCGCTGTTGGGATCAAGACCGGGATTGAAGGCGATGAAACGCGCGATCACCCGGGCAAGCATCGTGTTGTCTCCGCGCTTGATGGCGATCGCCTCGGCGTCGGCGATCGGGAACGACGAGTGATCTTCGACGCGGCGACCCCGGATCCGGTCGATCGCGGCGGAAAAGGTCGCGCGGTTTCCCTCGACGACTTCGGCGAGGGAGATCTTCGACCAGGGAGCCAGCAGAACGAGGGCGCCGTTTCGTTCCGCGAGTGTCTCGATGAGTTTCTTGAGCGCCGGCTTGAGGCGCACCGCCTCCGTGGGCGACATCTGCCCGTCATCCACGAAGACCACGGCCACCGCGGAGGGCGTCGGGGCGGGCGGGGGTGCGGCTGCGGGAAAGGGCTCGACGATCACTTCGTCGGGCCCCGCATCCGCCACGGGCTCGTTGGGCGCGAAGCCCTTGAACGAAGCGATGGGACGAACCTTGCCGTCCTCCTTCACCACGAAGTCCTCCGCGGTGAGACCGGTGACCACGCGGTCGGACTTGTCGAGAACCACGAAGTCGACGAGCACGAGATCCGTGCGCGTCGCGAAGACGGGAGGAGACGGGCGATCCTGCCCGGGACCGGAGGCCGCCTGGCCCAGGAGCAACAGCACGGCCGGCCAGGAGGGCAGTCGGGTCATCCGCCGAGATTAGCAGTGAGGCATTGGGCTCATGGCATGGGTGCTTCGGTCTCACATACGCTGACCCCAGGCGGGGTCCTTGGATCTGAGCCATCAGGGATGACTCGAAGCGCCCCGGCAGGTTTAACAAGACCAGGAAAGCCATGGAAAAGAAACCGACGAACCTGATTCAGGAAGCGGACGCGATGCTGCAGATCGCGTCCCAGGAGCGGATGCGGCCCGAGGAAGACGTGGTGGCCTATTCGGTCTGCCACAACTCGCGGCTTTCCATCCGGCTCTATCTGGCCTCCTACCTGCAGAAACACGGGGTCGACGCCGAAGCCGGCTGGAGCATCAACGAACTGTTGAAACGATGCGCGGAGGTCAATCCGGACTTTTCGAAGGTGGATGTTTCGGAGATCGAGTGCCGGGGAAGCAAAGGCGCCGCGAGCGAGTATTGCCTGGCCGTGGCCCAGGTGACCAATTGCTTCGAAGCCGCGAGCGAAGTGAAGAGGCTGATCCACTCGATTCCCTGATCGGCGGACCGGCAGATGGGCGGTCCGGACTTCCCCGCCGTCTCAGTTACGCAGCGAGCAACCGAAGCCCTTCTCGTAGGTCGCGGTGGCCGTGGCGATGCCAAGACCGCTCGCCGTTA
>JAGNNV010000077.1 GCA_017990495.1 Vicinamibacteria bacterium
GCCCGCAGGTCCGGGGCCTCTTCCACCTGGGAGGACTCACAAGGCTCACGAGACTGGAACTCGGGCAGCGTGTGGCCTCGGCCTTGGGTCTCGATGCCGGGTTGATCCGCGCGGCGCCACAGTCCTCGCACCGAGGCGCCCCAAGGCCACGAGACGTTTCGCTCGACATCACACGGGCCCGCGCAGAACTCCGGTGGACGCCGCGATCTTTGGACGCAGCCCTGAGCGAGGGCCGGATCGACTGAGCTACTTCGTCGGTCCCTTGAAGGTCAGGGCCAGGCGACACAACATGAGTTCGTCGCCATCCTTGATGGGATGCAGGACGTTGTTGTCGAGCTTCTCGCCGGCCACGAAGGTGCCGTTCATGGTGCCGATTTCCTCGGCGATGAAGAAGCCGCCGTTCTTGATCACGAGGCGGGCATGACGCCTGGAGATGTTGCGGGCCTGGTCCTCGTTGGTGAGATCGACATCGGGCGCGGTGCCGGTGACGGAGTCGAACCGGCCGAGCAGCACTTCGTTTTTGTAGACCGGGAAGACATTGCCGGAGGTCTTGGAGATGAAGTACGCGAGGGCCTCGGAGGGCGGCGGCGCGGGAATGGGAATGGCGGCCGAGGAACTGGACGAGTGGATGGTGGCGCCACCAGGCGAATCGGCCACCTGCTTGCCCAGGGTCTCGATCTGCTTGACCATCTCGCGCAAGCGGATGGAGTACTTCCGGAGCATGCGGAAGGCGATCTCGGGGTTGGACTTGATCATGTCCCCGAAGGTGTCGCCGGAGATCACGATGAGGTCGCCGCCCTCGGCCATTTCCGCGGTGGCGGTTCGGGGCATGCGTTCGAGCACCGCCATCTCGCCGAAAAAGTCGCCCTTCTCGAGGACGGCCAGAGTCACATCCTTGTTGGCGCCGGTGCGTTTCTTGATCGCGACCCGGCCGGACTGGATGATGTACATATCCTCGCCGGCATCGCCCTCACGAAAGAGGACTTTGCCCGCGGGAAAGTGGGACAGAAAACGGGCGAACGGGTTCTTTTCAGCCATCTCTTAACGTGTGGGGCGAGCTTATCAGACTGGGAAACCGCTCATTCAAAGGGCGTTGGACAACTGATCCGCTACCGCCAGCCACTGCTCGCGGAAGGAAACGACGACAAGGCCTCCCCCGCTGAGAAGGGCCAGGATCCGGACCCTGCCGCCCCGGCGAAAGGCCACAACCAGGGCCGAGCCCGCGAGGATCGCAACGAATGGAGTCAAAAACAGGGTCTCGTGGCCGTAGCGAAAGACATCGGGGATCTTCGCCCGAAGCAGGATCAGGCCGAGATAGGTGAGCCCCCAGGCCTGGACGAGTCTCGAGTTCCTCGCCATCGTTCCGCCGAGGATGAGACCGGCCACCGCGAGGGTCATCCACGACCACCCGAAGAAGGTGTGGGTCCGCTCGAAGAGCAGGGCCCAGAAGCTCTCGATCGGATAGACGGAGATGTTTGGGCCCGCTCCGCTCGGCGCCGCGCCCGCGCCCCCGCTCTTGCCCATCAGCCGGGCGGCCAGGCCGAAAACGTCGCCCACGAAGTGGCGGTAGTAGAGGGCGAAGGCGAGGAGCGCCGCCACCGCTTCGGCCAAGACCAGACGCCCGCCGACCAGAACTCCCGAGCGGCCTGCACCGAGGCACAACACGACCAGGATGCCCATCAAGAGCCCCTCGTTCACCACACTCGATGTATAGGCAAGATGACCGGCAAGCAGAGTGGCCGCGACCCACAGCCACGGCCGAGTCGATGTGGGCGGCTCCTTTCCTGTGGCGATCAGCAGCGCGAGCAGAACCACCAGATCGAACACGTGGCCGGACAACGCGGGCAGCAGAGCGAAGCTGAGGCGCGAGGTGTAGGTCGGGATCACGCACAGGGCCAGCGCGGCCATCGGCGGAAGGCCCAGGCGCCCGGCCAGTAGCCCGGCGAGCATGATGGGCAGCACTGAGATGAGACTGCCCCCCGCCTTCAGCGCGGTCTCGATCTGATCGATCGAAAGGCCGAGGGTCGAGGCCAGAACCGCGAATGGGGTATGGAACAACACCGCATAGGGCAGGGACGACACGCTGCCCAGGACCGGTTTCGTCCAGGCGCCCTGCGCATTCAGGGCATCGGCGGGGTGAAGGAAGAAGGACGGACCCTGGTTCGCGATGGTCTCGACCACCCGGGCGTGGGTCATCAGGTCCGGGTAATAGAAGTCGGGATGGCAGATCAGGGCGAGCCGGAACGCCATGGTGAACAGGGCGGCCGCGGCGAGCCATCGCGCTTCGTGCCCGGAGGACCCGGTCCATCGCTCCATCGCCTTGCGGAAGACGAACAGCACCGCCGTGCCCAACACCAGCATCTCCGGAAGAAGAGTCGTTTGACGCCACGCGCCGAAAAGATCCGCCGAGGCGCGGATAGCGAACGCGGCAGCCATCACCAGAGTCGATGCGCCGGCAACGAGCGGTGAAACACCGAGGACGAGCAGCCCGCCCAAGAGCAGAAGGGCCGTCACCACCGGTCGCAGCGCCGCCACGGCCTGCAGCCTCAGGGGTTCCCCCGACTCCACCTCCACCGTAATCCGGTCCAAACGCAGGCCCATGTTGCGGCGTTCGTGCGAGTCCACCTTGAGGGCCACGGTCAGGGGCCCGCTCACCCCGGGCGAACTCAGGGTCGTGGTCCGGGTCTCGCCGCCGCGAGCCCGAAAGGCCTCGGCCGCGACCTGTCCCACCCGCACGTTGACCACCGCCTCCTCGCCAAACATCCGCGCGTAACGCAGCGTGGTCGCGAGCGATACGCCCGCGGCCTCGAAAGGGAGCGCGATTCCTGCGTCGTACGTGGTCCAGTGCCAGCCGACTTTGTTGTCGACGTCGATCTCCTCCTGGAATCCGGACACGAAGGGCGTGTCCCCCGGTCCCAGGTTCAATTCAACGTGGCGGGCGCCGAAGCCAAACGCCGCCGCCGAGGTGATGGCCAGGGCCAGGACGCCCAGGGCCCAGCCCGCGGCTTCGCTACGCGCCACAGCCGAAAGCCCGACGCATGGCGGGGAGCAAGCCCTCGAAAGCGATCCGATTCCCGCGGGCGTTCCAATGACCGTCCACCGCGAGATAGGCCGGAGGTCCGTTCTTCTCCGCGCCTTTGAACTCGTCGGTGCTCTCGAGCAGCGGAATGTCGAGTGAAACCAGCACCTTCTCGAGTTGCGACCTCACCGCGTCGCGCGTCCAGGGACGATTCGGCTCGTATCGTCTGCGCACGAAGTCCCAGGCCTGATCGTTCACCTCAAACCGGGCCGGCACGTAGAACACCGAGAAGCCCGCCCCTCCGCCGCGGACATCATCGCGGAACCCTCGGAGGATGGCCTCCGTGCGCGTCCACATGTTTTCAACTCGTGCCCGCTCGCCCGCGTTGATGGGCCCGAAGGGAAGGAACTCGGCCGGAGGCAAAGTCGACAGCTCGGGGGCCATCCCCCACTCGGCCAGCGAGCGCGACCAGTCGGGGCGGCTGCGTTGCAGCCGAGCGGCGGCGAAGGCCCAGAGCGCCGAATGGCGGAAGGTGGGCGCCCCCCTTTGTGGTGGCGGACCATCTGGGACTTCCGCGGGCTCGTCGGAGGCGACCGGTGCGAGCTTCGGCCTCACGAGTTCGAGCTGTCCGTCCTTCTCGACGAAAACCGGCTTCTCGCGATTCGCGGTGCCCATGGCTTCGATGTTGAAGAGGAGGTCGTTGTAGTAGAAGAGAAGGACAACTTCCGCAGGCTGGTACTTTCGGACTTCCTCGTTGAAGTGCAGCCAGCTCTGGTCGGTCGAGTAGCCGGGCCCCCCCGCGTTCAGGACATCCACGCGGCAGGACTCCAGGGCACTTCCGAGCAGGCCTCGCAGGGTCTCGGGTTCGTCCGCGTAATAGCCGTGCGCGAAGGAATCACCCACGATGGCCAGCCGACGGCGTCCTTGGGCCGCCTCATATGGAATCTCCGGACCGCGAAGGCCACGCGAATTGATGGTGACCGTGACCGCGAACTCATCGCGCTGGATGCGCTGCGAGCCAAGAGCACGGGTGCGCCAACCGAGCGTGGGCGATAACTCGGAGATCGGCGTGCCCGCAGCCGCGCGGGGAGCTTCGGGGCGCAACAGAACTCGGGCCGCGATCTCCGCGACGGCCAGGGCCAGCAGCGACGAGAAGGCTGCCAGGATCAGGCGAAGGCGCCACTCGGCGGCGCGCCCTCTCATGCCGCGTTGGACTGGAGAACCGCCCGCTTCTCAACTTCGCGCAGCAGCGTCTGGAGGAAAGTCTCGTACCGATGGGTGATGGGCTTCAAGGCGGTGAGCGAGTTGCACTTCAGAATCTCGACGAAGAACTGCTCGAAAGCAGACCAGTCGCGATACATGAGATGCCGCAACTGACGATCGTAGAACCTGGCCGTGCCGTCGCGCAGGGCCACGGCCGATGGTTCGTCGCCCCGGGCGTAGAAGGCCCGAACCGTGCCCAGCAGCTCCTCGAGGGCCTTCTTGAGGGCCAGCGACCGCTCTTTCTTGTTCACGAAATCGGAGAAGACCCCCACGCCGGTGAGGCCTGCGTCAAGGGCCGAGGCGAGTTGCACCACCGACTGCTGGAAACAATCCTTCAAAATGCCGTGGGCGTTCTCGATCCGTGAGCGGACGTTCTCCGGAGACTGCACCGAAGAGAGATCGGCGAGTTCCACACGGACAACCTTGTTGATGTCGATGGGCATGCAGTAAGCGATCGAGTCGCACGCATCCCGCGCCTGGCTGCCGTGAGGCAAGGCCACCAGGGCGCGCTTTTCGATGTAGGACACCAGCTGCCGCGCCTCCGAGATGACCAGGGAGAAGACGCAGGCCGCGGTCTTCACCCTGTCGTCGGGCAGGCTGTCGGGATTCGCGTGCTCAAGATACTTGAGCATGCGGAACAGTTCGAGAAAGACGCGGGCCACGGGGTTGCGCTCGCCGGGATCGCCGATGGCGCGGATCAGGCCCGCGATCTCCGAACTCGTAACCTTGTCGAACATGGGCTTGAACTTCTTGTCGAGCAGGGCGGCAAGCGGCGGATTGCGTCGCAACTCGCGGGAGAAGATCCGGCCCACCGATTCGAAGATCTGGAGCGGCGTTTTCTGAGCTCGAAGCGATTCGGCGACCAGGAGGCGAACATCCTCGAGAGTGCCCCTCAAGACCAGCAGTCCCGCTTCGGGGCGGGCATCTCTCAGCAGCCGTTCGAAATAGGGATCGGCGCTTTCCGCCTCGCGGATGAAGCCATCAACGTAGCGCTTGAACTGGGCCTCATCGGCCTTGTCGCGCGGCAGCAGGTGCGAGCAGAGTTGGCCCACCCGGAGCAGACACAGGTCGACCACCGCCAGTTCGGCCGACCAGTCGCGGTAAGGCAGCTCGTTGATCTGCTCGTCGGAGAGCGCGTGATGGGCGGGCTTGAAAAAGCGATCGAGAGCGCGGAGCCACATCTCCAGCTCGAACAGTTCCTTCTTGCGGCCCGACTCCGATGCCCCCTCCATCCAGGCCCTGACCTGGGTGCGCAGGTAGTCCGATCCCATCCGGGCTTGTCGGTCGGTCCGTTCGTTCTCTTCCATGTTTCTGCCATTTGGGCGCGGCCTGCAAAAAGGCCTCGCGCCTGTCGGAGCGATCTTACAGAAACCTTTGCCCGGTCCTTCTCCACTAAACTGTGAAAACGATGGCTTTTGAAGACTCCCGCGAAAAGATGGGCCTCCTCTCCGAACTCTGGGCGTTCATGAAGGTCCGGAAGAAATGGTGGCTGGGCCCGATCGTGATCATGCTCGTCCTGCTGGGCCTGCTGATCGTGCTCACCCAGGGCACCGCGGTCGCACCGTTCATCTACACGCTGTTCTAAGACGCAGGTCCCGCGCCCTTGACGCGGGCAGCCCCTACCAAGGCGGCGCAGTCCGTCCCGAACCACACTACGTCATTGCGACGAGCCAGTCCGTTCCGCGTTGCGAGGAAGCAACCCCCGCAAGCCACTATCCAGCCCCCGCCCAAAGAAAAACCCCGCCTTTGGGGCGGGGTTGAACGAACCGAAACGGGTTCGAACTAGAACGTCAGGCGAGTCTCGAAGGTGACGGAGCGGCGGATGACGTCGCCGAACACGTGCTGCTGGATCTTCTTGTCCAGGAGGTTCACGCCCTTGAGAGTGGTGACGACCTTGCCCTTGTTCCACTTCACTCCGATGTTGCCGTTCACCATGGTGAAGGACTCGGTGTAGCCGTGGTAGGTGGAAGTGAGGACGTCGGTCCACAGCGCCTTGTCCTGATAGTTCGCCTGGATCGTGCCGACGAGACGCTCGGTGTTCCAGTTGATGCTGGCGTTGAACCGGTTCTTCGCAGGCAAGGCCACTTCTTCGTTGAGGTACGGGATCTGGCCGGACTTCGCGGTGAGGGCCTTGGGCTTCTTCTGGTACGAATAGTTCGCCGACACCGACCAGTGATGGTCGAAGCGGTGATCGATCGACAATTCGAGGCCGTCCTGCTGCAGCGGACCAAGGTTCAAATACGAGGACACCGTCCGGGGCAGGAGAATGTTCTGGCGAATGATGGGGGCGATCTGGTTCAGGAATCCGATGAGCGTGCCGGGGACGGGCACGCCGCTGGTGGTGATGCCGAGCACGGCCGGGGCGTTCGCGGGGGTGTACACATCGAAGGGCGGGATGCCGGCCGGGAACGAAGCGGATGGCTGGATCGACGCGAAGTTGATGTTGTCGTCGGTCTCGTTACGGTAAAGCGCGATGCCGATGGTGGTCTTGTCCTTGAAGGTCCCGGTGTAGGCGACCTCATAAGCCGTCACCGATTCCTGCTTCAGGTTCGGGTTGCCCACGTTCTTGACGATGAAGTTGAAGGGCGTGGTGAGGGCCGGGCGCACCGCCGCGGGGGCCAGGGGCGCCAGAGGCGCGAGGGCGCTCAGGTTGACCGTGGTGGGGGTGAAGATGTCCTGGTTGAGGTAATTGTTGACCGCGGAGGGCGAGCGGAACGCCTTGTTGAAGGACACCCGGAACGACTGGTCAGCCGTGGGCTTGAACATGGCGGTGACGCGGGGTGAGAACACGGCCTTGTCGATGTTGCCGAACTTGTCGACACGGCCGCCCACGGTGAGGCGGAACTTGTCGACGAAGAACTCGTCCTGGAAGTAGCCCCCGAATTCGTTGCGATCCTCGGCGCCGGGTGCCAGGGTGATGTCGAACTGGTTCCTGCGCGCGTTGCCGCCGTAGGAGAGCACGTGCTTCTCGGCTACGATCTTGGAATGGCCGATTTCGAAGTCGTAGGTCTGGGTCTTGAAGTTCAGGTCGACCGGCTTGAGGGTGTTCGGGTCGATCAGGAGGAGGTTCGGGGCCTCGACATCGAGGAGGTTTCCGAAGGCCGCGACCTTGAGCGCGCCCTTGCTGTAGCCGATGCGGCCGTAGCCGAGGTAGGAACCACTCTGGATGTTGAAGGGACCGATGCCGGTGTGGATGATGCCGGTGGTGCCGGAGTAACCCGCGGAGTAGGTGAGGCGGCCGCCGTTCGACATGTCCTGGTCGAGGCGCACATCGAACTTGGGCTGCTTGGTGCCGTCGTTCTCGAAGTTGCCAGCTCCGGGGCCATCAAGCGGATACTGCAAACCTCCAATGCAATTGGCGGTGCCCGGCGTGCCGTTGCAGGCGCCGGTCACGCGGGGATCCTGGATGACGGGGATGCGGCCGGTGGGACGCGAGTAGGGATCGGAGTTGACGTAGCCCGCGATGAGACGGGTGGACCACTTGTCGTTGATGGCCTTGGCGAAGGAGATGCCGCCTCCGAAGGAGTAGTGGTCCTCCGAACCCTGGCGCGAACCGCCCTTGGTGCCGAAGGTGCCGGCGGAGAAGTACACGGTGGTGTTCGGATTCTCGCGCGGCGTCTTGGTCAGGATGTTCACCACGCCGGTGAGGGCGTTGGCGCCCCACACCGCCGAGGCCGGGCCGCGCACCACTTCGATCTGCTTGATGTCGGAGGGGTTGCTCGGAACGAGGTCCCAGAGCACGAAGCCGAAGAAGTCGAGGTAGATCGACCGGCCGTCGAGCAGAACCAGGGTGGAGGTGGCGAGGGTGGAAGTTCCCTGGCGCATGCTGAGGTTCACGTCGCGCGCCGAGGTCTGGATCACATTCACGCCGGGAACGTTGCGGAGGATGTCTCCGAAGTTCTGGCTGGGCGCCGTGGCCAGGGTGGCCGCGCTCACCACCGACATGGTGACTGGTGCGTTCGCCAGGGTCGACTCGACCTTTGACGCTGAGACCACGACGGTTTCGCCGAGGCCCGCGATCTTCATGGTGAACGACGAGTCGGCGCCGGCCGCCACACCATCTTTATGCTGCGAGGCGAAGCTCGGCATGGAGACGCTGACCTTGTAGGGCCCGTTGCCGGTGGGGACGATGCTGTACTTGCCATCCGATCCTGAGTATCCGGTGCGAGAACCGCCCGGACCTGTCACCACTACGGTGGCGCCGGGAAGAGTTCCGCCTGATTCGTCAGTTACCGTCCCGGTAATCGCCGCGCTTTGCGCGAAGACCGAGACGGCCAAAAATGCGACCGCTGCCGCGGCGAGAATTTTTCTCATAACTCCTCTTGAGATCTGTTTAGGTTCCTGCCCGGGACAATCCCCGGAATGAATGGTTGCGAGTGTCATATCACAATTCGCGCCCCCACGGTGCGCGCAATTCCCGCGGATCAGGAGCGGATCGCGGCCAGCAGGCGGTCGTGGATGCCCCCGAACCCGCCGTTCGACAGGATCAGGACATGGTCGCCGGCTCGCAGTTCTCCGCAGGCCGCGGAGACGATTTCCTCCACCGACCTGATGAACCGCGCGGTTCCCCCGGCCTGGTTGATGGAGGCGACGAGTGTTTCCTCGCTGATGCGCTCGGCGGGCGGAACCTTCCCCGGCAGATGCGCTCCCGCGATCACCACTTCGTCGGCGGTGGCGAAGGCGTGGGCGAAGTCCTTCTCGAAGACCCGGGTGCGGGAAGTGTAGGAGCGCGGCTCGAAGATCGCGATCACGCGCTCGGTGGGGCCGATGCGTGAGCGCAGGGCGGCGATGGTCTCGCGCACCGCGGTGGGATGGTGGGCGAAGTCGTCGTAGACGCGCACCCCCAGCGCTTCCCCACGCAGCTCGAGACGACGCCTGACCCCGCGAAAGGCGGCGAACGCGGCGGCGATCCGCGCGAAGGGCGCTCCGGCCTCGATGGCGGCGACGGTGGCGGCGAGGGCGTTGCGGACGTTGTGATTCCCCGAGGCGCTCATTTCGATGCGACCCAGCGTCTCGCCGTCTTTGACCACATCGAAGGCCGCGCCGTTCATCGAGAGGGCCACCGAGCGGGCCTGATAGGCCGCCCCTGAACTTTCGCCCAGACCAAAGGTGGCGACGCGCGACCGGGCCCGAGTGAGAATCTCCACGAGCGCCGGACTCTCGATGCCCGCGATCAGCAGCCCGCGGCGCGGAATCACGCTCATGAGCCTGGTGAAGGCGAGCTGGACGGCGGCGAGGTCCGCGTAGATGTCGGCGTGGTCGAACTCGAGGTTGCCGATGATCGCGAGATCCGGAAGGTAGTGCACGAACTTCGGTCGCTTGTCGAAGAACGCCGTGTCGTATTCGTCGCCCTCGACCACGAAGTGGGGGCCCGATCCGAGGCCGTAGCTCGTCCCGAGGTCGAGGCTCACGCCGCCGATGAGGAACGACGGGTCGAGCCCGGCGTGCCGCAGAACGTGAGTCAGCATGGAAGTGGTCGTGGTCTTGCCATGCGTGCCCGCGACCACGATGGAGGTGCGCTCGCGCAGGAACTCCTCGGCCAGGAGCGCGGCCTGGGAGGTATAACGCCGCTTCGCGTCGAGCACGGCTTCCACTTCGGGATTCCCGCGCGAGAGCGCGTTGCCGATCACCACCAGATCGGTGTCGGCGGGAATGTTGTCCTCGGCGTAGGGCGTTCGGACGGGCACGCCCATGCGGGCCAGTTCGTCGGACATCGGCGGATAGACGTCCTGATCCGAGCCGGTGACCTCATGCCCCTTCGCCTTGAGCAGACCGGCGAGGGAGGCGGTGGCGGTTCCGCACACCCCCGAAATGTGGATCTTCAACCTACTCGTCCAGCTCGACCGCTTCCTCGGTCACGCCGAGTTCGGTCAGGTGCAGACGGCCCGCGAGCCGGTCGGGCTTGCCGGTGTCGCCCTGTTTAGGCTCCTCGGGAGCGAGAACCACGCGCGTGCCGAGGGGCAAGGTCAACATGGGCTCAGGACTGTGGCCGGCGGCGAGGCCCATGGCGATGGGACCTTCGAATCCTTTGAGCGCGTCGAGCACGACCTCTTCAAGGGTGAAGCCGTCCGCCGGATCGGCCGCGCACTTCGCCATGGTTCCGAAGATGATGCCCTTGACGTCGCGCAACGACTGGGAATCCCGCAGCTGGGTCAACATGCGGTGGATCTTGTAAGGCGGCTCGTCCACATCCTCGATCAGCAGGATGGAAGCGCCGGTCCAGGGCAACGCCCATTCCGTGCCGGCGAGGGCGGCGAGAAGCGAGAGGCATCCCCCGGTCAACACGCCATCGGCTTGTCCCGACCTGAGCAGGCGCACGGGAATCGAGTGATCAGCGCGCACACCGGTGACTTCCCCGATGAAGCTGTTGACGTCGAAGCCATTGTTCGCCATCTCCACCGCGACCATCGGCCCGTGGAAGGTCACCCATCCGTTGCGCTGGAGCCAGGCGTGGAGAGCGGTGACGTCGGAGTAGCCGCAGAAAACCCGAGGCTCGACGCGGGCCGCTTCAAGCCACGGCAACAAGGATGTGCAGCCTTCCCCGCCCCGGGCGCAAATGACGCCCTGGATGTCGGGATCGGTGAGCGACCAGATCAGGTCGGAGAGACGCTCGTCATCGAGACCGGCTTGATGCAGATTCTTCTTGTAGAGGTTCTCGCCCGGCACCGGCTCGAACCCCATCGAGCGGAGAGTGTCGAGACCGGCCTCGACCCGGGCCTTCACCACCGGGCCGGCCGGCGCGATCACCGCCACCCTCGACCCGGAGCCCAGCGCCATCGGGCGGATCACAGCGCCACCCCGCTGATCTGGGCGGCCAGAAGGCGCGACTCGGTCTTTCCGGCCGCGGCCACGGCCACGCGCGGCGTCGGAGCCTCATACGGGAGCGTGTATTTGTCGATCATGGCCTCAATCCTGAGCAGAGCGTCGTCGATGTCCCTCTTGCGCAGTTCCCCGCTCTCTTCCGCCCGGACGAGGGACTCGATCACCGCCACCTGCGCTTCCTCATGCTCGCACACCGGCAGAAGATCGCAACCGGCCTTTGCCGCGAGGACGGCGGACACCTCATAGGGCCAGTGCGCCGAGACCGCCTTCATCTCGAGGTCGTCGGCCACGATGACGCCCTTGTAGCCGAGTTCGTCGCGGAGAAGGGTGGTGACGACTTGAGGCGACAGCGTCGCGGGGACCTTTTCGTCGAGTTCACGGACCACGATGTGGGCGGTCATGATGGTGGCCACATTCGCGGCGATGGCCTTCCGGAACGGAACCAGTTCGACGGCATCGATGCGCGAACGCGAGTGTTCGACCACCGGCAGATCGAGGTGGGAGTCCTTGTCGGTGTCGCCATGCCCGGGGAAATGCTTGGCGCACGCGGCCACGCCCTCGGCCTGCATGGCCTCGATGAAGGCGGCGCCGAGGCGCCCCACCTGCTCTGGATCGCGGCCGAAGGACCGATCGCCGATGATGGGATTGGCGGGATTGGTGTCGACATCCATCACCGGCGCGAAATCGAGGCCAATGCCGCAGGCCGCGAGTTCTCGAGCCATGGCCTGGGCCATGCCGCGGGTCAGCTCCTCGGAATCGAGTTCGCCGAGGCGGCGGATGGGCGGCCACACCGTCCAGGGCGCCCGCATCCGCTGCACCCGTCCGCCCTCCTGATCGACCGCGATGAGCAGGGGACGCGCGTATCCCGCGTCCTCGGCGAGGGTTTGAAGTTCGCGCACCAGTTCCGCGACCTGCCCCGGAGTGTCGACGTTGCGCTTGAAGAGGATGAAGGACTGGACCCGAAAATCGCGGATCAGGCGTTTCGCGTGGTCGGAGGCGATGAAGCCGTCGAAGCCGGCCATGACCCGTGTGGCCGAACGCGCGATTCGATCTTTACCCATGGTGATCCCAGGTTCCTGAAGCGCCGGCGCTCAGGCCAGGCGGGCCTTGACGGCTTCGCTGACCTTCTTGCCGTCCACTACCTTGCCCGTCTCCTTGAGCGCGGCGAGGGCGGCCTTCATGACCGCCCCCATGTCCTTCGCGGTCGGCGAGCCAAGGGCGGTCGCCGCCTTGTCGACCTCGGCCTTGATCTCTTCATCGGTGGCGGACGCGGGCAGAAAAGCCTTGAGGATTTCAAGATCCGCCTGCTCTTTCTCCACCAGTTCGGTGCGGCCGGCCTTGGCGAACTGGTCGATTGAATCCTGACGCTGCTTGGCCAGGGCCTCGATCACCTTCTGCGCCTCGGCTTCATCGAGGGGCGCCCGCTTGTCGATCTCTTTCTTCTTGAGTTCCGACTTCAGAAGGCGGAGCGTCTCCACCCGCGGCTGGTCCTTGGCTTTCATCGCCGAAACCGTATCGGCGGTCACTCGCTCCATGATGGTCATGGGGCGAGGTTATCAAGAGGCGGGGGGTGTGGTCCCGGTGAGGACCCGGCGCAGGGCGCGTGTCTCATCGAGCAAGGTCGCGATGGCTTGCGCGGCGTCATGGGTCCCCGCGGGCGGATGGGCCGCGGCGAGCGCATGGGCGTGCACGTCCTCGGGATCACCAAGCCCGGCCTCCCGGAACTTGCGCAGACGTTCGAGGATGAGATCGCGGATCTCCACCGCGTTCTCCACCCCCTCGAATGTGCCCACATGAAGCGAGGCCTCGGCGGCGTTGCCGTGAGCCTGCGCGGCAGGGTCGCCGCCGCCGCCCGCGGACCGCACCTGGACATCGGCGAGGCCGAGAAAGCGCTGGAGCGGACCCTGGCGGATCTCCACCTGCTGAACGTTGGCGAAGCTCATGGTCGATTCCTGCAGGCGAAGGATGCCGGTGCGGATGCGCAGGCTGCGGTCGGTGACGATGTACCAGTGTTGCTCGAACTCGAGGCGGACAATGGCGTACGTCACCAGCATCTGCACGATGAAGAACAGGATGCCGCCCACCTCGAGGACCACGATGAGCGGCATCACGAACGCCGGAGTCCGAGCCACAATGGCGACGAAGACCCGCTCCTGGTCGCGGCGGCGTTCTTCGCGCGAGCGTCTGCGCGGAGCCGCGCGTTCTTCCAAGGGTCCCGGGGTCGGCTCCACGGTGGCGGTGGGCGAGGGTGTGGGGGTTGGATTGGCGGCGGCGCGGCGCGCTCGCTGCACACCGTCCTCGAGGGCGGCGAGAAACACGAGCGAGAACCCGATGCCGACGACCGCTCCAGCCTGGCCGACCAACCAGCGAGCCACACGCAGGTAGTAGTGATTCACCCCGGCCCGGAAGACCCGCACCGACCCGGGCGCGCCGAGCGGCGGCTCGGGTTCATGCGGCACACGCATCAGCCCGAGGACACGGGTCTTCACCCACTCAAACACGATCCGGTCCCCCATCTCGCGAGGCGGCGCGCGATTCGAGGAGTTGCCGGGTTTCCCGAAGTTCGCGCGCGACTTCGAGCAGCGCCCCGGCGAGGTCGGGGCTTTCGCCGCCCCTGGCGGCGGCGGTGGGCGCGGATCGGGAGGGCTCGCCCACGCCCCGCATACGCGCGTACAGAAAATCGCGGACCGCTTCGAACTCCTTGACCCCCTCGATGGTCATCTCCGCGCCCGCGTTGCCGCTCGCGGTCTGCACCAGGATGCGCGCGAGACCGAGCCACCGCTCGATCAGGTTCGATCGCAAGTGGATATCCTGGATCCGCGCGTAGTTGATGATGGTCTCGCGGCGGAACAGGATGCCCCAGCTCATCGAGATTCCCTCGTCGGTGAAACGGTAGCGCAGGGTCTGGTACTTGAATCGCAGGACCACGGCGGCGATGGGGAAGAAGATGAAGAACGCCAGCGAGGAAATCAGGTAGTAGGTCCACAGATCCTG
>JAGNNV010000352.1 GCA_017990495.1 Vicinamibacteria bacterium
CCGGAGACGGAGAAGCGTCTCTTCACCTACGCCGAGGCGAAGGCCCTGCTGCCCCGGGTTCAGCAGCTCACCGACGAGGCCTATGGGCGGGTCGAGCGCCTGCTCAGCAGCGGAGCCCAAAAGCCACACACCCGGGAGCAGGCCCAGTCGATCGTCAACGCCTGGGCGACCGAGATGGGCTCGATGGGCCTTGATATCAAGGGCCTTTGGCTCGTCGACTTCGACAACGGCGGGGGCTACTACTGCTGGAAGCACCCCGAGCCTTCACTCGACTACTACCACACCTACGAAGAGGGCTTTACCGGACGCGTCCGGATCCAGTAGGCCGGAAGTTCGCCTCTACGTATCGGGCGATGGCCGCGATCTCGGCTTCCGATAGGCGGTCGCCAAAGGCGGGCATGTCCGGAGCCACGCCCAGGCGGATGACCCGGATCATGTCCTCCATGGCGTCCGTATCCCAGAAAGCAGGCACGGTGAAGTCCTGCACGAGCGAGTCGAGGTTGAAGGCATCGGGTCCGTCGCCCTTGCCGGACGTGCCGTGGCAGCCCGCGCACTCGACTTTGTAGTCTCGCTCCGCTTTCTGCGCCAGGCCCTCGGCGTACTGCGGTTTCGCGGGCAGATCCTGGTCCTCGTAAAGCGCCATGCCGGAGAGACCGGCCATCACCGCCAGGGTCACGCTCACCCCGATCGCCCGTTGCCGGCGTGACGTTCGCAACGCCGGCAGAAGCAGGAGAACACCGATGCCGGCGAGCGGCAGGAGGGCGCTCTCCACCCACGGAAAACCCTGAACGTACTTGCCGAACTGGAAGAGCCACAGGAAGTACCACTCGGGCCGGGGCACGTATTGCGTGTCGGAGGTGGAGGCCGCGGGCTCGAGCGGGGCGGGGAGGTTCAGGGCGACCACAAAGGCAGCGGCGGCGAGGAGCAGGGACGCCAGGATGAGCCGCGGGCCATGGTCGCGGGCCGCGCGTTCGAGAGCCTCTCGGAAACCGATCAGCACCAGCGCCACGAACACGATGGGGAGCGCGGCCACGTGCAGGGCGTAAAAACGGGGCAAGGTGGCGGCGCCGAAGGCCGGGCCGCCGCGGAGCAGATCGGCCTTCATGCCTCCCACCACCGGAATGGTCTCGACGATGCCGAGTCGCACCGACGTCCCCCAGTAGGCGGCCTGATCCATAGGCAGGACGTAGCCCGTAAAACAGAACGCGATCACCAGTAAGAGGGCCAAGACGCTCAACCGGTACTGGGCGCGGCGCTCGCGATGAAGGTCACCCAGGATGGCGAACGTCACCATCAGGAAAGTGGCCACCACCGCTCCCGAGGCGAGGTGATAGTGCAATGACCGAACGACCGCGCCCACCCCGCCTTGCTCGCGCAAATAGAGAACACTCGCGAAGGCTTCGCCTTGTGACGGCACGTAGGACATGGCAAGACCGACACCGCTGCCGACCAGAAGTCCGCCGAAGACGAGGGCGCTCAGGCCGGCGGCGCCGTGCAGGCGCTCCATCCAGTCGGCCGCCTTCCCGCCAGGGGTCGCCCCGATCTCTCCCATCACGACACCATCGGCTCGGAGTGGCTGAGCCCGGGCCGGAACTTCACGAAGCGCAGCTTGAGCCGCTCGCCTTCGACCTTCGTCTCGAGACGGTCAAGCGGGCGGGGCGCGGGGCCGGCCTTGGGCTTGCCCTCCTCGTCGAAATCGCTCCGATGACACAGACACGCAAAGCCACTCGTGACCTGCCGCACCAGACAGCCCGTATGGGTGCAACTCGCGGATATCGCTTCGATGGCGGCGGCCCGGCGCCGCAAATAGACACTCTCCTCCACCACGGTCTTCTTCCAGCGGTCGGCAATCTCGCGGGGGAACTTGCGGGCCATCCACGGCCCTTCGGTGACGTCGCGCGCCGGTCCCAAGTCGATCCACTCGGTCGCCGCATCGGATGCGCCATCCTTCGCGCGCCCGCCAAAGACGAAAACCAATCCCGCGGGAATGGCGGAGAGCGCCGCCACCGCCGCCAAAAGCGCCTGCCAGGATCGCAGAAGGGCGCGACGATCGATCAACATGGCCCTACGGCCCGGCGGGCCTTCAACCAGGCGGCGATGCGCGCCGCCACCTCGTCGCCCTCGGGTTCAATGGGCAGTGCGTGGAAAGCGCCTGGAATCTCCACGAAGGTCTTGTCCGCGGCGCCGAAGCGCGGAAAGACCGCGCGGGTGCCGTGGATGGGCACAACCCGGTCCGCGGTGCCATGGAGGACGAGGAGCGGTGTGGTCATCTGCCCGGCCTGCGCGCTCACCCGCTCGATGGCGTCCAGGACGAAGGTGGCGAGGGTCATGGTGGTGCGCGGTCGCCACAGAGGATCGTTTCGATACTCTCGACAGACCGCGGGGTCGCGGGTCAGGGCCGCGTCGTCGAGGCCCGGATCGAGAGCGAGGGTTGGAAAGAAGCGCGCGAGAACCGGGAGAAGTCCCCGCAGGAGGCGCGAGGTGCCCGAGGCATCGAGGGCTGGCGCCATGGCCACGCAGGCATGGACACTCTCGGGCGAAGTGAGTGCGAAGTCGAGGGCCTGGAGGCCCCCAAACGAGAGGCCGACCAGCGAGGGCAAGCGGCCCGTGCGGTCCTCGACCAGATCGACGAAACGCGCAAGATCGTCACGCAGATCCTCAAAGCTCGGGGCGTAGTTACCAAGGCCCTGGGAGCGGCCGGAACCGCGGCGGTCGAAGGCGTAGACGTCGAAACCCTCCTTGGCCAGGAACGACCCGAGGCGCAGATAGGGCAAAGAGCGCGAGTGATCGCCAAGGCCATGAATCAGGATCACCGGCTCCAGGCCGGTGGGGGCCACCACCATGTGCCAGGTCGAGAGCACCAGGCCGTCGCGGCTGATGATCGAACCATCCACCCGGGGTTCGCTCATCCCGTGATCAGCGGAAGGCGCGGTCAAGAGACTCAGTGCTTCTTGTCGCCGCCCGGCGGGATGAAGACCGGGAAGGGCGACACCGTGCCGCCAGTGCCTTCGGCGCTCAGGATCTTCGAAGTTCCGCCGTGATCGACCTCGTCGATGCGGATCACCGCGTGCATGGGCACGAAGAAGCGTTTCACGCCGTCGAACTCGTGTTTGAGACTGTCCTCGGAGGGATCGATCAGCACCGACGATTTCTGGCTCCACACGAGATTCGCGACCTCGACGAAGCCGAAGAGATCGGCCGAGCCCACGCTCTTGGCGTAAAGCTCGTAAACCTTGCCCTGGCTCATGAAGGTGATGCGGTAGACGCGGAGGCTCGCCATTGGGGTATTGCTACGTTACCAAGGCTTCAGGAGTCCCGGCCGAGAACATGGCGCAGGGCCGGTTCCAGGGAGGGATAGGCGAAGACGAATCCCGAATCGAGAGCCTTCTCCGGATTCACGCGGGCGCTGGCCATGAGCAGGGGCCCGGTCATGGCGCCGAGAGCGATCTGCAGAGCGAACTCCGGGACGGGAATGAAGGCCGGGCGATTCAGGACGCGGCCGAGGATCTTCGTGAACACCGCGTTCGTCACCGGCTCGGGTGAGGTCGCGTTCACAGCCCCGCGAACCTTGTCGTTCACCACGAGATGGAGGATGAGGTGAAGAAGATCGTCGAGGGCGATAAAACTCCACCATTGCCCTCCGTGCCCCAGCGGACCACCGAGCCCGAGACTGAAGGGCAGGATCATGGGCTCGAGGGCGCCGCCGTCCGGCGTGAGAACGAGGCCGGTGCGCAGATGAACCAC
>JAGNNV010000351.1 GCA_017990495.1 Vicinamibacteria bacterium
GCCGTCACTTCGAGACGCCGCGGATCGTAGAAGTTCCGCGCCACGCCAAAATCCGAACTGTTGAACACCGGTTGAATGTTGTAGCCGGTCTGCTTGTTGTAGAGGTTGAAGACGTTCGCGATGAGCTGCAGCCGCATCGACCCCTTCAGCTTGATGTCCTGGGTGTAATTCAGGTCGAGCTGGTGGTGCGCGTCAGACCGGCGCGAGCCCGCCTTCTCGGCGTACCGATTCGCGCTCGAAGTCGAGGTGGTAAGAGCACGATACGGCTCGTAGCTCCACAGCTCCCACGGCTGGCCCGACTGGGCCACGAAGAAGGCGCCCACGGTCGCGTTCCATCCGAGACGCCACGAACCCGACGCTTTCAACATGTGCGGGCGGTCTCCGCGAAGGGTGCCGTCCTTGAAGTCCCACATCTGGCGGCCGGCGCCATCGGCGATGTTGGAAGAGCCCATGAAGATCGCAGCGTCGTTGCCCGTGGTCGAGTTGTCCTGGTCGAAATTGCCGTAGTAGCGGCTCCGCGTGTAGGACAGGTTGCCCTGACCCTTCGGACCCTGCCATTCGAGTTCGACGGCAGCTTCCCAGTAGCGGGTGTAGGCGCCGTCAAGTTCGGCGATGACGTAGGACGAGTTGCTGCCGCCGGTTCCGATCTGGGTCAGCTTGGGCACGAGATCCGCGATGTACAGATCGCGTGGAATGCCCGCCGGAGGATTGAAGGTCTGGCGCGCGTTGTTCTGGGTATCTTCCCAGAAGTGGCCGGTGCGGCGATGACGTCCGTAGAGGCGGGCGGTGACGCTGGAACCGAGCTTCTTCGCGGTGCCGAGGAGGAACTCATTCGTGGTTCGGGGGGTGAGGTCGTCCTGGAACAGCTTGCCCGCGGAAGAGGCCACGGGCACCGCTGCGAAGAGCACGCCGTTCTGGTCGAAGTACGCGTCGTAACGAGCGCCCGCGAGGTTGCGGGACCAGGACGCGGCGCGGGGCAGGGAACTGGCGGCCGGCTTGTACTGGGCGAAGCCCGCGTAGACGGTGTCCGCGCCGTTGTAAGCCCAGGTGGCGCCGAGGCGCGGCTGGAGCATCTTCTTGAAGCCCAGTTCGTACATGGTGTACTTGGAGCCGCGGGAGAAGGTGTAGCCCGAGAGAGCGCTGGAGTCGTCCTTCAGATCCTGGCCGTAGAGCGTGTCTTTGCTGGTGATGAGGCCCAGGTTAAAGGTCCAGCGGCCGGCGCGGATGGTGTCGTTGAACTCGAGGTTGAGCTGCTTGTATTCGGAGTGAATGGGAGCGATGGTGCCCACGGCCTGCTGCGAGAAAGTCGCCTGATAGAACACCGGCACGCCGCCCTGCTGCGTGCGACCGCCCGGGGCGGTGATGAGGCCCCAGCCGTTCGAGCTGCGGACCAGGTCCTCGGAGTCCTCGGAGAGCTGAGCCCCGACGTGGATGTCGTGCTTCACGCTGTCGCCTAGAGTGATGTTGTATCCGATCTGACCGGACTGGCGGAAGAAGTCCTGGTCATTGAACTCAAGGCCGTAGCCCACGATGCCGCCGCCGGTGCGCGCGCCCGCCGAGTTGGTGAAGCCGTACCGCGCGATCAGCGGGGCTACGAAGCCATTCTGCGTGGCGTCTCCCGCGATCGGGGTGGGAACCACGAAGCGTCCAAGCGTGTCGAGGGCGTTGACGTCGAGACGCGTGCCCACCGCGATGGCGGGGGTGGCGGTCGAAATCGAGTCTGGCCGGCCCCCGGTGGGATTGGCGAAGTTCGTGTACTTGAAGGTCGCATAGCTCCGCGAGCTGATGACCCAAGAGCCGTCGGCGGTGAAGATCTTCTGGAGCGCCTCGGCGCCGCTTCCGGATGTGGGGGCGGAATTCACCGCGAACTGATCGCTTACCTCAAGACGCTTCGAATAGCGGTAGCTGGCATTCAAGAGCACTTTGGAGGTCGGCGTGAACGTCAGCTTGCCAAACCCTTCGTTGCGCGTGCTCGTGTAGTCGGGAAGCTCGCCATACGAGTTCGCCTGGTTCGCTCGTTCGACAGTCGGCCGGTAGTAGGAAGCGTAGAAGAAGAGCTTGTCCTTGACCACGGGGCCACCGAGGCCGGCGGTGATCCAGGCGCGATCCTGGTCGTAGCGGGTGCGCGATCCCGACTTGAGGTTGGCGCTCATGTTCTGGTTCTGGAGGCGATAGTCAACCTGGCCCGTGAACTTGTCGGTGCCGGACTTGCTGACAGAGTCGACGGTCATGCCGCCCGACCGGTCGAAGTCGACGGCGCGGGCTCCGCCCTTGATCACGTTGACCTGGGCGATGTCATGAGAGGAGGGCTCGGCGGCGAGCGTGCCGAAGAGAGGCAGGGTGACGTTGACGCCGTCGAAGTTGTAGACGTTGTCCTGACCGCTGCCTCCAACCGACTGGCCGCGGATGGAGTCCTGCGTGTACATGACGCCGGGGAGGAGCTTCATGAGGTCGCGGTACTCGGTGCCCGTGGGGAGTTCCGTGAGCTGGGTGGACGTGAGGCCGGTAGCAACGGTGGCGGTGTCCTTGTCGATGAAGGTCGTGGAAGCCGTGACTTCAACCGCCTCGGTGAGGCCGCCGACGCCAAGCCTGGCGTCGACCGAGGCCTCCTGGGCGAGCTGCACATACACCTTCTTGGTCACGGTCTGCATGCCGGAGAGGGTGAAGGTGACGGTGTACTCGCCGGGGGGAAGGGCGGGCAGGCGGAAGTCGCCGTTGCCTCCGGTGGTGGTGGCGCGGGGTCCGGGGAGGATGTTCGACCGGGCTTCAACGGTGACGCCGGGGAGGACGCCTCCGCTGGTGTCCGTGACCTTGCCGGAAATCGAGCCCGTCTGCTGTGCAAACAGGGGCGTCGCTGAAGCCAGCATCGCTAGAGAGAGAAAAGTGCGCCAGGCGCGGGAAAGACTCATTCGAACCTCCTCGAAAATGTCGAAATTCTTGGTCGACCCCAAAGGCAACGGGACCGCCAAACACTTGTATTCACGCAGGCTACCACGGCTGCGCCCCCCTCCGAACCGGCACGGCCCTTGTGGCCCGCCCGGGCTCTCGTGCCCTTTAGCGCGCGGCGGCGAGGGCGCGAGCGAGATCGAGGGCCTTGAGGTTCGAGGGTTCAATCTTCAGCACCGCCTGGGCCTCGGCGGCCGCCTCGTCCAATCTCCCGAGATTGGCGAGCGTGAGAGCAAGATTCAACCGCACTCTCGGTTTCGCGGGATCACGGGTCAAAGACTCCCGGAACACGACCACCGCGCCTTCACCGTTTCCGGCGAGGGAGAGGGCTTCGGCATACCGGCCGAGCAGGGGAGCGGTGCGGGGCTGTCCGGTGCGCATCGCCGATTCAAAGAAGCGGACGGCGGAGAAGGGGTCGCCCGAGACGAGGAAATACTCGGCGACGGCCAGGCTCTCCTCCTTGATCAAGGAGCCTTCCACTTGCGAAAGCAGTGAGGTCGCGGGCCCGATCCGGCCCTCCTTGAGGTAGGCCCGGCCGATGCGCAGGCGCAGGGCGGCTGGATCCTTGGAGCGAACCTGAGCGCTCACCATCAGGGCCCGCGCCTCGTCGATCTTGCCGGCGACGATCAGGGCCTCCATCTCGGCGATCTCGGCCTCCGACGTGGGGCGGCTCTGCCACGACTGGTAGCCAAGGGCGGCCACGCCCAGGATCAGTGCCGTCCCCAGGGCCAGTTTGAGGAGGCCTGTCCTCTTCGTGATACGCTCCTCGGTCTTCAAGCTACCCATCCTACAGCGGCC
>JAGNNV010000354.1 GCA_017990495.1 Vicinamibacteria bacterium
CTTAGGCCTCCGCCGTCATTGCGAGGAGCCACTCCGTTGGTACTGCGACGAAGCAACCCCGTCTGACCACTACCAACCCCGCGATTGGTAGTGAGGGGCGGGGATTGCTTCGGGCCACGCGACACGACCGGCCCTCGCAATGAAGACGCCGACCTATGTCGGCGTCTTCAAATACCGCGGCGGCATACCGAGGGCCTTCCACTTTTCCGGCAACGCGTAGGTGGGGTTCGGCAGTTCTTCGCACACCCCGCAGCGGATGCAGCCCTGGACTTCGGGGCAATGGGGCGAGAGAGCCTCCTTGCGCGACTTATCCAGCTCTTTCCAGAAGTAATCGCGGCTCACGCCATTGTCGATGATGTCCCAGGGCAGCAGCTCGTCCTTCCCCTTCTCGCGGTAGACGTAGAAGGCGGGGTCGATGCCGAGCGCCTTGGTGGCGCGCTTCAGATCGCAGTCGTTCAGCACCGCGTATTCAAGGGCGTCGGCCACCCGGCGGTCGCCCAGGGCCAGGATGGTCTGATGGAAGCCGGTGCGCGCGCTCTTGCAGATGGCCTCGACGTTCGGGATCTTGGCGAACGCCTTGCGCAGGTACTGGAGCTTCTCGTCCGACTCCTTCACGTTCTCCATGCGCAGCCACTGGAAAGGAGTGCCGGGCTTGGGGATGAAGGGATTCACGGAGGCGTGGATGCGGCCGATCCGGCCCCGCGGCTTTCCGACCTCGAGCATGATCTCGCGGATCTGCTCGGTGAGGGTCACGATGGCCTCGACGTCGGCATGGGTCTCGAAGGGCAGTCCGACCATGAAGTAGAGCTTCAGATTCTGGATGCCGTTCTCGAAGATCCAGCGGGCCCGGGCCAGGATGTCATCGTTCGTGAACTGCTTGTTCAGGATCTTGCGCATGCGGTCGGAGCCGCATTCGGGAGCGAGGGTGAGTCCCTCGACGCCGGTGTCGACGAGCTTGAACACGAACTCGGGAGACAGGTCGTCGAGCCGGAGCGAGGCCACGGAAACCTGAAACCCAAGGGCGGAGAGGTCGTCGACGATCTCGTTGATCTCGGGGTGGTCGCACACCGCGGTGGAGACGAGGCCGATCTTGTTGGTGAATTCGCGCACCTGCTTCGCGCGAGCCACGATGGTGGCGCGCGAGAAGCCGCGCACGGGGAGATAGTTGTAGCCCGCCCAGCAGAACCGGCACATACAGGGGCAGCCGCGCGAGATCTCGATGAGGAACTTCATCGACATCTCGGTGTGCGGAGTGAGGATGGTGGTCTGGGGCAGATCCATCGACCCTGGATAAGCGCGTTGGCGCATGGCCCGTCCCGGCCCTTCCACCCGCGCCATG
Source organism: Vicinamibacteria bacterium (assembly GCA_017990495.1). Taxonomy (GTDB): domain Bacteria; phylum Acidobacteriota; class Vicinamibacteria; order Fen-336; family JAGNNV01; genus JAGNNV01. The sequence continues at coordinate 1,340 of JAGNNV010000354.1, forward strand.
GTGCCATCCGGATTCCAGTGCACCACGTGACGTTCCGGCACGTAGAAGCCGTCCTTCTCCTTCAGGGCTTCGAGACCTGCGCGTGAGCTTCCGTGGGCCCGCCAGGCCTCGACGATCTTCGGAACCAGCACTTCGCCCTCGCCGATCGCGATCACGTCGGCGAAGGGAGCAAGGGGTTCGGGATTCAGGAATGTGGCGGAGCCGCCGATGAGAACCAGAGGATCGCGCCGGCCCCGATTCTTCGCTCGCAGGGGGATGCCGGCCATGCGCAGCATCTGCACGACGTGGAGGTAGTCGTTCTCGAAAGCCACCGAGAAGGCCACCACGTCGAAGTCCCGGAGCGGAGTCCCCGTCTCGAAGCTCGAAAGAGTGCGCACCGAAGCGCGTTCTTCCTCCTCGGGCAGGAAAGCCCGCTCGCATACGATCTCTTCGAAACTGTTGAAGTGCGCGTGCACCCCCTGGAACCCCAGATTCGACATCCCCACGTAGTAGAGGTTGGGATAGGCGAGCACGATCCGCAGCGATCCGTGGCCCTTGATGGGGCGCAGGTGGACCTCGGAGGAAAGGCGGGAGTTTCGGAAATCGCTATCGGAAGGCAAGGGGGCTAATCAGGGGCCAAAAGCCCACCTTATCGGCGGGGTGCCGTTTGCGCCTACCGGTTCGAACGTCCAGGCTGCGGAAAGAGCGGGCCTTCGGGTGCGGATCAGCCGTTGCCCTGCTTGCGCAGGAACGCCGGCACATCCAGATTGGAGGTGTCGGTTCCGGGGCTCGTGGGGGGCGAGAGCGGGTGCGGCGGGGTCTTCCGATAGAAGGCCGAGGGGTTGGCCACGGCTGCGGCCTGGGCCTGCACCGCAGGGGCCGGAGATGCCGCAGCGGGAGCGTTCGACGCGGGGACGCCGTCGCCGAAACGGTAGTTCGACAGGTCGACCGGGGTGACGGGAAGGGCGGCGCGCCGGAAACCGGTGGCGATGACCGTGACCTTGACCTTGTCGCGCATCTGGTCGTCGATGACAATGCCGTAGATCACGTTCGCTTCCGGGTCGGCGGCGCGGGTGATGAGTTCGGTCGCTTCCGACGCCTCGTCGAGGGACAGGTCGGGGCCGCCGGTGATGTTGACGATCACGCCGCGCGCGCCCTCGATGGAACTGTCGTCGAGCAGCGGATTCTCGATGGCGCGGCGGGCCGCTTCGATGGCGCGCTTGTCGCCCTCGGCGATGCCCGTGCCCATGACCGCGGCGCCCATGTTCTTCATGACCGCGCGCACGTCGGCGAAGTCGAGATTCACGAGGCCGGGGATGGTGATGATGTCGGAGATGCCCTGCACCGCCTGGCGCACCACGTCGTCGGCCATGCGGAAGGCTTCCGAGACCGGGGTTTGCCGGGCCACGGTTTCGCGCAGGCGATCGTTCGGGATCACGATGACGGAGTCGACGGTTTCGCGCAGCTTGGCCAGGCCGTCGAGGGCCTGATCCATGCGTCGCTTGCCTTCGAGCTTGAAGGGAAGAGTGACCACGGCCACGGTGAGGAGATTGTTCTCTCCGCCGCCGAGCTGGCTGGTGATCGACGCGACCACCGGAGCCGCGCCCGTGCCCGTGCCGCCGCCGAGCCCCGCGGCGATGAAGACCATGTCGGCGCCTTCGAGAGCGTCCGCGAGTTTCTCGGTGTCGTCGACCGCGGCCTGACGGCCCACGTCGGGATTGGCGCCCGCGCCCAGACCCTTGGTCAGCTTGCCGCCGATCTGGATCTTGACCGGAGCGCGATTGGACTTGAGAGCCTGCAGGTCGGTGTTGACCGCGATGAACTCGACTCCGTGGAGTCCGGCTTCCATCATGCGCGTGATGGCGTTGCCGCCGCCGCCGCCCACGCCCACCACTTTGATGGAGGCGCCTTTAGCCTCATCCTCAGCGAGGACGATGCGCGAGATTTTTTCCTGTGCGCTCATCAAGCCTCCCAGAAGCCTCGATCCCCGAAACCCGTTGTTTCCGCGGCGAAAAAGCCGATCGCCAAGTTTAAGGCTAAATCCCTCAGTTCCATCCTCTTGTTCCCGTGATGGATCTCACGAAAGACCACCGCTCCCATCTCAGAAGAACCCCGAGAAGATGTCCTTGATCCGGCCCGTCAATTTGCCGAAGGTGCCGGTGCTCCGCATCTCCTGCAGGAGCCGCCCTTCGCCCAGACGCGCGCGATGGCTGCGCAGAACCAGGCCCACCGCGGTGGCATGGGCGGGCGAGGAGACCACGTCCACGAGACCGGTGATGCCCGAGGGGGTTCCAAGACGCACCGGCAGGTCGAAGATCTGCTCTCCGATCTCAACCATGCCTTCCAGCATGCTCCCGCCGCCGGTGAGGACGATGCCACCGTTCAGCGACTGATCGAAGCCGGACTTGCGGATCTCGGCGAGAAC
>JAGNNV010000353.1 GCA_017990495.1 Vicinamibacteria bacterium
GGCCGGTACTGACCGAGGCGGCGCCTCGGGCGCGCAGGTCTTCGGCGCACTTGGCCACGTCGCCGGCATTCCGGCCGAGCACGTGGATGGAATCGCCGCGCGCGGCCAGCAGGCGAGCGAGGGAACGGCCGATGCCGCGGGTCGCCCCGAGCGTGACTACTTTCATGTGAGTTCCAGTCTCGCCGATTGGGCGCTGCGAAGTCGACCCAAAGGATCGTACTTCTGCTTCACCGCGCGCCAGGCCTCGATGCGTTTGTCCATGCGCCGATAGTCGGCGGCCCGGGTGAAGCGGTCCTTGGCCAGATAGATGCGGCCGCCAAGTTCGATCAGGTGAGCGTTCAGGGTGTCGACGATGCTCTGTGTGTCATCGCGAACGGGCAGATCGAGGGCGACGGTGGTGCCCTTCAGGGGGAAGGACAACAGGCCCTCACCTTCGTCACCACAGTCTTTGATCACCGAGAGCATCGAACTGCCGCCGGTGCGGCGCAGGAGGTTAAGGAAACTCTTCACGCCCTCAGGCCCCGCCGCCTCGGGAATGGCGCACTGGTACTGGGTGAAACCGCGGCTGCCGTAGAGGCGGTTCCAGTTCCGGATCGCATCGAGCGGATAGAAGAACGTTTCGGGATGTTCGATCTTCCGCCTCATCGAACTCGGCTGGACGCCGTAAAGAAGCGCGTTGAACACAGACACGGTGAAACGTGAGATCAGGAAGTCGGGCAGGACGAAGGGAAGGCCGGGCCAGTGGAGGGGCTGCGGTGTTCCGGGCCGGGCCTCTTCCACGGTCGCCCAGCGGCCCCGCGCGAGGATCCCGCGGCCGAGCGTGCCTGAGGCGCCGAGGGTGTCGATCCAGCCCATGGTGAACTGAAATCGCCGGGCCGCGTCCTTGAGACCTGCGAGGTAGGCGTCGATGTCGGGCATGCGCTCGGTTTCTATCGTCACCCAGGCCGACGGGACACGCGGCATCTTGAAAGTGACGTCGAGGATGTGGCCGAGCAGACCCATGCCGCCGATCGTGGCCTTGAAGAGGTCGGGATTCTCCGTGCGGGACGCGGTGACGATGTCGCCGCTTGCGAGCCGCATCCGGATTTCGCTCACGTGCGCGCCAAAGCCGCCGGTCGAATGGTGGTCCTTGCCGTGGACATCGGCCGAGACCATGCCGCCCAGAGTGATGAACTGCGTGCCCGGAGCCACGGGAGCCACGAAGTTCCGCCGCCAGAACGTGCGGTTGAGCTGAAGCAGAGAGAAACCGGCCTCGGCGCGCAGGACGCCGCTGGCTTCGTCGAAGGCGAGGATGCGGTCGGCGAGGCGCGAGCTGGCGACGACAGCGTCGCGGGGATCGGGCAGCGACGAGTCTCCGTAGGAACGCGCGAGACCGCGGGTGAGGGTGGCGTCGCGGGTGATCGCCTCGAGATCTTCGGAGGCGACCTCGCGGCCCGGCCCGAAGACCCGCCCCCAGCCGGACAACATGTTTTCTTGGGTCACGGAAAGATCGAGGTTAGCAGCGGTTTCGCCAGCAAGTCGGGTGGTAGTGGTGGGACGGGGTTGCTTCGGCGGACGATGTTCGTTGCCGCCTCGCAATGACGTGTTTACAGCCGCCTTACGATGTTCGGGAAGTCGCGCCAGACCGGGATGCCGCAGAAGTGTTCACCCTCGGTGCAGGTGGGGGTGATACGGCCGCGGCGCAGAACGCAAGGCGGCCCCATATGGCGGGCGAGACGGGGGTGCACGGCTCGCACCTGCTCGAGTTCGTCCATCGAAGCCTGGTAGATCTCTTCCTGCGCGTTGAGGCAGGTGCGCATCACCCACTTGTGGGCGAGATACATGAGCGACCCCGACTCGTGGAAGCGCAGGGCCACCGCGTTCGGCAGAACGTAGACCGCGTGTTCGTCGCGCACGCCCATCGAGAGGAGCTTTTCCTTCGCCGCCCACGATCGGGCGATGGAGTCTTCGAAGACGCTCCGGGCCTCGGCGTTCTTCGCGATGAGCGGGGGCACGATCACGTCGGGGTCCTGAGTGTGGGTGAGGGTCAACATGGGCCTCGAGCCCGGAGTCATGCGGTGACGCTGGTCCTGCGAGTCGGCGGTGTGGGACAACTTCTTCAGGAAGGTGTAATTCGCGTGATGGGAGACGCGGGAAAGCGGCGAATACGGCGAGAGGTCCATTGCGTCGAGCCGGTATCGGTTCTCGGCCGGTGACAGCGCGCGTTCGATCGCCTCGTCATCGGAGAGCGCCATCCGATCAAGGCCGAGGACCGCGCGCACGGCGTCGGCGGTGATCTTCTCGGCCGCGGGAGTGTGATCGACGAGCAGCGACACGCGCGACCCAAGCTGGGCATCGATTTCGGCGGCGGTGGAAGCCGCGGCGCCCTGGGAGCGCGGCCAGCGGGACTCGATGATCTCATCGCCTTCGAAGGGAACCTCGCCCACCCGCTCGAAGAAAGCGGGATCGTGTTCGCGGGCCAGGCGCACCATCTCGCCGATGACGAGACTCGCTTCGGCCGGAGTATCCGACGAGCGCGACATCCGGTACAGGCGATGCAGGACGATGCCGGAAATCGAATGAACCATCGAGGTGAAGGCGCCGATGGGGATCACGTAGCGGGCGACTTCGATGGCCTTCTTCTCGGCCTCGCGGGCCACCTTCTTCCGTCGCGCGTCGGACGCCTGCGGCGAGAGGTGGCGGATGTCGCTGATGATGGCGGTGGTGTCCTCGACCAGGATCCGCGACAGGCGCGCGTAGGCCTCCCAGGCCTGCTCGATGGAGGCTTCGTAGATCGCGCGTGCTTCCGCGCTGAGGCCCTCGGGAACGCAGGCGCGTGCCTCGCCGAGCTTCACGAAACGCTGCGACGACTGCTCGGAGTTGTAGAAGGGATGCGAGTGAAGGAAGGCCCACACGAACTGGCGCGAGACGTTTTCGAGGCCGAACTCGAAGGTGGCGTGCTGGAAGACGGTGTGATGTCCCGCGGTGAACGTGAGGGGGCCGATGGTGTCGCGCTGTTTGTCGGTGATCTCCGAGTCCTCGATCACCCGCGGGGAATAACAGGTGCGGGCGGCGGCGATGGCGCCATCGTAGGCGCGGGGCCGGGCGGCCCTGAGGGTGACTTTGGGTGGGCCGGTTTCGATCACGCGGGCGTCACCATTCTTCCATCTCGAACTTGAAGGCGGCGCGGTCGCAGACCCGCCGGATGTCCTCCATCAGCTCGCCGTTGCCGCAGGTGAGCACGGTGGTTTCACCGCGCGGCATACGGGCTTTGAGGGCGGCGCCGTCGATGCCCGAACCGACGAGCGGCTTCGTGGATTTTTCCAACGCGTGCTGCGCGGCGACCACGTGGGCTCCCTGAATCCGGGCCTCGTCGAGAACCTCCTGTTCGCGGGTGGGAAGTCCGACGAGTGAGCGGAAGAGATTGTTGGCCCGCCCCTGGCAGAGCAGAGGATCGGCGTTGTCGTTCGCGGTGGGCCGGCTCACCGACCGGACGTATGCGAAGTCGAAGCCAGGAATGTTCCGCGCGGCCAGGGCCAGCAGTTCCGCGTCGTAGCCGAGTTCAGCGGCGGTGCGGTTCGCGTGGATCAGCGTGTACTTCACCGCGGGCTGAGGCGCGGCCGTAGCCTCGTGCGCCGCCTGCTTCATCATGCCCACGAAGGGCGCGAGACCAGTGCCGGTGCCGACCATCACCACGTGCGGGACGCCCAGGGCGCGCTGATCGAGGGTGAAGTTGCCCACGATCCGGTCCATGTAGCCGAGGT
>JAGNNV010000355.1 GCA_017990495.1 Vicinamibacteria bacterium
GGGGCTTCCGCCGCGGCGTCGGCGGTTGCTTCCTCGGGAGTCACGACGGGGGGGGCGGGGGTAACGGATTCGATCGCAGCCGTTGGCGCGGGAGTCGCCGTGGGGGTCGGGAACGGAGTGGGGGAGAACGGGACCGGGGCATCCGCGACCGTCGCCGTTCCGGGCTGGAGATATCGATAGGCGAGATACACGGCCGCCGCACCGAGGAGCCCGAGGCTGGCCAGGATCACGGCCACGAGACCGAGGCCTGACCCTGGAACCCGCCGTCCGGGTTGAGGCTTTGGAGGAACGACTTTGGTCGCCGCCGCAACCGTTCGGGCGGCGGGACCAATGACCGTTTCCTGACTGAGGACAGGCATCACTCCGGTGGGATCGAGGGCCGCGGCGGTTTGGCCCGTGGTGGTGGCGCTGGTGATCGCGCGGGCGAAGGCGCTGGCCGAAGGCCAGCGTGCCGCCGGGTCCTTGGCGGTTGCGCGGAGGATGGCCCGGGTCACGTCTTCCTGGACTTCCGAAACCGGAGGCAGAGGCATGGGCTCGCTCGCCTGTTTCATCAGGACCGCCACCGGAGTGTCGGCGGAGAAGGGCACGCGTCCGGTGAAAAGTTCGTAGGCCACGATGCCCAGCGCGTAGATGTCGATCGACTTGTCGATCGGTTTCCCGAGCGCCTGCTCCGGCGCCATGTACTGCGGTGTGCCGGTGATCATCCCGGTCTGGGTCATGTGGGCGGTGGATTCGACCATCTTGGCGATGCCGAAGTCGGCGAGATACACACGGCCCGCATCGTCGAGCAGGACGTTTTGCGGCTTCACATCGCGGTGGATGACCCCGGCGCCGTGGGCGTAGTCGAGAGCCTCGGCCACATCCTTGAGGATGCGCGCGCTTTCGCTCGGAGCCAGTCGGCTGTTCTTGATTCGCTGGGAGAGCGACCCCCCGGAAATGAGGCGCATGGCCATCCACGGTGTCCCGGTTTCGGCGTCGATGTCGTACGCGAAGATCGGAATGATCTGCGGATGTTCGAGACGCGCGATGGTCTGCGCCTCCCGACGGAAGCGCTCGGCGAACGAGGGGTCGTGGAGGAACTCGGGAGGCAGGACCTTGAGCGCCACGTAGCGGTCGAGCGAGGGCTCGTAGGCCTTGAAGACGCTGGCCATGCCCCCGCGTCCCACCGGTTCGATGATGCGATAAGGACCGAGGTTGCTGCCAGCCGCGAGCGCCATTTGCCGGGAATCTACACCCGCATACACCACCCCCTCCCGGACATCTATCACTATCGGCCGCAGATCGGCCACACTTGTTTTCGAATGGCCCGATTGACTCGGGCCATTCGAGCGTTGGTGGAGAAATGGCTGATCTAAGGCCGGGGGTTCCCCAAGGAGGCCGGGTTCGTGTCTGGACCCATTGGGACTAAATTATTGATGTTCGTCATTTTTTCGCCTACACTCTGGGGCCGTGAACCCAACTCCACGCCAGAAGCAGATCCTCGACTTCGTTACCCGGTCCATCGATCGCCGGGGTTTCGCGCCCTCGATTCAGGAGATCTGCGACCACTTCGGACTCGCTTCCACCGCCACCGTTCACAAACACCTCAAGAACCTCGCGGAACGCGGCCTGCTCAATCGCGAGTCGAACCGCTCGCGGGCCCTCGAGGTTCCAACGCACGGGGTGGCGGAGGCGGTTGAGATCCCGCTACTCGGCCGAGTGGCGGCTGGCGTGCCCATCGAGGCGATCTCGAACCCCGACACCATCGCGGTTCCCTCCGACTGGCTGGGACGGGGCGAGACCTTCGCCCTGCGTGTGCGGGGTGATTCGATGATCGACGCCCATATCGAGGACGGCGATGTTGTGGTGATCGAGCGCCGGGAGGTGGCGCGCGACGGCGAAACCGTCATCGCCCTTGTCGACGATGCTGAGGCCACGCTCAAGATTTTCAGGACGCAGGCGGACGGTCGTGTTCGCCTTGAGCCGCGCAACGAGTCGCTCAAGCCCATGATCTTCGAGGCGAGCCGGGTGCGCGTTCAGGGCGCAGTGGTGGGTGTGCTGCGGCGTTACGGCCGCCGCGGCTGACCTTCCTTCTCTAAGGAATCGCCACCACGGCGAGCCCCCCCTCCGTGATCTCGAAGGTCTTGTCGATTCCTCCCGCGAGGGTGAGCCGATAAGACCCCGGAGCCAGATTCTCCATCCGCTGATTCTGACGGCTGAGGCGGAACGAATCGGGCCCACCCGTGCCCATGCCCACCGGCCCGCCGCTCAGGGAAACCAGCTGACCGGTTTTGGATCCGCCGCTCAGGAACTCTTCGGTGGTCCGGAACTCCACCGCTCCTCCCGGAGTGAAGGCCAGCCGCACGACCATCGAAGGCGCGAGGATGTTGGGGAGGCGCACCGGCGCGTAACCCGAGGCCTGGGCGGTCACCGAATAACTTCCCGGTGGAATCCCGGGGATCTCACCTTTGCCTTCACCGTCGAGCGATACCTGGCCGGCGAACGCGTCGGTCGTGCCCTGGGTCACGCGGACATAGAGACTCCGCAGTCCGAAACCCATCTGAGCGTCGCGGGCCTCAACCGCGAGACCGGATCCGCGCTTCAGCTCGATCCGCAGATCCTCGCCCGATTCGGCCGCCTTCACGATCTGAGTGACCGCCTCGTATCCCGACCGCCGCGCCGTGACCCGATACTCGACGGCATCGAGATCCTCGAAGGCGAAGCGCCCCGACGAGTCGGTGGTGGCATTCATCATGGAGCGGCCTCCGCCCGAGGTGGACGGCTCCACCCGCTGCAACTCCACTGTTGATTCCAGCGGAAGGGCGCCCGTGGTGTCGACCACGATCCCCGACAATCGGGCCGTGGACATCACAAGATCGACGGAGGTATCGGCGGTGAGTTCGACGATCTTGCTCGCCTGACCTCCGAAGCTTTCCGCGAAAGCGAACACGTTGACCCGTCCCGGCTTCAGTCCCGTGATCCGGAAAAACCCGTTCTCGTCGGCCCTTGCGCTCGACCCGATTCCGGCGCCCGAGGTGAAGGCGGAGACGCGCGCGCCCGAAACCGGGGCGCCGCGTCGGGTCACTGTGCCGGAGATGGAGAGGCCGTCCTCGAAGACGATGTCCGTGGTCACTTCGGTCTGGCCCTCGGCCACCACGATCTCCCGGACGGCGGTGCGACTGGCTCCCATCATGTCGCCCGAGGTGGCGCGCAGAGAGAGCGGGCCTTTGGGCACGCCCGCGAACTCGAACGAACCGTCGGCCGTGGTTCGGGTGTTGGCGAAATAATCCTGGGCTCCCTGGGCTCCCACCATCAGGCCGCCGCGCTCGCCATCGCCGAGCCCGATGACCATCCCCCGCACCGTGGCCCCCGCGTCGAGAGCGAGGCGAATGTCCTCGCGCACATCGCCCGCGTTCAGGGGAACATCGATGAGCGGACTGGCTTCCGTTCGCCACGACGCGCCCACGCGGTAGCGACCGGCGGCGAGGTGATCGAATCGGAAACGCCCCACGCCGTCCGTAAGTGTGCTCTGGCCTTCCATGCCGAAACGCGGGCCTTCGGCGCTGTTCTGCAGCGCCACTTCCGCACCCGAGAGAGGTGAGCCTTGCGACGACGTCACCACGCCGGCGATGGTACCCCCGGCGATCAGGGAAATCTCCACGCCGGCATCGCTCTCGGCCAGGGTCACGCTGGCTGATCCTTCAGAGAACTGCGCGTGACGTGCGGTCACCTGGTACGCGCCGGGGGCCTGGT
>JAGNNV010000356.1 GCA_017990495.1 Vicinamibacteria bacterium
GGCGCGAGTGCGCTCGGCGGTGTGACCAGCAAGAACCGGATGGAGGACAACGCGGAGAGCCGGGTGGAGGCGCTCAAGCAGGAGATTTCGGAGATCGAAGTCGCCATTGAGGAGGCGGGAGATGTCGATCCCGCCCGGTTCGAGGCGAAGACGGTGGGACCCACCAGGACCGGGACCAAGCTGTTGCGGTGCGAAATCGTCTGGGTGTACTGAGGGGCTGAGGGTCGATGGAGAGAACGAGACTCGACGCCACGCACCCCACGATCCCCGCCACCGCCGGGGGCGGGAGCGGGTGCCTGATTCTCTTCGGCCTGCCCTTCATCACCGTGGGCGTTCTTGCCGCCCTGCTGTCGCTTGGTTATCTCCCTATCGATGATGACGAGATCAACGGGCCGCGCTGGCTTCTCACCGCGTTCGGTGGCGTCTTCGCGAGCGCCGGCCTGGGAGTCGCCTGGCTGGGCCTTTCAGGAATGTTTCGGGACCGGGCGGCGCGTCGGCGGAAAGAGGAGTATCCCCTCGAGCCATGGTTCTGGGATCACGCCTGGGACAAGAGGTGGGCGGAGTCGGGGAGTCTTGGTCCGGCCATTCAGGGCTTCGTCGCCTTCTTGTTCTTCGCGGCGTTCCTCTCGATGTTCAACTGGTGGGCCTTCTTCTCCGACGAGGGCCCCTGGCCGCTGAAAGTCTTCATCCTGCTTTTCGACTTGATCGCACTGGCCGTGCTCTTCGGCGCGATCTATTCGCTTTTCCAGTACTTCAAATACGGCAAGAGCCGGCTTCACTTCGCCCGCTTCCCGTTCCGCCCCGGCCACTCATTGGAGGGCGGGCTCGAGGCGAACCGGAGACTTCTCACCGCCGACCGCATCGCCCTGACCCTGCGCTACATCGAGGAGGTCACCGAGGTGACTGGGACAGGAAAGAACCGGAGCAGCCGGCAGGTGCTTTACGGTCTGCACGAGGTGAAGCAGGAGATCGACGCGCGGATGTTCCAGGGCGGATCGGTCGCGGAGATTCCGATCAGCCTCAGGCTTCCGGCCGGGGACTATGCGACAAAGCTGCTCGAAACCCCGCGTCGATACTGGGAACTCGAAGTGAAGGCCGAAACGCCCGGCATCGACTACGTGGCCCGCTTCCTGGTCCCGGTGTACTGATTTATTCCGCGCTCATGAACGGGTAGCGCCAGTCGGTGGCGGGAGCGAAGGTTTCCTTGATGGTGCGGGCCGAGACCCAGCGCATCAGGTTCATCTTCGAACCGGCCTTGTCGTTGGTGCCCGACCCGCGCGCGCCGCCGAAAGGCTGCTGGCCGACCACCGCTCCCGTGGGCTTGTCGTTGATGTAGAAGTTGCCCGCGGCCTGGCGAAGGATGTGGGTGGCTTCCGCGACACCGCGCCGGTCCCGCGAGAAGATGCCGCCGGTGAGGGCATAGGGCGAAGTCTGATCGACGAGGTTGAGGGTCTCGATCCACTGCTCGTCGGGGTACACGTAGTACGTGACCACAGGCCCGAAGATCTCCTCGCACATCATGCGCTCGCCCGGGTCGGCCGACTCGACCAGGGTGGGCTCGATGAAGTAGCCGTGCTCCTTGTTGGCTCCGCCGCCCGCGATGACCTTGTTGTGCTTGCGCGCGTGGTCGATGTAGCCCGCGATCTTGTCGAAGGACGATTCCGAGATCACCGCGCCCATGAAGTTGCGGAAGTCGGCGGGGTCGCCGATCTTGATGTCCTTCATGATCGCCACCGTGCGCTCGATGATGTCGGGCGCGAGCGACTTGGGCAGGTAAACGCGCGACGCCGCCGAGCACTTCTGGCCCTGGTACTCGAAGCCGCCGCGGGCGATGGCCACCGCCACTTCCTGGGGGTCCGCCGAGGGATGGGCGACGATGAAGTCTTTGCCGCCGGTTTCGCCGACCAGACGGGGGTAGGCCTTGTACTTGGCGATGTCGTTGCCCACGCGGCTCCAGATCGACTGGAAGACCTGGGTGGAGCCGGTGAAGTGGATGCCCGCGAGGTCGGGAGACGAGAGCACCACGTCCGTGATCATTCGCGAGTCGCCGGAGACGAGGTTGACCACGCCTGCCGGCATTCCCGCCTCTTCAAGGACGTTCATGATCACCCAGGCGCTGCGCATCGAGGTGTGGGCGGGCTTCCAGACGATGACGTTGCCCATCAGCGCGGGAGCGGTGACGAGGTTGCCGCCGATGGCGGTGAAGTTGAAGGGGGAGATGGCGTACACGAAGCCCTCGAGGGGCCGGTAGTCCGTCTGATTCCACATCCCTTCGCTCGAGACGGGCTGTTCGCTGATCAGTTCCTGAGCGAACGAGGCGTTGAAGCGGAAGAAGTCGGCGAGTTCGCAGGCGGCGTCGATCTCGGACTGATGGATGGTCTTCGACTGGCCCAGCATGGTGGCCGCGTTCACGTCGGCCCGGTACTTGCCGGTGAGAAGGTCGGCGGCGCGGAGGATCACCGCGGCCCGGTCTTCGAACGCCCACGAGCCCCATTCGCGCTGCGCCCGCTTCCCACCATCGATGGCGGCCTGGATATGCGCGGTTGTCGCCTCATGGGAGTCGGCAAGGACATGGCGGTGGTTGTGGGGCGAGACCACGGTGGAGGTCTTCCCGGTGGAAATCTTCTGGCCGTCGATCACGATCGGGATGTCCACTCGCTCGGCCGCCATCGACTTGAGCCGAGTCTTGACCTCGGCCCGCTCGGGGCTGCCCGGGGCATACGTCTTGACCGGCTCGTTGCGGGGGGCGGGGACGCGGCGGAAGGCGGTAACGCTCATGATGTTTGCGGGCTCCTGGGGTTTTCGATTTCTGGCGGAGGTGACTCAACGAACCGGGCTTCTGAGGGGTCTAAGTTGAATAGTTCGAACGTTGCAGTGTGCGATCCGTCCCTTGACTTGTCCAGAGTGGACGCTCATTATCTCTCAGGATCTCGCGTGGACCTGAAAGTCTCGGCAAGGTTCGCAGGATCGTTTCGTTGTCTGTTTTTCGGAGGTTTTCCAATGGGTCTCACCGCGTCTGAACTCGCACGAAAGACGGCGCTTCACGCCCTCAATCGCCTGGGCTTCGGGCCCGTCCCGGGCCAGGTTGAGGAGGTGCTCGACCGCGGCCTCGAGGAGTACATCGAGGGCCAGCTGAATCCCCAGGTGGACAGCGCGCTAGAAGCGCGCCTCGCGCCCTTCAGCAGTACCCTGCGCCTCTCCACCACCCAGGTCCTCGTCGCCTACGCTGATTCCGGGAACCAGTTCTCGTCGATCCAGGCCTACAACGACAATTTCCACACCGCCAAGATCATCCGCTCGGCGCACACCGTGAACCAGCTCGAGGAAGTCCTCGCCGATTTCTGGTTCAACCACTTCAACGTCAACATCACCGACGGCTTCGTCCGCTACTCGATCCAGTCTTACGAGCGCGACGCCATCCGCCCGAATGCCATGGGGAAGTTCGAAACCCTGCTCAAGGCCACGGCCGAGCACCCGGCGATGCTCTTCTACCTCGACAACTACTTGTCCACCGCCACACGCACGGTGAACGGTCGCCTCGTCCAGGGCCTGAACGAGAACTATGGGCGCGAACTGCTCGAGCTTCACACCGTGGGGGTGGATGCGGGCTACACCCAGGCCGACGTCTACGAGGTCGCGCGCGCCTTCACCGGATGGGGCATCGACAATGTGGGTCGGGGAGGCAACTTCTCCTACCGTACCGCGAACCACGACACCGGCTC
>JAGNNV010000078.1 GCA_017990495.1 Vicinamibacteria bacterium
GCGACCGCAGGGGTGGTGATGGCGGGAACCGCGATCGGCGCGGCGTTCGTGACCGAAGGCCGACCGCTCCTCGGCGCGTCGGGCTGGGCAGGCGAACTCGGATACCTTCCGGTCGCGATGGATGGCGTCGTCAAGAGGCTCGACGAACTCGCCGGCGGTTCGTTCATGGCCGCGAGCCTCGGCGTGTCATCGGCGGATCTGGCTCGTCTGGCCGCGCGGGGCGACCCGCAAGCCCTGGACGTGGTCCGTCGCGGCGGTTCTGCCCTGGGCCTGGGGCTTGCCGCGGTCATCAACCTGCTCAACCCCTCGCGTCTGGCCGTGGGTGGCGGAGCGCTGTCCCTTCAAGGCTACTGGGAAGCCGCCCGCGCCGCCGCCGCGCGCCATTCCGTCCCCGAACTCTGGCGCGATTGCGCGCTCGGCCCGGTGCGATCCGGGCGCCGGGTGGCGGCGCTTGGCGCCATTCGACTGGCCTCATCCTGATGGAAGCCTTCCTGGTATCGACCGGCATCGTCGCCCTTGCGGAGATCGGCGACAAGACGCAGTTGCTGGCCTTCATCCTGGCCGCCAGGTTCCGCCGGCCCGCCCCGATCATCCTGGGCATCCTCGTGGCCACTGTGGCCAACCACGCCCTCGCCGGCGCGGCAGGCGCGTGGCTCACAACCCTCGTGGGCCCCGAGGAACTTCGGTGGATTCTCGGGATCTCCTTCATCGCGATGGCCGTCTGGACCCTGGTCCCCGACACGTTCGATGAAGCCGACGCGAAGATGGCGGGCTCGAGCGTTTTCGGCACAACCTTCGTGGCCTTCTTCCTCGCGGAGATGGGAGACAAGACCCAGGTCGCGACGGTGGCTCTGGCCGCGAAATACCACGCGTTCTATTCGGTGGTGGCCGGAACCACGCTGGGCATGATGATCGCGAACGTACCCGCAGTGCTGCTTGGAGATCGCATCGCGCACCGCCTCCCGGTGGCGCTGGTCCATCGGATCGCCGCCGCGATCTTCCTTGTGCTGGGGGTGATGACCCTCGCAGGCTTCGGTCGGCGCTTCGGGTTTTAGGACGAGGCGCGCCGGAACTAACGGCGTTGGACACGGCCCCGGGGCAAAAACCACCCTGGGGCCGGTCCGGCACGGCTCCTGAACTACTCGACGATCTTGACCACCACGCGGCGGTTCTGAGCGCGCGCGGCGCGGGTCTTGTTGTCGACCACGGGCTTGGTCTCGCCGTAGGAGATCACCTCGATGCGCGACAGGGCGACGCTGTGCTTGTCGTGCAGGTAGGCGCGAACGGCCATGGCCCGGTCGTGACCGAGCTTCTGGTTGTAAACCTCGGGACCCGCGCTGTCGGTGTGTCCTTCGATCTCGAAGAAGACACCCTTGTTCTCGGCCACGATCGGAGCCACGGCTTCGTCGATCATCGCCTTGGCATCGTCGCTGATCTCCGCCCGATTCAACGGGAAGGTGACCTTGTCGTTCGACAGAGTGACGGTGTAGAGCAGCTTGCCCTTGGCCGCCTTCTCGGCGTCCTGGGCCTTGGTCATGGCCGCCGCGGCCGCGCCCTTGGCATCCGATGCCGAGCCCTTGGCTTCGGCGATGCCGGCCTGGGACTGCTTGTCGACGGAGTCGAGACGGACCTCGTTGTCCTTGACCCGCTGCTGGGTCTTCTCGACTTCGCCGGAGAGGGTGGTGACCTTCTCGTTGACTTCACCAACGTTCCTGGTCACGAACTTCTTGGTGGCGCAGCCGCCGGCGGCGATGCTCAAAACGGCAACCGACAGAATCATTCTTTTCATGGGAGACCTCCTGGTCATTTCAACGTCACTTACGGCCTACGATGGAGGGATGTAGCCGCTTCTCGTGCGGACCACGACACCTTTGCGCATCGTCTTGACTTCCACCCGGCGAAAACGCGCGGGACCTTCGGGAGCTGCGTAACCCAGGCGGTACTGATGCCTGAGTTCGAGGGCGATCACGTCGGCCGCCCTCTTGAGCCCCGCGAAGTCCGACACCACGAAGGCGGCCCCTCCTGACATCGAGGCGTATCTCTCGAGAAGGGCGCTACCCGCGGCGGCGGCGGAGATTCTACCGCTTTGGCCCACAAAAACACCAGAACGCGGGTCATCGAGTGGAGAAACGACACTAACGGCGTAAATGGGTACGTCCAGAATTCGGGAGCGAGCGATCACGTCCTCAGGTGTCTCCTTACTGGCGGTGTCGACGCCGTCGGTGATCACCACGATGGCCCTCCTTCCCTCCCCGTGACTCGCAAGGTCGCGAGCGGCTCGGTCAAGAGCGTCGTGAAGCGCGGTGGAGCCGAAAGGCTTGATCCCGGCCAGCCCCTCCTCGATCTTGGCGCGATCCCGGGTCCAGGCCACCACACCCCAGTAAGTGCTGTCGAAGCCGGCGAGCGCCGCCTGATCGTCCGGAGCGAGAGCGGCGAGCACCTGGGTGGCGGCCATGCGGGTCGACGTGGTCTTCAGTTCCGCGTTCATGCTCCCCGACGCGTCGACGAGGAGCAGGACGCGCGCGGGAGCGGCCGCGCCCACCGCGAAATGCAGGATCGCCTGCGGCGCCCCTTCGTCGAAGATCCGAAAGTCCTCACGCTTCAGGTTAGTCACAGGCCGACCACGTTCGTCGACTGCCGTGGCCGAGAGCACCACCAGTTCGGAGCGCGCGCCGAAGGTGGGAACCTGGGCCCGGACAGGCGTTGAAAGCGCGGCCAACAGCGCCGCCACGCCCAGAGCGAAGTGTCGCAGCCCCATCAGTTCAGCCTAACGCCCGACCGCCGTCGCCGGCGCGTGACCGCGATCACGCGCGATCGCGGCTCAACGGCCGATCTGCGCTGCAAGGTGAGGGGGATACCGATCGCCCTGCACCTTCACCTGATCGAGCGCGCGACCGATCTGGTGGAGGTCGGCTTCGGTCAGATCGATGGCTGCGGCCCCGACGTTTTCGTTGAGCCTATGCAGCTTGGTGGTGCCGGGGATGGGCACGATCCACGGCCGCTGGGCCAGCAGCCAGGCGAGTGCAATCTGCGCGGATGTGGCGCCTCGACTCGCGGCAATCGTCCCGATCACTTCGACCAGGGTCTGGTTCGCCTTGCGCGCTTCCGCGGAGAACCGCGGGAGGAGATTGCGGAAATCATCCTTCGCAAACGAAGTGTTCTCGTCCATCTTCCCGGTCAGAAACCCGCGGCCGAGCGGGCTGAAGGGCACGAACCCTATGCCGAGTTCCGCGCACAGGGGCAGGATCTCGGTTTCGGGCTCGCGCCACCAAAGCGAATATTCGCTCTGCAACGCGGTCACCGGCTGCACCGCATGCGCGCGACGGATGGACGCAGTGCCCGCCTCCGAAAGACCGAAGTGGCGAACCTTGCCCTCGTGGATGAGCTCCTTGACCGCCCCCGCGACGTCTTCCATCGGCACCTCGGGGTCGACGCGGTGCTGATAGAAGAGATCGATGTGATCGGTGCGAAGCCGCTTGAGCGACGCCTCGGCGACGTCACGGATCCGCCGCGGCCGGCTGTCGAGACCGGTCGACGACTTCCCGTCCTTGAAGCCGAACTTGGTGGCGATGACGACCTGATCACGAATGGGAACGAGCGCCTCGCCCACCAGGTCCTCGTTGGTGAAAGGGCCGTACGCCTCGGCGGTGTCGAAGAACGTCACCCCCCTCTCGAACGCGGCTCGGATCAGCGCGATCGCATCCGACCGTTCGAGCGCCGGCCCGTAGGCGAAGTTCAATCCCATGCAGCCGAGGCCGATCGCCGACACCTCGAGTCCGCCGCTCCCCAACTGTCGATTCGCCATTGCGCTGCCACTCATGGTCTTGTCTCCCTGTCCGCCCGTCACTGTGGGCTCGATCTCGACGCCGGTGCGGTCGGGCGGGGTCGTCCGCGCGGTCGGGTCCGCGGTCACCACGCGGTTCCGGCCCTGCCCTTTCGCCTGATACAACGCGGCGTCGGCCCTTTGCAGCGTGGCCTCGATGGTGTCGGCGGCGCCCAGGAACATCGCCACCCCCACCGAGAGAGTGCAGGCCACCGAAGCGCCGCCCTCCCCCTCCACCCTCGACTCGGCGAATCGGCTCCGCCATTGCTCGGCGCGCGCGAGCGCCGCTTCAATCGAGGCGCCCGGGAGACACACCGTGAACTCCTCCCCGCCGAAGCGGCAGACGAGGTCGGAGCCGCGCACGTCGGCGGAAATCACTCGGGCCACATTCTGCAGCACCCGGTCGCCGTTCGCGTGACCGTGGGCGTCATTGACCTGCTTGAAGTGGTCCACGTCGATGGCGAGAACCGCCAGCGGCTCGCCGAGCCTGGTGGCGCGGGCCACCTCGCGCGCGATCGACTCCTCGAAGTAGCGGCGGTTATGAAGTCCGGTGAGCGGGTCGCGCAGGGCCTGCTCCCGCAACTGCCGATTGAGCGACTCGATCTCGCTCACCCTCGCCGCGAGTTCGGCGTGGGCCGCTTTGAGAGCTTCCTCGTTGCGGCGGCGTTCGCTGATGTCCTGCTTGATGGCGATGAAGTGAGAGACGTGTCCGGCGTCGTCGAACACCGGCGCGATGGTCTGCTCCTCGTGGTAGTGAACACCGTCTTTGCGCCGGTTCACAATGGTCCCGGTCCACGTCTCGCCGCTCATCACCCGGCTCCAGAGGGCCTCGTAGAAGGCGGCATCGTGCTCGCCCGATTTCAGAAGCCGGGTGTGCTGGCCGACCAGTTCCTCCGGGTGGTAGCCCGTGATGGCGCACGCGGCCGGATTCACCCACGTGATCGTCCCGCTGCGATCGGTGATGACAATGCCATTGGCGGCGGAACGCAGCGCGGTGGCCTGCACGCGCAGCGCATCGACTCCATGCGTGCGCCCGCGCATATCGCGCAGGACGGCGGCGGTCCAACGTCGCTCCCCCACGCTGATCGGCGTGAGCGAGATGTCGACCGGGACATCGTGCCCCGCCGCGTGACGCGCATAAAGGGCGATCCCGCGTCCCATCGACCGCGCGTGCGGGGCCGCGTCGTATTCGCTCCGCCGGGCGGCGTGGCCGGCGAAACGATGGGGCACCAGCATTTCGATCGACCGTCCGAAGAGTTCGGCCGGCGAGTGGCCCAGCAGATTCAGGCAGGCGGGGTTCGCGAGCATGATCTTGCCTTGGTCGCTGACCACCACGGTGGCGTCGAAGGCGGAGTCGAAAAGAGCGCGAAAGAATTGGTTGTGAGTCTCGTTCATCGCGCTCTGGGGGGAGCGGCGAGGATACAGGAGGGCGCGCCACGCGAGCGCCCGCCGGGGCCAGGGCCGAATCGTGGTAAGAAGTGGGCCCGAACGAAGGAGCGCCATGGCTTTCACCCGACCTGAGCTGCAGCAATTCGCCGCGACGGAGCGCGACCGATTCGAGGACATGCTGAAGGACTTCGTCGAAGTTCCGAGCATCTCCGCCGACCCCGACCGCAAGGCCGACGTCGAGCGATGCGCCGAACTCGGCGCCGCCACGATCCGTTCCTTTGGGGGCCAGGCCGAGATTCACCGCGTTCCCGGCGGAAACCCGGTGGTCCTCGGATCTTTCGAGTCCGTGAAGGGGCGGCCCACGGTGACCGTCTACAACCACCTCGACGTCCAGCCGGCTTCGAAGGAAACCGAGCCCTGGCGAACCGAACCGTTCAAGTTCACGAAACAGGGCGACACGTACTTCGGGCGGGGCACCACCGACGACAAGGGACCGGCTCTCACCGCGCTCTTCGGCGCCCGGGCCGCCATGGAAGCAGGCGTCCCGGTCAACGTGAAGTTCCTGTGGGAGACCGAGGAGGAAGTGGGCTCGCCCCACTTCGCCGAAACGCTGCGGTCGATCGGCTCCGCCGCCGCCACCGACGCCGTGGTCGTTTCCGACACCGTGTGGGTCTCCCGAGGACGGCCCTCACTCTCCGCCGGCCTGCGCGGCCTGCAGCGCATGACGTTCCACCTCGAGACGGCGGAAACCGACCAGCACTCGGGAACCACCGGCGGCGTCGCCCGAAACCCCGTGGCCGAACTCGCCCAGATCGCCTCCGAGATGTTCGACGCGCGAACCGGCCGGGTGAGAATCCCCGGCTTCTACGACGACGTCGAGAAGCTGACAAAGAAGCAGATCGCCGACTTCAAGGCCTCAGGCTTCAGCGTCAAGGGCTTCATGAAGGACTACGGCTTCAAGTCGATCCGTACGAAGGACCCGCTCGAGGTGATGAAGCGCCTCTGGGCCATGCCCACGTTCGAGGTGCATGGGCTCGTGGGCGGCTACACCGGCCCCGGGGTCAAGACCATCGTGCCGCCGCGCGCCGAGCTCAAGGTCTCCGTCCGCCTGGTTCCGAACATGACCGGCGAGAAGGTCGTCAAACTCGTCAAGGCGTTCGTGAAGAAGAAGAACCCCGACATCCGGATCGAGGCCGGCTCGTCGGCCGCGCCCTACAAGGGAATCACGAGCGGCCCCTGGGTGGATGCGGCCGCAAACTCGATCAAGTTCGCCTTCGGCAAGAGTCCGGTCTTCGTCCGCGAGGGTGGCACGATTGGCGCGGTGCTGACCATGGAGCAGATGCTGAAGTGCCCCATCGTCTTCATGGGCCTGTCCCTGCCCGACCACGGCTACCACGCCCCGAACGAGAACTACGACTGGGGCCAGGCCGGCGGAGGCATGGTGGCCTTCGCGAAGTTCTTCGAACAGGTCGCGGGGATCAAGGCTTAGACGGGCACCGGGACCGCGCCGTCCCGGACTAGTGTTCCTGTTTTTCGTCTACTTATTGCAATCGACGAATAAACGGAACACTTCGTCGTACTCATGGATGCAGCACATTCCCTGTTGGCGAGCTCTGACAAGCCGGTATGCCGCCGCGAGCGCTCCCAGAAGCGGCGTCTGTTGCCTTGAGCGCCGTGCGACGAGGACCGCTACGCGTGCCGCCAATCGTGAAAAGCATCCGTGAGGTCCTCAACCGGGCCGTCGGGCCGCTCTCCCTTCGAAATCTCTCTCTGGGCAATCGCTTTCCTTGTACCCTGATTCTGATACTGACGAATCTGCATCCACTTGACCCAGGCGATCTCCTCTTCCGTCTCTGGGTCGACGAAGCGCTTGCAGACCCATACGAAATGCTCTTCTTCCGGAGTCGTGGGCTTTTGACGGCCAAACCCGAGGGCCAAATAACGTTCCCTGTTGGTCTGAACCAACTGCAACTCGTGCGCAGTGAGGGTAGGAAGAGTCGCCATACAGATCTCCTTCGAAGGCATTTTACCTTGCGATGACCCGACCCATCATGTCTGGCGTGATCTCGGGGGTGACCAACCGGGAGCATGGGGCCGACGGAGAACGCTGACACCCAAAGCATGGCGCGTAGGCGGCGGACCCCTACCAACAGAATGAGGCACTTGCCGGCAACGCAACACGGACTGAGCCGGCGGCGGAATTGAGAGGGCTAGACGGCGCCCGAAGGGCGACGACGCCCTCCCGGCTCCCGGCGACTCCTCCCATTCGGCCGAAGGCCGAATGGTGGGGCGGCGGAGATTGGACTCAGCACAAGCAAATAGCTGTTGCTAATACGCTTGACTTGCTTCTCAGATGGTGCGACTCGAGAAAGTACCCCCAGCGATACCCCCACAGAGACCTCGGCCCCTCCGCACGAGTGGATCACGTCCCCCCTCCTCGCCGCCAGCCTTCAGCTAGCGGCACTCCGAGAAGGGGGACGACTCCCGCTCATGCCCGCGGATCGATCGTGCCCGGCGCAAATCTCCGGATGACCCGGGTGAGATCAATCGCGCGGAGTTGACCCGCTGCGGAGGGCTTCATTTCCTCGGGGCCCGCCGGCATTTCGCTGGCGCTGAGAACCTCCGATGGCCGACATGTGATGAGAATGATCTGGATCTGGTGCGCGGCCGCCCGAAGTACCGAGTTGAACCAACCGACACGCGTGGGGTCGCTTTGGCTGAGATGGTCGTCGAGGACGATGCCCGTTCGTAGTTGTTCGGCGACACAGAGCCTTAGGAGCGTCGCGAGTTGGTCCTGCGTGCCCGCCGACAGGGCGCTGATCTCTCGCCCCTCGCCGCCAACCTGCAGCAGTCCGGCGTCGAGATGGGGGCCAAGCTCGAGGGTTCCATAGCGACCGCCCGTCAGCTCGCGGAATCTTTGACTGACGGGCCCGCCGAGCGCGCGCCCTAGATGCGCCCCTTCCGTGGACTCGGTCTCGCGCATAGTTTCCACGAGGAGCTTCCAGGCCTCGTACTCGACTTCCGTCTCGTGCTCGCGTCGCCGCTCGCGATCAATCGCCATGCTCAGCTCACGCTGACGTTCTCGCACGATGGCCCCGCCGACCTGCTCGAGTGCGCCTCGCGCGCGGGCCAGGTCATCTTCGGCCTCCCTCAGGCGGATTTCGAGTCGCTTCTCTTTCAGTTCCTTGTCCTCGACATCCCTCTCGTCGATCTCGATGTCTCCGCCGAGCGCTGCGAGTTCCGTCTGCAGTTCCGAGACCGTGGTTCGCGTGAGTTCGAGGTGCTCGCCGGCCAGCCGGGTCTTCATGTCGGCCACCGCAAGCTGCTTCATGTTCACGTCACTCTGCAGTTGCTGGTTCTGGGTCGCGGTGTCCGTGGCGGCCGTCTGGCTGGCGGCCGCGAGGGCCTCGGCTGCCCTGAGGGCATCCCGCGCAGCCTCGATCGCCAAGGTCCGTTCGCTCACGAGGCCGTCCAGCTTCCCCTGCAGCTCCGCACACGACCTCTTGAGCGTGGCGGTACGCTCTTCTGCGTGAGCCCACAATTCGTTCCATCGATCCAGGAACAGTGGAGCGCCTGCCTCGAGAGCTGCCGACCACCCACCGTCAGGGTCGAGATCGCGGGCCTGCGTTCTTGCCACATCACTCCGCGCTTCGGCCTGAAGGAGAGCGTCCCTTGCCTGCTGCGCTGCCGCAGCCTTCAACCCCCGGTCGTCACCTGCGACAGCAAGCGCCTTCTCGGCGGTCTCAACTGCAGCACGCGCGCTCGAGTCTTCGGTCGCGGCACCCGCGAGCGCGAGCAGTTGCGCTTCGATCTCAGCAAGCTCGTGATCCACACCTGCCAGCTCGTTCTGGGCTCGCGCCTCCAGGGTCGCTGGCGCCTCCCCGAGCGCGGCCTGCTGGTGGTCGGCCTGCTTCTGTAAAGCCACGGCGCTGGACGCCTCCGATTCCAGCCGCGCTTCACAGCGTGCGACCCGTTGACGATCCTCGTCCAGCTTCGTGAGGCACAGTCCGCGCTCAGTCACAGTCGAAGCGATTCGCCTCTGTAGCGCCGCCTCCCATCCCGCGCCAAGCTCGTCCAGTTTCCGGGCGCTGGCCGCGGGATCAGCCGTTCCCAGCGATCGCTCGAGTTCTGCAATGCGCGCAGCGAGGGCCTCAATCTCGGCTGGGTTCGCACGCTGGAGAGCCCGTTGGTCGGCCGCATCGGCATCTCGGTGCAGATCGTCGGCCATGCGCCGGGTCCTTTCTGCCTCCGCGAGCATGCCCTCCAATGCCTCGACTGTCTCGACCCCTTGGGCTTCGAGCGCGGTGGCGCCTTCCGCCGACCAACGAGCGCGGAGCAAGGTGGCCTTGGTTCGGGCACCTTCCTCGCCGGCCGTGATCTCGACGTCGACCAGCTCATCGATTGAGAGCGAGAGGACGCGATTCGCCGAGACGGTGATCGGATCACGGGTGGTGCGCGGGCCATCCGGAATCCCATCACGGCTGGCACTCAGCGTCAGCTCTCGGCGCGGCCGGATCGTGATCGACATCCCTCCGCCGAGACTCGCCTCCGCGACGCGGAGATCGTCGTGCAGACGTCGCAGCTCGCCGACCTGCGCCGAGGTGGGAAGATTGTCGCGAAGGGTCGCGCGGAGTCTGGCCTCCTCCGCCCTCACAGACTCCGCTTGACCATGTGCCTGCGACGCACGCTCCAACGCGTCCGCTGCCGCGGCGGCCTCGGCCCTGGCCGCACGAAGGCGGCCGAAACCGAGCAAGAGCTGCAGCGAGTCGCCCACCGCATCCAGCTTGCCCAGGGCCTCTTGGCTGGAGGCGACGGCCGCACGGGCCGACGCGAGTTCGTTCGAGATCGCATCGCATCCGGCCTTGGCGACTTTCGCTCGCTCGATGGCCGTCTTGGTCTCG
This sequence comes from Vicinamibacteria bacterium, assembly GCA_017990495.1. GTDB lineage: Bacteria > Acidobacteriota > Vicinamibacteria > Fen-336 > JAGNNV01 > JAGNNV01. Next base: position 10,114 of record JAGNNV010000078.1, read on the forward strand.
GAGACCTGGCCGAGCAGCGCCACGATCCCGGTGCGGTCCGCCGCCCGCTTGAGCCGGCTATTCTCGACCTCGTTGCGGCGAAGCACGCGGGCCTGCGCCTTGTCTCCACTCGTAGCATCCCGGAATCGGTCCCTCGCCTGCTCGAGCTCGTCCTTGGCTAAGGTCTCGCGCGCTATCGCGGCGGCGCTCGCGGCATCGGCAAGGCGTGATGCGGCGGCAAGCGGAGCGACTGCGGCAGTTGCGGTCGCACAGCTATCGGCGGCGGCCTTGGCCGCTCGCTTCGCCTCGGTCGCCCGATCGAGACCGCGCTCCGCGTCCTGCAGTTGTTCCTGGGTAGCGCCGAGCTGCTCCTGGAGTTCGCGGCGGCGGCGATCTGAGGCGCCATCGTCAAGGGTGATCGTGTCGAGCTTCTGACGGGCGGCATCCTTCGCTGCACCGTGTTGCGCTGCGAGCGCCGTCAGCTCCTTCTGGTGGGTGGCACCGAGCGCGGCCTTCTTCTGGAGATCATCGACGACGGCCTGCTCCTGCTCTATGTCTCTTTGCAGTGTCTCGCCGGTCTGGAGCTTCGCTCGGTGTTCCTCGATCTGCGCCTGGAGAGCCCGACGGCGCTTGGCCACCACAAGGCGGGCTTGATACTGCGAAAAGACTCTCCGTGCTTCTTCGAGTTCGCGTGACGTCACATCACGCAGTTCGATCAGTTCACGGATTCGTGCCTCGGCGGCGATCGTGTTGCGGACCTTTGCCTCCAGCTCGTCATGCTCGGCCTGCAACGTTTTGATCCGCCCGGCGATCTCGATGAACGGCGAACCGGCAGCGGTTTTCTTGCGTCCCTTCGCCGTGAAGGCGCGGTCGACGTTGGCTTGTGCGTCGTCCAACACCTTCTTGAACATCGGATCCTGGGCCAGCGCCCCGAGCGCTTCGGTCAGGCGATTTCGCCCCGATTCGTCGCCATCGGTGGTGAGCGAAGTATCGAACAGCACCTTCCTGACGTTGTCCTGCTCGGACAGCAGGACCTGGGCGAGGAAGCTGTCCGGAAAGCCCCGAGCGCCGCCGGTGGCCGGTGCGGGGACGCCCCAGCCGAGCAGCCCGCGGAGCTTCTCATCGACCTGTCGGCCGCTCGCCTCGGCACTGAACGTGCGCCCATCCTTGGACGCTTCGAGGGCCGACCGGCCCGCGCTGCCGCCGAACGTCTTGGTGACACGCCAGTATCGGTCGTCGGCATCCAAGAACGTCAGAGAGACCCTCGGTTCACCGCCCCCGTACCAGGACACGAACCGCTCGCTGTGGACGGAGTTGTGCTGTAGCAGGAGGACGGCGCGGATCGCCCACGCAAGGCTCGACTTGCCAAGGTCGTTGGGGCCATACAGCACGTTGAGCCCCGGGCCGAATTCGACGTCGGCGGACTCGATGCATTGGAACCGATGTATCGACAATCTGGAGAGGCGCATCAGGCGCGTGCCTCCCGCACCAGCTTGTACAGATGGTAAAGCGCGGCTCGCGCGACCTCGGCCTGATCGCCGCTCTCGAGGGCCTGAAGGCGCTGAACCGTGGCACGCAGGACGTCCGGGAGATCGGTCAGCTCTTGCTCGATCCCGCGGGTGTTGAGCGCCATCCGTTCTCGCTCGATCTGGAGGACCCCGATGCGTCCGTGGACGGCGCTCGTCCCCTTGAGCTCGCTGAGGAGTCGCTCGGCCTCCTCGAACTCGGGCGCGGACAAGTGAAGGTCCACGGACAGCCGGACCACGCAACGACTGAGCTGGGAGTCGGCATGTAGATCGCGGAGTTCAGCGACCGACCGGACCGCTCGCTCGATCCAGGTCCAGGCGGCGACCCTTTCGGGGCGGAAGTCGACCTTCCGTGAACGGCTCACGAACACCGCCACGACGTTGCCGGCGCCGGGCTCGCCGAAGGTCGTCGCTTCGGGGGCGCCCGGGTAGACGACCGGGGGCCGTGCGTCGAGTGGCACGTTGCGAAAGCTGTGCGTGTCCCCGATGGCGAGGTAGTCGAAGCCACGGACGGCCGCGGCCTCCTTGGCGATCGGAAAGTTGATCTGGCAGTCGATCGCATCGAAGGTGCTGCCGTGAACCATGCCGATCCGGATGCCCCCGTCGCCTTCCGCGCGAGCGGGCAGGGCCATGGCAGGGTCATCCTGGCCCGCACGTGATCGGCAAGGCCGCGCGTAGAGGGTCGCGACGTCGTTCAGCTTGAACGTGAAGTCGTCCTGGTCAACGACGTGGACCCACCGAGGAAGTAGCCCGCGAAACGGGTGGGTCTTCTCATAGATGGACCCGGACTGGAGCGGGTCGTGGTTGCCAGGCAACAGGAAGATCGGGCGGTCGCTGCGTTGGGCGGCCAGCTTCCTTGCCACAGGCTCCCACCATTCGCGGTCGGGACTCGGCTCATCGAACAGATCGCCCGCGCACAGGATCGCGTCGACGTTGTTGTAGTCCGCAGCCTTCAGGATCTTGTCGAGCACGTCGAGTCGCGCGCGACTGAGGGTGATCTGGTCATTCGGATCGAAGCTCGGAAACCGGCGCCCCAGATGCCAATCCGCAGTGTGGAGCAGTTTGAGTGCCACGTCGTCGCCCTCCATTGTCGTCATGCGATCTCGAGCTCAGCGTCGAAGATGTACTCGAACTCGGGTGGGGCATAGCGGCGCTCTTGAGCGCGATCGCGCCAGCGTCGGTAGTTCTCGTCGTCGCCCGCTCGGAGCGACGCGATCTCCGTGTCGAGGCGCTCGGCCTCAGTCGCCGCACGCCGGAGTGCCTGGTCCGCACGATCTCGCTGCTCTGCGCCCATCGCAGCGTCCCGGGCGGATTCTGCCTTGGACACTCTCGCGCGCGCAGCGTCACGTTGGCGCTCGAGCAGCAGGATCCGGTCTGCGAGGAACCTCTCGACCTGCCCGGTTGCCTGCTCGAACCGCTCGTGCTCCTGAGCACCGGCCTCGCCGGTATGCTGAAACAGGAGTTGCTGGAGCGCGTCGTCGAGTACCTCGTCGGACACTTGTGAACGAATCGCACCCGGGGAGCGATCCGTAATCACCTGGTGCAGGAGACCGTGGGCAAGCTCCGCCGAGAGCGGCCCCTCGTCGCCGTCGAGCACAATCACCGGGACCAGGCGGTCTGTCGACTCGAAACCGCGATAGTGCACGCGAGCGATGCGCACGCGCCCCAGGCGACTCCGTAGCGATGCGAGGGAGGGAGACTCCGCCTGGACCAAGAGGCTGTACGAGCCGGCCCGGGCGGCAGCACGAGTCTCGGCCAGGGCGGCCGCGACCAGTGGGTGCCCGAGATGGAGCGGAGACAAAGGACTGCCGGGCAGCAGGTTGCCACTGAGGCACGCGGTGCCCTCCTTCAGGGCGTCGGGAAGCCGACTCGATGGCTCGATGGTCAGGATTGCGGTGCCGTCGCGTCGCTCGAGGACATACGGGATCTCGCTCGACTCCAGATACCCGACCACCACCCGCTCCACGTGCCGATCGAACTCGGCGAGCTCCGCGGGAAGCTGCAGCTGGATCATCCGGAACGCCTGCGTGATCCCCGTATCGAAGCGACGCTGGATCACCTCTTCGGTCCGCTTCTGGGCCGCCACGAAGTCGCGCCGCTTCGTCTCCATCAGGTCGCGGAGATCGCGGAGTTCCTTCTCAACTTCGGCAATCGTGCGCGCCCGTTCATAGATCCGGCGCAGCTGAGTCTCGAAATCAACGCCCACCGCGCTGATTAGAGACTCCGGCGCGATCTGC
>JAGNNV010000357.1 GCA_017990495.1 Vicinamibacteria bacterium
CGCAGACACCTCTTTCCGCCCTGGCCCTCGCGGTTCTGGCCGAACGGGCCGGCATCCCCGCCGGCGTCTTCAACGTGGTCACCGGCGACGCGGTGGCCATCGGGGGCGAACTGACTTCGAACCCGACCGTGCGGAAGTTGAGCTTCACCGGCTCCACTCGAACGGGAAAGCTGCTGATGCAGCAGTGCGCGGGCACGGTCAAGAAGGTGTCGATGGAACTCGGCGGAAACGCTCCCTTCATCGTCTTCGATGACGCCGACCTCGACGCCGCGGTGGAAGGTGTGCTGGCCTCGAAGTATCGGGCGAGCGGCCAGACCTGCGTGTGCGCGAACCGCATCCTGGTGCAGGAGTCGGCCCACGACGGTTTCGTGGCCGCGCTCACCCGACGGGTTTCGGAGATGGTGGTGGGTCCCGGTCTCGATCCGGGCGTCACCCAGGGTCCACTTATTGATGAGAACGCGGTTCGCAAGGTCGAGGCCCACATTGCCGACGCGGTTTCACATGGCGCCACCGTGGTCGTGGGCGGCAAGCGGCACTCCCTCGGACGGACCTTCTTTGAACCCACTGTGCTCATCGGGGCCACGCCGAACATGCTGCTGGCCCGCGAGGAGACGTTCGGCCCTGTGGCCCCCGTCTTCCGGTTCAAGACCGAAGACGAGGCTATCCGCATCGCCAACGACACCGAGTTCGGCCTCGCCGCCTACTTCTACACTCGCGACGCCGAGCGGGTGGTGCGGGTGAGCGAAGCCCTCGAGTACGGCATCGTGGGTGTCAACACCGGAATGATTTCCACCGAGGTCGCCCCCTTCGGCGGCATCAAGGAATCGGGCATCGGCCGCGAAGGCTCCCGCCACGGCATCGACGAGTACCTCGAGATGAAGTACGTCTGCCAGGGCGGGATTTCGTAGCGACACCGAGCACCGCGGGCATCCTTGTTGTCGCCCGCGGGGTCGGGCGATGTTGTGGGTCGCCGCCCCGGGAGCGCCTCGCGCGTCGGCACTGGGTTCCAGGAACTCCGGTTTCGTGTGCCTCCTTGCTCGGCTTAACTGGCGCAAACCTCGCAGACGGAATGTTGTGTCTTCGCGCCAGAAATCCCGGGGCGCTGCGACCCACAACACCGCCGACCCCGCTCCATTGCGCGGTCCAATTGTCAGGAAGATCTCGATCGTAGGCGCCGGAGGGCCGACATGCCGTAGGGGAGGCGCACTGTAGCGGGGCCGGACATGGAGGCGGGTCGCAGACGAACGGGACGTCTAGCGTGAGTCGCCATGCTTCGTTTGACAACCTTCACGCTAGTCGAGGCGAGCAAGGAGGCACACGAACCCGAAGTCTCGTCAGCTCAGTGCCGACGCGCGAGACGTGCCCGTCGTCGCGAGCCCGCCTCCATGCTCGGCCCCGCGGGCCACAACGATGATGCCCGCAACGCTCGGCGTCGGTCAAAACGCGAAGGGCGCCCCTGGTGTCAGCTGTCTGAAGATGGTCTAGCTCGCGAGCTTCTGCTTTTCCTGGAGCGAGGGCGCGTGATGGGGGTCGATTGCCAGTGCGGCATCGAAGGCCTCCAGCGCGCCGGCGGAGTCGCCCAGCATCGTGAACACAATGCCCCTGTCGTGGTGGATGTCGGGATCGTTCGGGGCGATCTCGAGCGCGGTGTCCAGAAGAATGAGGGCTTCCTCCAGCTGTCCGAGTTGGGTGAAGGCCAGTCCCTTCCACCGATACCCGCCGGCGTTGGCCGACGCGGCGTCGATCGCCCGGTCGAAGAATTCGAGTGCGGACTCCGCTCGCCCGGCTTTCATGGACGCGCAACCAAGCCCGAGCCACCCGAGGTACCCGCGCGCACTTGGGAACGCGCCGCTTGCCTCGAAGGTCGCGATCATCTGTCGCCCGTGGTCGACGAGAGGGGACTCCGTCAGGGTGTGCTGCGAGATCTCGACGAGGTCCATCGCGGAACGACACGCCTGTTTTGCTTTCCCCTCTTCCTGCTCCATCACTGCCTTGCTATGCCACGACGGCAGCGAATCCGGAGAGGCCTCGATAGCCTTCGCGATAGTGCCCGCGGCCTCCTCCCGCCTGCCGAGCTTGAACAGGGCCTGGGCGCGAGTGTTGAGAGCCTCCCCGTTGCGAGGTTCCGTGCCGAGCAGCCGATCTATCGTCGTGAGCGCGTCCTCGAATCGGCCGGCATTGAAATGTTCCGCCGCCCTCTGGGCCAGGCGGTCGAGGCTGGGCGGCGAAGAGGGCGGCGCTGGGGGCACAGTCTCCAACAGGGCTGGGGCAGGGGATGGCCGCGCGAGCGCCGCGAGAAGTTCTTGGGAAAGCGGACCCGGCGGCAGTGTCGCGGTGGGGTCGTCCTCCGGGGGAAAGGGTTTTGCGGGAGGCCTGGGCGGAGCGGGGGCGCTGGCCACGGGGACCGGCGGTGGCAGGGTGGCGCTTACGTCAGGGGCGGCCGAGGGAGCGCTTTCCGCGGGAGGGTTGCCATTGGTCGTGGCTTTGCAGAATGGGCACGCGGGCGCGCGATCGGATATGCGCTTGCCGCAGGAAGGACAGGAGACGAGCATTGCCGAAGCATCTCACTCCTTCGCGATCTCTGCTCCGCCCGCAGCCACAACGATGATGCCGCGAGGTGAGGATGCCGGTTAGAACGCGAAAGTGGCGCCCAGTTCGAGGCGACGGCCGGGTTCGGTGACGATGGGCTGGCCGAACAGGGGAGAGCCGAACACCGTGCCTACGGCCACGGGGTTGGTGCGGTTCAGGACGTTGAAGGCCTGCAGGTACAGACTCACGCGGTAACGCGTCGGATCGCCCGGGCTGGAGGTGTCGGGCACGCCGCCGTCGCCGCCGATGCGCATCACGCGCATGCCTTCGCCGGGGCGGGTGTTCCGCGGCCCACCGAAGTTCTTCGACCAACCCACCCGCAGGTCGACGTTGAGGCGGCTCGGACCGACGCCGGTGTTGCGTCCCACGCCGGCCGGACGATCGTTGAAGACCGCGTCGCCGTTGTCGTCGCGGCCGGTGGTGATATCGAAGGGACTTCCGGAGGCGGCCTGGATCAAAGCGCCAAGGCTGATCTGGCGGGTCGGATTGAGATTCATCAGGCCGAAGAAGCGGTGCGTCGCGCCATTGGCGGCGCGGCCCCATTCCGCGGCGAGGTTGTTCTCGTCCGCGGGCAGAGACAGAGCGCCGTTCGACTCGTTCCGCGCGTCTTGCCAGAAGTAGCCGAAGAAGAATCCCACTTTCGCGTTGGGCGCGGGCATGAGATTGAGGCGAGCGTCCACGACGTGGCGCGTCGAACGGGCCGTCGATTCGATCTCCCGCACGCTCAGGGCCGAGCCCGCCACGGAGCGGTTCCGGCTCCGCATCTCCTTGCTGCCCTGCTGATACGAATAGTCCAGGGTCAGGCGGAGACGTCCAACCAGGTTGCGCTCGACGCCCACCGAAGTCCGCCAGGTGCGGGGCAGGGTGAGATCGGGACTGGCCGTGATCCGCGTCGACCGCGAAGCGGCGAGGCCCGCGCCGGTCGTCGGATCCGGCCAAGAGGGATTCGAGAGAAGCGTCTCTGTCTCGCGAAGACCATCGAATCGCAGCGTCTGCTCGTAGATGTCGGGGTCATACCAGCTGAAGAACCGGCCCGCCCCTGCGCGGATGGTGGTTCGCGGATTGGGCGAGTAAGTGAGGCTCCCGCGCGGCGCGAGATTCAGCCAGCCATCGAGGTGCG
>JAGNNV010000358.1 GCA_017990495.1 Vicinamibacteria bacterium
GCGGGGGTTGGCTTCGGCAAACAACTCCTTTCCCCTCTCCACGCCAGCAGCGCCCTGCCCGGACGGGACATCGGACGGACCCGGCGTGGAGGAGACGGGCGCTTCCGCCCAGATGAACCCGCGCAGGTCGCCCTCCTCGAAGCCGATGGCGCGGTCTGCCGGATAAGCCGTCTTGATGAACGCCCGCACCTCGGTCGAAAGGCGCTCGGCCGGCCCATGGCACTGCACACATGGCGCGGCGGTCGGGAGGGGACGCAGGACGCCCACGCGCTCTCCGAGGTCCACCACCATGGCCTCTACAGAAGCGGCCTTCTTGCCCGCCCCCGCCTCCACGAATCGCTCAGCCCACGATGGCGACACGTTCCCCGGGTTACGGAGCTGATGACTGGTGCGGCCGACCCGCACACCCCGGGCGCGCGCGATCTCAGCGGTGAGCGCCTGCGCTTCATCGCGACAGACCTCGATCGCCAGAGTCGGCCCGCCCTTCTTCATCTCCTCGAACAGCCGGGCCGACAACCGCTGCTGCAGAGCCCGGATCGCGGCGTCGGCGATCTCCACGCTCTGGGCCAGGCGCGCCGGGGCCTGATCGATCCGGTAGGTGTTCTCGGCCCTCGGCTGCGCCGCCACGCTCCCCGTGGTCGCGACCTGCGCCACCAGCGCGAATGCGAACAAAGACTTGCTCATGGTCAACCTTCCTTGTTCCAAAGAGGGCCTCGCCAAGAGCGATGGAACCTCACCGCGTAGGAGCCAGAAGCGAGTGAAAGGGTTCTTGCTGTCGACCATCGCGGCGAGCGCTCGACGAATTGGTCGAGTTCTGATCCTCAGAAGTCGGCGCGGCGCCACTGGAGCTCCCCTCGAATCCACATCAAGACAACGACTTAACACTGATGTCTTGGCTCTTGGTCTCAGGTGGCGCGGGCCTTGCTCAATGACAAGCCGACCGGCGGCACTGAGCCGAACGGCGAACCAAGGAGATGACCATGAAACGACTGATGACACTCACGCTGGCCGCGGCGGTAGCGACGCTCGCGATCCCCGTTCTCGCACAGACGCCTGGAAAGAACACGACGAGCCCCACCTTCGTCGACCGGAACGGCGACGGCATCTGCGACACCTACCAGGCGGGTGGCCAGCAGCAGGGGAAGGGCAAAGGGCAGGGCAAGGGCAAGGGACCGGGCAATGGGACCGGCAACCAGGGCATGGGTCCGCGGGACGGATCGGGCTACGGGGCGGGCAGCTGCACCGGCACCTGCGACGGCACCGGCGACGGCACCGGCCCCAAGGGACAGCGGAGAGGGAAGGGCCGCTCGTAGCCATGACTCGTCACCCTCTCACGCGGACCGCGCTCGGAACTTTGATCCTCGCGCTCGGGGCCTGCGGCGGCTCATCCGCCACATCGCCCACTCCATCGTCCACCGCGATGGTGACCACCCCCGTGGGAGGGGCGAGCCTTGCCCCTCCCGCAGTTGACGCGGCGCTGCTCGCCATCCTGAACGCCGATATCCAGGACGAATACCGCGCCGAGGCGATCTACCGCGGTGTGTTGCTCGACTTCGGCGCGGAACTTCGGCCCTTCGCCAACATCGTCGTGGCCGAGCAATGGCATGCGGCGGCGGTGGCCGGGCTGTTCTCGGCGCGCGGGCTGGCAGTTCCTTCGAGCCTGTGGTCGCCCGCGAACGTTCCGCGCTTCACCACGACGCGCGCGGCCTGCGCCGCCGCGGTTCAGGCGGAGGTGGAGAACATCGCGCTCTACGACTCGCAACTCGGGGCGAGCCTGCCCGAGGACGTTCTGCGGGTGCTCCAGAGCAACCGCGCCGCGTCTGTCAACAACCACCTGCCGGCATTCCAGCGCTGTCAGTGAGAGGAAAGCGATGACCAACTCACCGTCGTTGATGTTCGGACTCATTTCGGTTGCTTTGTCGGGCGTGGCCCAGTCCGCAAACGCCCAGCCCGCGGTGGATGCGCGGCTCGCCGTGGCCCTCGACGCGCTCCGACCCAGCGCCTTCGAGCGTGAGACGCGCGGCACCATCGAAGGATCCCTGACCCCGGAGTTGACCTTCGCCTCCCAGCGTGGACGCGTGTACTACGAGTTCGAAGGCGGCAGCTTCAATACCCCTGGAGACTGGAGCTTCATCTCTCATGCGATCGGGGCCTCGTACCGCGTGGACCTGAAAGAGGCCGAGAAGGCCCGGCTCTTCGCCGGGGGCACGGGCTCCTGGCGGCGTAACGGAGATGCCTGGTCGGAGGCCAATTACGACGCCCTCGCGGCGTTCGTCAATTTCGAGTTGAGGCCGCGCGAAGGCCTGACCCTGTGGACCGGCTATCGGCTCGCCGACCGATCGTTCGACCAGCTCAGGGAACTGGACCAGTTCGAGCAGGACACGTTCTTCAGCCTCAACCTGAACCTGCGCAGCCGCACCACACTCATCGCCGAGTCCCACTTCGGATGGAAGTCCTATCAAGGCGAGACTCGCTACGAGAGCGTCACCCCAACCGCGCCATCTTCCCCCAGCTCCACCTCCGGCCGCGGCCGAGGCGGGGTGGGAATGGGACCAAGCGTGCGAGTGACGCTGCCATCGTCCGTTTCCACGGGAACGACCGGCGAGAACGCGCGCCAGTGGAACACCATGGTTCGCGTGGCCCAGGGCCTCGGGCAGCGGACCGGGGCGTGGGCACAGGGTTTCGTGCGGCGCATCAGCGGCGATGTGCCGCCCGGCCTTCTTGCGACCCCGGCGGGTTTCTTCGACGACGGCGTCTATGACGATCCCTTCGCGAGCGACATGGGCGCGCTCTCGCTCGGCGCGAAGCATGTCTTCGCAGGTGGGGCGGAGTTGCAGGCCCAGGGGTCGTGGCAGAAGAAGGACTTCGATGCGGTGGTGGCGCTCGATGCGACGGGCCTGGCACTTGAAGGCGGTGCGCTGCGGGAAGACCGCATCACGCGAGGCGGCCTCAGCCTGGCCCTGCCCATGCCCGCGCCGGGCGCTTTCTCACTGGGGCTTGCGCTCGAGTACAACTTCACTCGGTCTCGATCGAATGACGCGTACTACGACTATCGCAGCCATGCGGTCGGCCTCGCCCTCACGGTCAGGCGCTAGCGCAGTACGAGTTGCGGCCCGGGCCGGGTGAGGCCCTCATCCGAGGGTCAGCGCTCTCCGTCCGCGGCGAATTTCTTGAGCCGATAGCGCAGGTGCCGTTCGCTCATGCCGAGTGCCGCCGCCGCTCGTGTCTGCACGCCGCCCGCCTTCTCGAGGGCCTCGTCGATGAGCGTCTTCTCGAACGCCATCACTCGCTCGGCGAAGCCGCCCGTATCGAACTTTGCCTCGGGCTTGAGTCCGCCGAGGTGCAGCGGCAGGTCGGCCCTGGTGATGGTGTCGCCGCGGGCCAGCACCACTGCCCGGTGGATGAGGTTCTCGAGTTCGCGCACGTTGCCGGGGTAGTCGTGCTTGAGCAGCAGGTCCATGGCCTCGCGGGAGATGCCGCGCGGCTTGCCCTCATCGGCGAACCGGCGCAGGAAGTGGTCCACCAGCAGCGGGACGTCCTCGCGCCGCTCGCGCAGTGGCGGCAGCGTGATCGCGACCACGTTCAATCGGAAGAAGAGGTCCTCGCGGAACTCGCCGGACCGCACCATGGCATCGAGGTCGCGATGGGTCGCGGCGACGAGGCGCACGTCCACCTTGAGCTGCCGCGTGCCGCCGAGGCGCTCGA
>JAGNNV010000359.1 GCA_017990495.1 Vicinamibacteria bacterium
TTCCCCACCCTTCTCGCCATTGATGAACCAATCGACGCGACGAGGTCCGGGGAAAGACCGGAGTTCCACTCTGAGCCGGGCTTGCGTTGATGCCTGGGACATGGTGATGCGGAGTTCGCCCGTGGTCGACATCCAGCGCCAGGTGGCGTCGCCTTCGTACTCACGGGGGAAGAATCCCGACCATCCCCGGGCCTGGGCGGTGCCGGGCTCAAGCGCCGGGCGCAGCACGGCGGCGTCCCCGAAGTCGACCTCCGGAGCCAGGTGCGTGTGAACCGCGAAGTCCGCGCGGCTCCGCGACCGCCACCGGCCCACGGGAGTGTTACTGCGTACGATCACGCGGTTGATGCCGAGCGTGGCGAGCCTGCTTCCCAGCCCTTGCTCACCGCAGTCGTCGATCCCTGCCGTTCCGAGGAACGTGACCTCGTGGCCCAGGAGCGGTACGGCAAGGGTGTCGGAGAAGCGGGCCGGCTCCACGCAGTCGAGCACGCGGCTGGAAGCGAGCTGGGAGGCGAGCCAGCGATGCGCGTGCGTCGGCAGTACATCGCGCGACCCGCGCGCCGGGATCGGCGCGTACTCGATCAGAGCGAGGGCCACGAGTCCGATCGCGGCCCTCCTCCGCCAACCGCCCGTTCGCCACAGCAGAGCGGCCCCAAGACCCCCGAGCAGTGAAGTCACGAGGCCCACGACCACACCGAAGCGAGCGTAGGCGCGGAACATCGGGGCGAGTTCGTACAGAAACGCGGAGGGCCTCACGAAAGTGAAGGAGCCAATCGTGCGCTCGGGCGACAGTGAGCAGAGGAGCGCGGCGGCGCCGAGCAGGGCCAGAGCGGGAGCGATGGGAGGTGTGGTCCGAGGATGAGCCTCGCGCGCGAACCGCCACAACGGCACGCAAGCCAGGAGTACCAGGGACAAGGCCACACTCATCTGCTGATGCTCGAGCAGGTCCACGCCGACGCCCTGTGCGGTCCAGAAGTCACGCACCGTTCCCCCCCATAGCGGGTGATCCGCGGGTGGGACAAGGTAACTCCACCACTTGGCGCTCCATGAGAAGAGGTCCGCTCGCGGAAACGACAATGTATCGGCTCTCGCCATCACATCCGGGAGAAGGCGACGGACAGCCGCCACACCCGTCGCAAGGGCCGCGGCCAGGATCAGTGCAGTCACGCCCGCTCCACGCCAACGCGCCGCCCCCGGCGCCTTCGGGGAGGCTAAGGCAAAGGCCAGGATGGCCACGGGAGTCAGGACCGCGATGATGAAGCCGGCGTAGAAGTCGGCTGACGCGGTCGCTGCGACCGCCAACACTAACAGCCCCGCCCGGACCATGGTGGGAGATTCGATGCCACGCGACAACGCGAGGAAGTAGAGAGGAAGCCACTGGGTCTGCGCGATGTGCGGATGGCCGCCCGCCTGCATCAGGTGAAAGGGCATGAAGGCGTAGGAGAGGCCCGCGATCAGCGCGGCAAGGTGCGATCCCAGCAAGTGGCGGCCGAGCAGGTAGGCGGTGGCCGCGGCCAGGGGGAACGTGGCGAGGACCACCAGGTTGTAAGCGATCACGGGCCCGAAGGCGCGGGCGAGGAATCGTCCGGGAAGGTCCGTAAGCGGCTGCAGATAGGGCGGGGGAACGCGGCCGGTGCGGAACTGGTCGATGACCACCAGGGCATCGCGGTTCGGGTCCGCCCGGCTCAGGATCTCCCCGCTGCCGAAGATCCGCTCAGTCGGGGCCACGACGACGGGCAGAGCCATCAGCAGGGTAGCCAGCAGGGCCAGGGCGAAGGCAAGGCCCGCCCCGCGTTCCACGGACAACTCACGGGTCCGCGCCTGCGTCACCGCATGAGCTTAGACAACAAACGTGGGAACGCTGCCTCCGCCCGCTGACACGTTGATGACGTCGTCGCGGGAAATGCGGGTGACGGCGCCCACCGGCGCGCCTCCCACGTAGAACGGATTCGTGTTGACCTTCAGCATTTCGAAGCGCAGCGACCCATCCGGGTCAAAGACCGGGAACTCCTCCTCCGGAATGTCGACCCTCTCCTGCACGATCCAGCCGCTTTGCGTGGTGGCGGTCTTGATCGCCTCCGACCAGCGCGCCGCGGAGGAGGACGATCCCACGGTGACGCTGGCTCCGCCGTAACCGTGAGAGGGTTTGAGGACGAGGCCGGCCCGATGGGTCTCGATGAAGGGCAGAAGGTCGATCGTTTGTCCCTGCCACTCGGTCTTCCGTTCCTCGACCTTGCGCGTCCAGGGAACGTGCGCGGCCACGAAAGCGCGTTCCTCCTCGGAGAGGAGAGCGGCGAAACGCTCGTCGGTGAGGATGGCGAAGAAGGCTTTGTCTTCGGAGAGATAGCAGCGGAACGAATTCACGAAGACGGCGAGGCCGCGGCGGTAGGCCTCGAAGAAACCCGGAGCCTCGGCTTCGATGTTCAGGACTTCGGAGATCACGGTGCGTCGGTACACCAGATCCACCCTCTCCCCGTTCGCCACCAGAGCGTCGCCCACCACCTCCATGTCGCGCGGGTCGCACAAAAGGGTGTTGAGGCCGCGGCGTTCGAACTCCTCGCGCAGGATCTCCTGGTCTGGCCGGGTGCGCACGGTGCGCAGATCCACGATGGCCACCCGCGGATTCTCGACGCGCGCGTGAGCGCGCAATTCGGCGACCAGGGCGTCGACCGAACCGATGACCGACAGATCGTCGGTGGTGCGCATTCGTCTCACCAGGGGCAGTTGTGAGAACACCTCGGTCATGCGATCGGCGTAACCGAAACCGGCGGGCGCGTCGGAGTTGATTTCGATGAAGCGGACGCGGCCTCCCGCGATGAACCCATCGACCCGCGAGAGCGAGACGTCCGGCCCCGCGGGGGGTACCCGCAGCAGACGGCGATGAACCTCCGGCGCGCCCAGGAAATCGAGGAGGTCCTCGAGCCGGCCCGAGAACGCTTCCCGCGCCACGCGCTCGGACAGTCGGACCAGAAGTGTGGCGCCGGTGGTGAGCGTCGCCCAGGTGTCCTGATCGACGAATTGAGGGCGCAGGAACGTGGGCATGGGGACGCCGCCGAAGGTGATGCCGCGGGTGGAGAAGGCCTCGGTGAGCTGACGCCACTGCTCGCGCGCGGCGGTCACGTCCAGTCGGACGGCATCGTTGAAGTGTCGGGCCGCTTCGTTGGTCATGGGATCGGTTGGCTCCGCTACTCGCTGTCGATGACGACCGGCCCTCGACTGGCCAGGCGGAACATCAAGGCTCCCGCGGCCATCACCAGCAGGGCGCCCGCGAAGAAGTGGGGAGCGGGCGTGCGGCCCGAGCGAAGCCAGTCGAGCATGGCGGCGAAGATCACGCCGGTGTACACGAAGCCGCCGATCTGCGAAGCCGGCGCGTAGGAGTAGGCCTTGGTCATGAAGAGCTGTCCGCTCGTGGCGGAGAAGCCGAGCGCCACGATGACCAGCCAGATGGCGGGTGCGGGCGTCACCCACACGAAGGGCAGGCTGAGCGCGGAGAGGCAGGTGCCCATCAGCGCGAAGTAGATCACGATGCGCACCGTGGGTTCGGTTTTCGTGAGCTGGCGCACCCCGGTCTGGGCGACCGCGGAGAGGAGTCCGGCGAGGAGAGCGAGCAGCGCGGCCGCGGTGATGATGCCCTGGCCGGGCTGGAGCACGATGACCACTCCCAGGAAACCGAGGCCCAGGGGCGCGGTGAGTCGGAGGGGGAATG
>JAGNNV010000360.1 GCA_017990495.1 Vicinamibacteria bacterium
GTGATCAGGGCCCCTAGAGGGAATCCGTTCGCCATCGGCTTGCCGAGGACCACGATGTCGGGAACCACGCCCAACATCTCGAACCCCCAGAAGTGGGAACCCAGCCGGCCGAAGCCGACCTGCACTTCGTCGGCGATGCACACCCCGCCCGCGGCCCGGACGTGCCGGTAGGCCTCATCGAGGAACCCAGGCGGCGGCACGATCTGACCACCCACACTGGGCAGGGTCTCGGCGATGAAAGCCGCGGGAGGCCGCTCCTGTGCGACGAGGCGACTCACCACCTCGCCGACCGCCCGCCCGTATTTCATCCCCGCCTCCGCGTCTTCGCGGCGAAACCGTCCGCGATAGTCATCGGGCATGGGGGCCACATGAACGAAGTCCTTACGGCCCGCGCCACCCGGGGCATCAAACTTGTAGGGACTGACGTCGATGAGAGCGGAGGTATGACCGTGGTACGCGTTTTCGAGAACCACGATGTCTTGACGCTTCGTGTGAGTTCGCGCCATGCGGAGGGCCAGGTCGTTGGCCTCGCTGCCCGAGTTCACGAAGAAGCACACGCTCAGCGACTTCGGGAGCAGCGCGGTCAGGCGCTCGGCGTAGTCGATCACGTGGTCATGCAGGTAACGCGTGTTGGTGTTGAGCAGCCCGAGCTGCTCCTGGGCTGCGCGCACCACTCGCGGATGGCTGTGGCCGACCAGGGGCACGTTGTTGTACATGTCCAGGAAGGCGCGGCCGGTGTCTTCGTAGAGATACGTGCCGAAGCCGCGCACGATTTTGAGCGGACGATCGTAGGAGAGGCTCAGGCTGGGGCCGAGGAGGCGCTTCCGCTTCGCGAGAGTTTCATCGGCGGTGCGGTTCCGCTCGCCGAAAGACGCGGCGGGGATACCGAGGATCAGGTTGGGATCGGGCGAGACCGAGGTCCACAGGAAGCACTCCGAGGCGCGGCACACCCCGGGAAAATCGCGGCCGAGGTCGAGCAGGTCGAGAATGATCTGGAAGTGCAGGTGTGGCGCCCAGTCGCCATTGGTGGGGGGTGAGCCCACGCGCGCGATCTCCTCCCCCGCCTCGACACGTTGTCCTTCGCGCAGCCCGCTGAGCGTGTCCTCACTCAGATGTCCGTACAGCGTGAAAAAGGGCGTGCCGGCCGCGGTCTGATGTCGCAGGATCACCAGCGGGCCGTAGTCCTGAGGAGCGTCGTTGTTGACGAGCAGGTGAACCACGCCGGCCAGCGGAGCCCGCACCCGCGACCCCGCCTCGACGAACAGATCCACGCCCAGGTGAATGGTGCGGCGTTCGTCGGTGGGCGCTTCGCCCTGGCCGAACAGCGGCGATACATAAAGGAGGCGGGCTTCGTTGTAACGACCCACCCCCACCGAGACCCCGGCCCCGCGCATTTCACGGAACAGCGTCTCGGTCAGGGCGGCGGTCTCGGTGGCCCGCGGGTCGGCGCCGAGCATCGGACTGCCGACACTCAAATCGAAGACGAGAACAGGAACCGTACGCAGATCGACATCCAGCACCGGAGAGAAGGCGCCCGCGTGGGCTTCGATCCACGAAGTCACCTCGGCTGCCGCGGAGGAGGTAGCAGCCAATCCGCAGCTGCGACGGAACCAGGCTTCGGCCAGCGCCGGCGGAATGCGTATCAGACGCTCGAGTGCAGCAAAGGCCGGCTTCTCGCTGATGGTCACGTATGCGTCGGCGGGCTTGAGCACACTCATCATCGCGGAGTTGGTGACGCTCACGGCCAGGCGGGCCAGGATCAGCGGAAACAAGACGGCGATCTCGTCCTCTTCGAGCGGATGGATCTTGTGATAGCCGCGCGTCACCGCCGCCGCCGCGGCCAGTGGATCTTTCTGATCGAGCAGGGCGTAGGTGGCGGCGATCGCCACTTCGGCCACCACCAGGCCGCGATGCATGTCACCGAAGTCGATGACCGTCGCCACCCCTCGCGGCTCAGACTGCGCAGGATCGATGATGACGTTGTAGTCATTCGCGTCCGAGTGGATCACGGATCGTCGCAGCGAAGGCAGGGCGGGCACGACCTTCGCCTTGAAGATGCCGAGGGCCTTCTCGACCAGGGCCTGGCGAGCGGGGTCGGTGATGTTCGGCAGGGCGCCTTCGATCCAACCCGCGCGGGAGAGGTCCCATTTGAATGCGCGCTCGGCGGCGGGATGGGTGAAGTCACGGAGCGCGGCGTCAAGGGAACCGAGGAAGCGGCCGAGGCTTTCGAGCATGTCGTCGGTTTGCGGCCGAACGCAGGCGAAGGGGTCGCCTTCGATGTAACCGAGCATCCAGACCAGTCGCTCGACGGTCTCTCCCTCTTTTGTGCCCCTGAGAGCCACTCGGGTCACGCGGTCGCCGGCGCGAGAGGGCCGAACCCGAGGCACGCGAAGCGCGGGCGCCACGCGCGCGACATGCTCGAGGGCCTCGCACTGCATATCGATGAGGCCGTGGTCGCGGGCCGGGTGCATCACCTTCAACACGAACCGCCCCGCGGGGGCGGTGATCTCGAAGTTGGCGTCGTACTCGCCGGGCAGGGCCTTGGCCTGCACGAAGTCCTGGGACCCGAGATCGTAGAGGTCCGCGGCGAGGCGGGCCGCGGCCTCCGTCAGCAGGGGCGGCGGCGCGATCGACAGCGGGCCTTCAGCATTCACGCGGCAAGCCTAAACGCTGGGGATGCCCCCACGGGCCTCCGGCCAGACGAGGGATATCATCCACGCCGGAGATTTCATGACCCAGGCTTTGCTTCGTTCGTCCCTTGCTGCCCTCGCGTGCCTCGCCCTGCTCGGCGACGCCGCGCCCGCCTTCGCGCAGAAGGCCGTGGTGGTGGTCCGACACGCCGAGAAGGTGGACGAGTCCACCGACCCCCTGCTCTCCGCCGTGGGCATCGCCCGGGCCGAGGCGCTGCAGCGGGCGGTGAAGAGTCTCGACATCAAGGCGGTCTACGTGACCCAGTTCCAACGCACCTGGCTCACCGCGGACGCGGTGCTGAAGGCGCGCGCGCTCACCCCCATCAAACTTCCCGCGGACAACATGGCCGCGGTGGCCGAACGTATGAAGGCGGAACACCCGAACGATGTGGTGCTCGCGGTGGGCCATTCAAACACCACGCCCAAGCTGCTGAAGGCCCTCGGCGTGACCGAGTCCATCGAAATCGCCCACGACGAATACGACAACCTCTTCATCGTGATTCCGTCCTCCACGGGCCCCGCCACCCTCCTCCGCCTGCGGTATTAGCGGCGCAGCCACGACCCGGCAGATGGGATTGGTTCCCGCAGTCTGCCGCGCTCGGTGGTGACGCTGCGACCGGAGCACCCGGGCGTTCCTTCACATACCAAGTAACGCGCTCTTCGCGCCTCCGGTCAAAGCGCGGTCGCCGGATCCGCGGATCACCGCGCTCGGTGGTGACGCTGCGGCCAGGGCACCCGGGCGTTCCTTCACATACGTGGGCCGCAGGTCGTCTTCAATGAATGGAGCGGAGCTGTCGCTCCGCGTTGATCATGCGGAAACTTGCGGCCCACTCCGTTCAGGAACGGTGCTCTGGCCTCCGCACGCCACGTCCCGCGCCTACCGCGCATCTCGCGCGTGGGGCTTGCCGCGCGGTCGCCGGATTCGCAGATCACCGCGCTCGGGGGTGACGCTGCGGCCAGGGCACCCGGGCGTTCCTTCACATACGTGGGCCGCAG
>JAGNNV010000361.1 GCA_017990495.1 Vicinamibacteria bacterium
CGCAACGACGAGGCCCCAGGGGTTAGTAAGCTCCCGCGGCCATGAAGATCGCCTTCGTCACCAACCCGAGACATCCTGAGATCGAAGACGACGATCGCCCGCTCGCCGCCGCTCTCGCCCGTCGAGGCGCTGTCGTTCTCACCGCCTCGTGGGACGATCCCGACTTCGCCTGGGACCGCGTCGATCTGGCCCTGATCCGGTCGCCCTGGGACTACTACCTTCGCTTCGAGGAGTTCCTGGCCTGGCTCGGCCGCGTGGAGAAGCAGACCACCCTCGTGAATCCGCCCGATGTGATCCGCTGGAACGCCGACAAGCGGTACCTGAGTGACTTCACCGGCCGAGGCATCCACTGCGTGCCCACGATGTTCGTCGGCCGGGGCGAGAGCGCGGATCTCCCCGAACTCTGCCGTGGACGCGGTTGGTCCACGGTGGTGCTCAAGCCTTCGGTGTCGGCTGATTCGTGGGAGACGATCCGCGTCGAACCAGACCGGTATGCCGACGGACAGGCCTACCTCGAACGGCACCGTCCCGATCGCGCCATCATGGTGCAACCCTTCGTGAAGGACGTGGAGGAAGGAGGAGAACAGTCGCTCATGTTCTTCGGCGGCCGCTATTCCCATGCCGTCATGAAGAACTCCGCGTTCAAGGGCGGACGCCACGTCGGCCCCGAGGGGCGGGTGATCGAGCCCCGCCCCGACGCCATCGCCATGGCTCGCAACGTGCTGGTGTCCGCTTCGGTTCCTCAGATCGCCTACGCGCGCGTCGACATCGCGCGCGACGACTCGGACCAGCCCATGCTTCTCGAACTCGAACTTTTTGAACCGACCCTGTTCTTCCGCGAGAAGCCGGAAAGCGCGGAAGCCCTGGCGTCGATTCTCATGCCCTGAGCCCGGCTGGGGGTGGCCTATTCGTCGACCTTCAGCACGGCGAGAAAGGCTTCCTGGGGAATGTCGACGCTGCCGACCTTCTTCATCCGCTTCTTGCCTTCCTTCTGCTTGTCGAGCAGCTTGCGCTTGCGGCTGATGTCGCCGCCGTAACACTTGGCGATGACGTTCTTGCGCAGCGCCTTGACGCTCTCGCGCGCGATGATGCGTGAGCCGATGGCGGCCTGGATGGCCACGTCGAACATCTGACGTGGGATCAGGGATCGCATCTTGGTGACCAGCGTCTTGCCGCGCTGGTACGACATGTCCTTGTGGCAGATGATCGAAAGCGCGTCCACGGGCTCTTCGTTCACCAGAACGTCCAGCTTCACCAGAGGCGACACCCACCATCCCGTGATCTGGTAGTCGAGCGAGGCGTAGCCCTTCGAGGCGGATTTCAACCGGTCGTAGAAATCGAGGAGAACCTCGGCCATCGGAAGCTCGTAGGTGATCATCACGCGGGTAGGCGTGATGTAGCCCATGTTCTTCTGGATGCCGCGTTTGTCCTGGCACAACTGCAGGATGGCGCCCACATATTCAGGCGCGGTAAGGATGGTGGCAGTGATCACCGGCTCTTCGATCGCTTCGATCGAACCGGGATCGGGCATGCGCGCGGGAGAATCAACGTCGATGATGTCGCCGTTCGTCTTCATCACGCGGTACTTGACCGAAGGCGCGGTGACGATCAGTTCGAGGCCGAACTCGCGCTCGAGGCGCTCCTCGACGATCTCCATGTGGAGGAGACCGAGGAAGCCGCAGCGGAAACCGAAGCCGAGCGCCGCCGAGGTTTCGGGCTCGTAGTTGAACGAGGCGTCGTTCAACCGGAGCTTCTCCATGGCCTCGCGGAGTTCTCCGTACTTGTTGGACTCGATCGGATAGAGGCCCGCGAACACCATGGGCTTCACGTCCTTGAAGCCGGGCAGCGGCTCCGTCGCCGGATTCCGGTCGTCGGTCATGGTGTCGCCGATCTTGGTGTCGGAGATCCGCTTCACGCCCGCGACGACGAAGCCCACCTCACCCGCGCTGAGCGAATCGACGGGCATGGGCTTTGGGGTGAAGACGCCGAGGCCTTCAACTTCATGACTGCCTTCGGATGCCATGAGCCGGATCTTCATGCCGGGCTTGATCACGCCGTCGACCACGTGGACGAGGATGACCACGCCGCGGTACTGGTCGAACCAGGAGTCGAAGATCAGGCAGCGGAGCGGACCATCGGGGTTGCCCTTGGGCGCCGGCACGCGAGCGACGATCGCTTCGAGAATCTCGGGAATGCCGATTCCCTGTTTCGCGGAGGCGAGGATCGCGCCCGAGGCGTCGATACCGATGACGCTCTCGATCTGCTCCTTGGCTCGCTCCGGCTCGGCCGAGGGCAGATCGACCTTGTTGATCACGGGGATGATCTCGAGGTGGTTTTCGACCGCGAGGTGCGCGTTGGCGAGGGTCTGGGCCTCGACGCCCTGGCTCGCGTCCACCACCAGCAACGCGCCCTGGCAGGCGGCGAGCGAGCGGCTCACCTCGTAGCTGAAATCGACGTGGCCCGGGGTGTCGATCAGGTTGAAGACGTAGTCCTTCCCGTCTTTGGCCCTGTAATTGAGCCGCACCGAGTGCTGCTTGATGGTGATGCCGCGTTCCTTCTCGAGGTCCATGGCATCGAGGAACTGGGCGCTCATTTCGCGCTCCGTGAGGGCGCCCGTCGCCTCCATCAGCCGGTCGGACAACGTGGTCTTCCCGTGATCGATGTGGGCGATGATCGAGAAGTTGCGGATCTGTGAGAGTTCGGTCACGTCTACCTGGAGAGAAAAAAGAGTCGAAAAGGGGCGAAAGAGGGGCTAGCGGACGTTATGCATCGCCACAGCCGCTGCCCCGATCGCACCCGCCTGGTGGCCGAGCTCCGCCGCGACAAACGATGCGCGGCCGAAGATTTCGCCGAACGTCCGGGCGCGGGCCGCCTCCATTATCCGCGGAATGAGCAGATCGGCGCTACGGGCGAGCCCGCCGCCGATCACGATGCGTTCGAGGTCGAGGATCTGCAGGGCCATGGCGCAGGCCCGGCCGAGGGCCGCCCCCGCCCGGTCGACGAGGTTCACCGCGAAGGGGTCGCCCGCCCGCGCGGCCTCGAAAATGGCCGCGGCGTCGAGGGGATTGGCCCGGGAAAGCGAGGTGTGCACCCCCGAGCCGATGGCGGCGCGAGCCCGGCCCACGAGGTAATAGGCCCCGCACTCCGTCTCCAGACAGCCGTGATGGCCGCAGGCGCAGGCGTCGCCAATGGGCTCGACCGGCACATGGCCAATCTCCCCGGCGAAACCGGAGGCGCCCTCGTAGGGCTGGCCGTTCAGGACCAATCCCCCGCCCACACCCGTGCCCGCGGTGATGAGGAGAACCTGGGACAGGCCGCGCGCGGCGCCATACCGGACCTCGGCAAAGGCGGCGGCGGTGGCGTCGTTCATCACGCTCACGGGCACACCGAGGGCCGCATCGAAGAGGGGTTTGGCGTCGACGTGACGGAGCGAAGGCAGATGCGGTGAAGCGGTGAGCCGACCGGTGGACTTGTCCACCAGCCCCGCCACCGCCACCCCGGCCGCGCGGGCCTCGGAGTGAGGGTCGAGTTCGCGTTTCAGGCTTGCGAGCTGGACGCACAAGGCGTCGATGGACTCGTGATGCACCGGCGTCTCCCCCCGCGCCACCACGTCCGCGTCCCGCAAGGCCACGGCCTTGATGAAGGTGCCGCCGATATCGAAGCCGAGGGTGAACATGGG
>JAGNNV010000362.1 GCA_017990495.1 Vicinamibacteria bacterium
CCGGTCAGGATCACCCGGAGGGCGTGCAGCACGATGAGCACGAGGAGAACGTGCGACGCCAGGCGATGCAGGCTGCGCAGATAGCCTCCGCCCCAGACATTGATCTCGAGGAACTGAATGGAGCTGTGCGCTCTCTCGGGCGATGGCGCGTAGTAGAAGAGCAACAGCAAGCCGCTGCCGAAGAGCAGGATCAGCGTGGTGAGGGCCAGCCCACCCAGCCCGAACGTGTAGGTGATCCGCAGGTTCGTCTCCAGCACCCGGCGCGGAAAGACGTGCTTCAGCAGGGCGGTGACCATCAGCCCTCCTCACGTGAGATGGAGAGGATGCCGTCGCGCTCTTCCACAGCCAGCCGGGTCATGCCGCGGGTCGCGGGTCCGGTTACCACCTGACCGTCGCTCTTGAAACGACTGCCGTGGCACGGACAGGCGAACCCCTGCGGTGTGGCGTTCACGGTGCAGCCGAGGTGGGGGCAGATCAGGTCGAGGGCCATGATGGAATCGCCGCTCTTGACCACCGCGCAGCGTTTCCGGGGCAACACGAGCGCTCCATCCGCGGGCACATCCGCGGTTCGAACCTTGATCTCCTCGCGCGACGAGCGTCTCCCGCGAGGGGTCAGAAATCGCCACAGGCCGAATCCTCCCAGCAAGGAGAGGATCAGCGCTTCGAGGGCGGTCCGGCGCGATCGAGCAGGTTTTGCCATTGTCTCAAGTACTGACGCACGTACTCCGGCGTCTTGCGATTCATCAGAGTGTGACGATCCAGGGGGAAGAAGGAGCCATTGGTGACAGTCTGACCGGTCTGGCTCCAGAACGAACGCAGGGGAAGGCCGTCTTTGTCGAGAAGGTGCAGGCGGTCCGCGTCGGCCTCCAGGAGATATCGCCGCGGCGCCTCATGACAGCCGCTGCAGGTGACGCTCCCGCGCCTGACCGTATGCGGCGTGAAGGCCTTCCACTCCGCGGCCAGCAGCTTGTTCTCCCATCCGCGGCTCAAGTCGGTGGCGAAGAGGATGAACTGCGGGCGGATCGGCGACACCTTGCCGCGCTGATTGAGGCCCAGCGGCGGCGCGTCCTGCCGCCTGAGGTAGGCGCTCCGCTTCCACGGCCCGGCCGAAGGAAGAGCGGCGAAGGCTTCCTGCTGTTCGGGGGTCTTCGGCCTTACCAGGAAGGTGCCGTATTCCTGCGGCGCCCAGGCAGAGTGGCAGGCCACGCACTCCATCTTCGTCATGTGGGCGTCGAAGGAATGCTCGGGCACGGTGCGCGAGGGATTGGGATGGCAGTCGAGACACGTCCTCGTCGCGGTCTTCCCACCATGCAGCGACGCCATGGGATGACAGTCGGCGCAGCTCATGCCGCGCTCGCGGTGCACGTCGGGGAGCATCTTGAGGACCGGTTCTCCGTTCGCGATGGCGCCACGCCGGTAGCGGGCGTGATCCTCGCGCGGGGCCCGGCCGTAGTAGTCCCAGCCCACGAAGTACCCGCGATGACAGCTGAGACAGGCGTCATCCTTGGGCCTTGGATCGCGGTGGGGCTCGGTTCCATGGCAGTCATTGCACGAGGAGACGTGACAGCCCGAGCAGGAAGCCTCGAAGAAACGGTCGCCCTCGGCCTTGCCGAAGGCGCGATGCGCGAACGCCCGCTCCGCCGCCCGGGTTGACATCGGACCGGACAGCGCCGCCCTGGCCGTGGGATGGCAGCCGAGGCAGCTCGTCTCGGCCGCCCGCGCCTGCCCGCGGTCAGCGAGCAGCCAGAAGGCGGAGATGAAGAGGGTCTTTAAGAGCGTCATAGTCGAGCTTCTTGAGATAAATCGGATCCTTGCCGGTCTCGTGGCAGACCAGGCACAGGTTCACCGCGAACACCCGCCGGACTTCGTCGTGCTGAAGCGGTCGCGCTCCCGTGCGCGTGATCGCGGCGTGAGACACCACGCGTCCGCGGTCCATGGCGAGGAAGCCGTCGAGCGCCTTCTTGTCGTTCTTCTCGCAGAGCAGGGTGCTTTTCACACCGCCCTGTTCCAGCAGACCCTGGCCGAAGCCGAGGAACGCAGGGTTGCCGTGGCACTCCGTGCAGCCCACCGCGCGTGAGCCGGTGTTGTGGCCGAAGAAAGGCGCGAAACGGAGCTGGGGTTTGCCCTTGTAGTTCAGAACTGCGTCGTTCTTCGATAGGCTGCCGTCGGGTTCGATGACGGTCACGAAGGTCTGGCAGCCGGGCGTCACCGGCGATATGCGGCCGTGCTCGTTCAGAGCCAGAGGGAACGGGAAGAGCGTCCGGTAGTCTTCGGTCTCGCTGAACTCGCCGGGCGTCTCGCGGTCGGCCACGAAGTCCCATCCCGTGCTGCGCTTGTCGTAAGAGGTGTGGCAGCCGTAACACTGGACGACGCTGCGCGAGTGGCAGGTAGCGCATTCCAGCCGCTCGTGACCGGCCACGCGATGCTCGGCCGTGCCCGTGATCACCGGGCTTTTCAGGAGCTTGCCTTCCCGCTTGGTCGCGAGCATGACCTGACCATCTTTCTCGAAAACGTTGGAATAGGGACGGTCTTTGGAGGTGAGCGCCACCTTGAAACCGGGGCGGATGGGGAAGCCATACTGGCGCGACTCGATCAGCGGACGGTCGCTCTCGCGCGAAACGGTCACGAAGCGAGGCGCCTTCCCGCTGTCTCCGTGGCAGTCTTCACAGCGGATCTCGAGTTGCCCCCGCATGTCTTTGGAGGCGTAACCCTCGCCCATGATCTCGCTGGAGGTGTGACAGTCGATGCACTCCATCCCCGCCAGGAAGTGAACGTCGGGTGCTACGTGCGAGAAGGAGCGTTCATCGCTTCCGGGCACCGGGCCGGGCATGCCGTTCTTGGTCGGCACCAGGCCGTTGTTGCCGTCGTACAGGCCCTGGTACGAAAGCGCGTGACGCCCGCTGCGGTGATGGCACTGTGCGCACGCCTGCATGGGCGGCAGGCCCTGCATGGTATGCGTGGCGCTGTACGGGCTTTTCCCCTTCATGGTGGGATCGCCGCCGCGGTAGGTGGCTCCATCGCTGTAGGAGAAGTGGCAGGCGGCGCAGCCGGCAGGGTGCCCGGCGCCGTCGAGGGCCTCGTTCTGCCGCGCCACGTGGCAGCGCGCGCAGAACTTCCGGTACAGATCGCCCGAGAGGTTGTCGAGTTGACCGACGTCGGCGTGGTTGATCGCCTTCCCGTCGGGTCCGAACGCGAGGCCCTGGCGCGAGGAGTACACGACTCCCGGCCGCTCGCCCTCCCAGGTGGCCTGGATCTGGCCGATCATTCCGGTGTTGGTGAACATCTGGCTGGTCTTCATCCGCTCGACCTGGTGTTGATGGCAGGGGCCGCAGCCCTTCTCCCAACGCCCGGGGAAGGAGGGATTTGAGACGCCGAGCAGGCCTTGGTGTCCGGCGTCCTTGGTCACGCCATTCGCGTTGCCTCCGTGGCAGGAAACGCACCCGTCGTGAGTGGCGGAGGCTCGCTCGATCCCTTCATGACAGGTCTGACACTGCCCGGCGGCGGTCTCGACGGATACCGTAGGCCGCGCGCACCCGAAGGCAAGGATGAGGGGCACGAATAATGTGCGCCAGGCCGAAGAAAGAGCCCTCACACACCACTGGAGTAGCAGGACCAGTGCCACGGCTAAGTGGAGTTGATTGAACCCCCTGCGCACCCCGGGCGGCAAGATCTGCGGA